>JAEVZY010000111.1 GCA_023392035.1 Pseudomonadota bacterium | reverse complement strand
CGCCTTCCTGCTTCAGGAATTCCAGCAGCAGGGCCAGGTCGCGCCCATAGTTTTCCACCGTGTGTTCGGACAGCTTGCGCTGGGTGCGCAAGGCTGCCAGCCAGTCGGCGCGGTCGGCTTGCAGGTCCACCGCGGCGCTCCGATTCAGGCCAGAAGCGGCAGCAGGGCCGCCGACGAAGTGCGGGCGATGCGGTCCAGGAAATCGGTGGACATGTCGGCGGAAAAGCGTTCGGGCTGGGGCGAGCCCAGCACCAGCAGGCCAAAGGCATCGCCGTCGGCTGCCGCCCGCAAGGGCAAAAGCGCCAGCGAGGCGACGTTGCCGGCGTCGTCCAGCAGCTGCGCCGCTTCCAGATCATTGTTGGGGCCGCAGAAGGGCACCTGCAGGCTGCTGGCGAAGATGCGGGTGTCGGCCGCCACTTCTTCGGCATACCAGGTGTGGGCAAAGTCGGGCGCCACATTCCACAGGCGCAGCGTGGCATGCGGCACCTTGAAGATGGATTTCAGGCCATCCACCAGCACGTGCGGCAGGTCGACGTCATTGCGCGCGCTGAGCAGGGCGCCGGTCCATTCCTGGAAGCGGGCGTTGAGGCCATCGTTTTCCTCGCCGATGCGAAACAGTTGCGCCAGGCGCAGCTCCAGCATCTTGAGTTTTTCGCGCAGTACCTCGGTCTGCCTTTCCTGCAGCGACACCGTGCGCGCGCCCAGGGTGCTGGGCAGGCGCAGCTCGGCCAGCAAGTGCGGATGCTCTTCGAAGAAATGGGGATGGCGGGCGAGGTAGTCGGCGACGGCGTTGGAGTCGGTTTCTGCGGTCATGGCAATTCCAGAGGGCGGCAGCAGCCTGGCGGCGCTGCATCAGCGGCCGATTCTAACCGAGCCCAACCGAGCCGGGCACGGAGTTTTCCGGGCCCGCGGAAATCACAGCCGGTCGATTTCGATTTCGCCGTCGAACACGCTGACCGCCGGGCCGCTCATCATCACCGGCTGGCCATTGCCGGCCCAGGCGATGTTGAGCACGCCGCCGCGGGTTTCCACCCGCACCGGCGACTGCAACAGGCCGCGCCGTATGCCGGCCACCACGGCGGCGCAGGCGCCGGTGCCGCAGGCGAGAGTCTCGCCCGCGCCGCGTTCGTACACCCGCAAGCGGATCCGGTGCGGATCCTGCACCTGCATGAAACCGGCATTCACGCGCCGCGGAAAGCGGGCGTGGCGCTCGATCAAGGGGCCCATGCCCGGCACCGGCGCCGAATCGACATCGGGCACCACCTGCACCGCATGCGGATTACCCATCGAGACCACCGAGATGTCGACGATGGCGCCGCCCACGTCCAGCGGCCACAGCGTGTCTTCGCCTTCATGCCGCGGCGTGAGACCCTTGGCGTCGAAGGGCACTTGCGCCGGCTCCAGCACCGGAGCGCCCATGTTGACCGTGACCTGGCCATCGGCTTCCAGCCGCGGCTCGATCACGCCGGCCATGGTTTCGACCCGGATTGCGCGCTTGTCGGTGAGTCCTTTTTCCGTGACGAAACGCACGAAGGCGCGCGCGCCATTGCCGCATTGCTCGACTTCGCCGCCGTCGGCGTTGTAGATGCGGTAACGGAAATCCACATTTGCCTGGCGCGGCGGTTCCACCACCAAAATCTGGTCGGCGCCGATGCCAAAGCGACGGTCGGCCAGCGCCTGCCATTGCTCGGGCGTGATTTCCAGCTGCTGATGGATGGCGTCGATGACGATGAAGTCATTGCCGGCGCCGTGCATCTTGGTGAATTTGAGTTTCATAGCCTTCGATTATACGGGCGCAGCTCTGTCATCCTCGGAAGCTTCGTCGCCGGTTTCAGTGTCGCCCGCTCCCGCCAATCCATACAGGTCGGGCTCGCCCTCGGGCCGGGTCTTGAAGCGCTTGTGCGCCCAGAAATATTGTTCCGGCGCTTCCAGCACGCGCTCTTCGATGAAGTGGTTCATGCGCTCGGTGGCGGCGAGGATGTCCGGTCCCGGATAATCTTCCCAGGGCGGATAGAAGCGCACGCGCCAGCCGCGATACTTGGGCAGGAAGGTAGCGATCACCGGCATTACCTGGGCGCCGGTCACGCCGGCAATGCGCGCCGGCGCGGTCAGGGTGGCGGCGGGAATGCCGAAGAAGGGCACGAACTCCGATTCGCGCCGGCCAAAATCCATGTCCGGCAACATGAAGAAGGGCAGGCCCTGGCGCAAGGCGCGGATGATGGGCTTGACGCCTTGCTCGCGCGAGACCAGCGTCAGCGGCTGGAAACGGGTGCGGCCGCGCCGCAGCGCGCGGTCGAACACCTGGCTGCGCTGGCTGGTATAGATGGAGCTGCCGTTGATGTGCATGGAGATCGCCGCCCCGGCCACATCCAGGCACACGAAGTGCGGACACAGAATGATGGTGGGATGGGCTTTTAATTGCGCCAGCGGCAGCGGCGGATCGAACACGATCAGTTTTTGCAGGCGCTTTTGCGAAGCCCACCACAACAGGCTGCGTTCCAGCACGCTGCGCGCATAGGCCTGGAAATGGCGGCGGGCGATGCGCTCGCGCTCGCTGTCACTCAATTGCGGCAGGCACAGCGACAGATTGGTCAGCGTGATGTGGCGCCGCTTGGCGGAAATCCGATAGATCATCCGGCCCACCAGGTCGCCCAGCCGGCCCAGCACCGGCAGCGGCAGGAAATGCAGCAGCCACATCACGAACAGCAGCAGCCTCATGCGGCAACCCCTTGCGGCGCTTGCACGCCTTTGGGCGTCTTGTAGCGGTTGTAGCTCCAGAAGTATTGCGCCGGACACTGGCCGATCAGCTTTTCCATTTCGGCATTGATTTGCGCGGCCTGTTCTTCGGCCTCGGTCGCAAGCGGGGCGTCATAACGAGCGTAGCGGATCAGCCAGCCGCGTCCTCGCGGCAGGCGTTCGGCCCAGCACAGGATCAGGTCGCAGCCGGTCATTTGCAGCAGCCGGCCCGGCAGGGTCATGGTGTAGGCCGGCTTGCCGAAGAATGGCGCCCACACGCCTTCGCCTTGTTGCGGCACCTGGTCGGGCAAGAGGCCGACCGCGCCGCCCTGGCGCAGCGACTTGAGCAGCATGCGCACGCCCGACATATTGGCCGGCGCCAGTCCCAGCCTGGCCTTGGCGCGCGCCTGTTCCACCAGCGGTTTCAGGGCTGCCTTGCGCGGCGGGCGATACATCACGATCACCGGCACATGATGCGAAACCGATTGCGGGATCACTTCAAAACAGCCCAGGTGCGGCGTCAGGAACAAGGCGCCGCGGCCGGAATCGATGGAATCGCGCGCAATCTCCCAACCCTCGGTGCGCACCTTGGCCATCACCCGCGCTTCGCTGGCGCACCACAGGAAGGGCAATTCCATGAAGCCCTTGCCGGCTTCACTGATGGCTTGCTGGAGATGTTGCGAATGACCGGCGCGCGCCAGGTTTTCCTGCAAGCGTTTGCGGTAGGAAGGGGAAGCCAGATAAACCAGGCGGCCGAGCACGGCGCCGATCGCGTGCAGGACCGACAGGGGGAGCGTCGACAGCACGCGGAACAGGAATAGCAACATTGAGAATGCGTCGCAAGGAACTTTTTGCCGTTTTTCGCAAGACGCGTAAAATAGCACAAGTGTTTTGACCGCCGAGTTAATGGACAACTTGCGAGGCGGTATAAAAATTTCGCTAAAGCGTCGCAGGCCCGACTTGAAAGGCTGCGACAGCAACCAGCCCTTTCAACATTTACGGAGCCTGCATGTCCCGCGAATATTTCTTCACCTCCGAATCCGTTTCCGAAGGCCATCCCGACAAGGTTGCCGACCAGATCTCGGATTCCATTCTCGACGCCATCCTGGCGCAAGACCCGAAAGCCCGCGTGGCCGCGGAAACGCTGTGCAACACCGGCCTGGTGGTGCTGGCTGGCGAAATCACCACCCATGCGGTGGTGGACTACATCGGGATCGCACGCGACACCCTGAAGCGCATCGGCTACGACAACGCCGACTTCGGCATCGACCACAAATCCTGCGCAGTGCTGGTGGCCTATGACAAGCAGTCGCCCGACATCGCCCAGGGCGTGGACGAAGGCCGTGGACTGGATCTCGACCAGGGTGCCGGCGACAGGGCCTGATGTTCGGCTACGCCTGCCGCGAAACGCCGGAACTGATGCCGGCCGCGATTCACTATGCGCACCGCATCGTCGAGCGCCAGTCGCAACTGCGGCGCGATGGCCGCCTGCCCTGGCTGCGTCCGGACGCCAAATCGCAGGTCACGCTCAAGTATGTGGATGGCCGCCCGGTGGCGATCGACACCGTGGTGCTCTCCACCCAGCACGCCCCGGAGATCGAGCACAAGGCAATTGAAGAAGCCGTGATCGAAGAGATCATCAAGCCGGTGGTGCCGCAGGAATGGTTGAAGAATACGCGTTACCTGGTCAACCCGACCGGCCGTTTCGTCATCGGCGGTCCGCAGGGCGACTGCGGACTGACCGGCCGCAAGATCATCGTCGACACCTATGGCGGCGCGGCGCCCCATGGCGGCGGCGCGTTCTCCGGCAAGGACCCGTCCAAGGTTGACCGTTCGGCCGCTTACGCCGGTCGCTACGTGGCCAAGAACATCGTGGCCGCCGGCCTGGCCGAGCGTTGCCAGATCCAGATCTCCTATGCGATCGGCGTTGCCAAGCCGACCTCGATCATGGTCACCACCTTCGGCACCGGCAAGATCAGCGACCAGAAAATTGAAGAACTGGTGCGCGAGCATTTCGACCTGCGTCCGAAAGGCATCGTGCAAATGCTCGATCTGCTGCGCCCGATCTACGCCAAGAGCGCAGCCTATGGGCATTTCGGCCGTGAAGAGCCGGAATTCTCCTGGGAGCGTACCGACAAGGCTGCCGCCCTGGCCGCTGCCGCCGGTCTGTAAGTCTCATGCTCTGGCGCGCCGCCGGTCCGGTGTGGCGCCAGCTGGCGCTGGCCGGCCTTTGCCTGGCGGCCGGCGCGTCCGTTCCGAGCTTCGCGGCGAATCCTGCTGCCGCGCCTGCCTTCGATCTCGATCGCTGGTGCCGGCAAGTCACGCCGCGCCTGCCGCGCATCAGTCATGCGCAATGCGTCAAGAGCGCGCTGGCGCCGACCGGCGCCGTCTCGGCGCGCAGGATGACCATCGCCAGCCGGCGCTTCACGGCGCCTGGCCCGTCCGGCAAGGCGCTCTCCTTCAAGCCGCTCTCCATACTGCTGGTGGGCGGCATCCATGGCGATGAACTGACCTCTTCCGCCGTGGTATTCGAATGGATCCAGATGCTGGCCGCGCAGCCGCGCCAGGATTATCACTGGCACATGGTGCCGCTCTTGAATCCGGATGGCATGCTGGCGCGCCCGGCCACGCGGGTGAATGCCAATGGTGTCGACCTGAACCGCAATTTCCCCACGCCCGGCTGGCAACAGGAAGCGCCGGCCTGGTGGGTCCACAAGACCCGGCGCGATCCGCGCCGTTATCCCGGCCGCGCGCCCCTGTCCGAGCCGGAAAGCCGCTGGCTGCACCAGGAAATCGAACGCGGGAAACCTGATCTGGTGGTGGCCGTGCATGCGCCCTACAAGCTGCTGGATTTCGATGGCCCGGCGCCGGCGCCGGAGCGTTTCGGCAGTTTGCGCATCGAGCGGGTGGGGGTATTCCCTGGATCGCTGGGCAATTACGGCGGCTATCAAAAGAAGGTGCCGGTCATCACCATCGAATTGCCCAATGCGCGCCAGATGCCCAGCATCGAGGAAAGCCGCCGCATCTGGGAAGACATGCAACGCTGGATCGCCCTCAAACTGACTGCACGCGTCAGCCAAGTCAGCCAATAACAGCTTTCAAGTCAGCGCTGCGACAGGAACTTGTCGTTTCGTCTGCTGAGTTTTTTGCAAGCTGTTGTTTCGATGCGCGAGTCCGCTCATCGAACGATATTTTTGCGCTCGGACAAGCCTGCTCCCTGCTACAGTTTCGCCAGAACAAGACTGATTGCGAAACATGCGCGCGCGCTTTTTATCCTCTTCCCTTTTGCTTGCCGGCGTCATGCTTGCCGCCGGCTGCGCACGGGCGGAGCCGGCGCCGCAACTGGCGCAAGTGATCGTCAAATTCCGACCCGCCACCTTTGCCTGCGATGCCCGTGGCATCGCCGATCTGTCCCGTAAAACCGGGCTCGATCTGCAATGGCTGCGACCCATGTCCGGTGACGCCTGCGTGCTGATCGTGCGCAGCGCGACGCCGGCCAAAGCCCTGGCAACGCTGCAAGCCCGACCCGAGCTGGAATGGGCCGAAGCGGACGCCATCATGCGGCCCAACTCTCCGTGAAGCGCGCGCTTGCGAAACCAGCAAGCGCATCCCCCAAGACAAGAACAACCCGCAGCATGAAAATTCGACAAGGCTTCGCGGCCCTCGCGGCCTGCGCGGCCGGCCTTTGCCTGGCCATTCCCGCCTGGGGCGGACTGTCGCTGGCGCCATCGACCGGCACATCCGCATCCACCAGCGCGGCCGGCACCGCCGCCAGCACCGCCGCCAGTACCAATCCCGACAATGAAGAGCTGGTCTATTCGCTGATCGTGAAGCCGCATCAGCGGCGCGGCCGGCAACAGGAAACGCAGCTGGAGCATGCCAAACCGAGCGCGCTGGAGCGCGCCACCAAGCTCGATCTGCGCGTGACGCGCCGCATGTCGGGCGGCGAGCACGTGATCCGGCTGCCGCATGCCATGCCGCTGTCGGAAGCGCGCGCGCTGGCGGCGCGCCTGATGCAGGAACGCAGCGTGGAGCTGGCCGAGCCGGACCGCATCGTCAAGCCGCTGATGATGCCGAACGACCCGTCCTTCGCGCCCATGCAATGGAACCTGGCCGCGCCTTCGTCCTCCAGCCGCGGCGGCATCAACATGCCCGCCGCCTGGGACATGACGACCGGCAGCGCCCAGGTGACGGTGGCGGTGCTGGACGGCGGCTATGTCCCGCACAACGACCTGGCGCCGGTCCTGCCCGGCTACGACTTCCTGGCTGCCAGCTCGCTCATCAATGGCGTCTGGGTCGGCAATGGCGACGGCGACGGCCGCGACGCCGATCCGCGCGACCCCGGCACCTACACCGCCGCCAATGAATGCAACGACGGCGGCGCCGCCCAGCGTTCCCCCTGGCATGGCACCCATGTCGCCGGCATCATTGCCGCCGCCGTCAACAATGGATTGGGCGGCGCCGGAATCGCGCCCAATGTGCGCATCCTGCCGGTGCGGGTACTGGGACATTGCGGCGGACCGATTTCCGACATCGTCGACGGCATGCGCTGGGCCGCCGGCCTGTACGCGCTGCCGGGCGCCGGCGTCAATCCCAATCCGGCGCGGGTGCTCAACATGAGCCTGGGCAGCAGCGGCGCCTGCTCTGCGGTGTTCCAGAGCGCGGTCTCCGACGTCACCAATGCCGGCAAGATGGTGGTGGTGGCGGCCGGCAACGATGGCGCCGGACTCAACCAGCCGGCCAATTGCAGCGGCGCCATCGCCGTCACCGCGCACAGCGTGGAAGGCGATCTGGCCACTTACGCCAACACCGGCAGCGCGGTCACCATCAGCGCGCCGGGCGGCGGTTGCGGGCGCAACTCGGTGTCTTGCCTGTCGACCTGGTCGGCCAACGGCATGGGCGTGTATTCGCTGTCCAACAGCGGCTCCACCACGCCGGTGGCCAGCCCCGGCGGCGACAGCTATGCGGTGATGACCGGCACCAGCATGGCCGCGCCCCACGTGTCGGGCGTGATCGCGCTGATGCTTTCGCTGGAACCGACCTTGAGCCGGGCACAGGTCATTTCCTACCTGCGCGCCTCGGCCCGGCCTTTCCCGGCCGGCACCTCCTGCGCCGCCGGCGGCGCCTATGCCGGCAAGTGCGGCGCCGGTTTGCTGGACGCGGCCGCGGCCTTGTCCATCATCGCGCCCGTGATCGACCTCGCCAGCAACAGCATGGTGGTGCCGCCGCTGACCTATGTGAACCTGAACGCCAATGTCAGCGCGCCCCAGGGCCGCAGCATCACCTCGGTAACCTGGGCGCCGCTGCCCGGCAATCCGGATGCGGTGACGCTCTACAATGCCGCCACCCCGAATGCCGGCTTCAATGCGCCGCAGTCCGGAACCTTCGGCTTCGTGGTGACGGCCATGGACAGCAGCGGCAAGTCGGCCAGCCAGACCGTGACCGTGCGCGTGAATTCGCCGCCGGTGATCGAAGCACCGGCCAACCAGAGCGTGAACGCCGGCGCCAATATCCGCTTTCAGTTGAACGCGCTGGACCAGGATGGCGATGCCGTGGTGTTCTACTCGCCCAATCTTCCGCCGGGCGCCACGCTCTCGGCCAGCGGCGATTTCGACTGGCCCGACAGCCAGTCCGGCACCTATGCCGTGACCCTGTACGCCACCGACAACACCAGCACCAGCGCCCCGGCCACGGTGACCCTGGCGGTGGCGGGCGGCAGCGGCGGCGGTGGCGCCATGGACTTGGCCAGTCTGCTGGTGCTGTTCATGCTGGTCGCCGCGCTGCGTGTGCGCGGCTGGTGGCAAGCCAGGCGCGCGGCATGTTCGCGTTGAATTTCCGCCAGGCGCGCTGGCTGGCGCCGGCCCTGGCGCTCGTGATGCTGGCGCTGGGCGCACTGCCGTGGGCCTTGCCGCTGTTGGACTGGAACCGCGGCGCGATCATGCATGGCCAGTGGTACCGCCTGTTGAGCGCGCATCTCGTTCATCTTGGAGGCTGGCACCTGCTGCTCAATCTGCTGGCGCTGCTCCTGCTGGGCGAACTTTTCTGGCAGCGGCTGCCGGCGCGCCTGGTGGCGGCGCTGCTTGTGGCAAGTGCGCTGGGCGTGGGGCTGGGCCTCTTGTGGACCATGCCCGGGCTGTGGCGCTATGCCGGATTGTCGGGTGTGCTGCATGGCGCCTGGGCCGGTTCCGCCCTGCTCCTTTTGAACCGGAAGGGCGAGGAAGCGGCACGCGCCTGGTGGGCGCTGGCCCTGTTGCTGCTGGCGGCCAAGCTGGTGCTGGAAAATTTCTTCCGCTTGAGCGCCGGCGCGCACCTGATGGATGCGCCGGTAATCCTGCCCTCGCATGCGCTGGGCGCACTGGCGGGCTTGCTCTTTGCAGGCTTGGTTGAGCTGGCCAGCAGGGCCAGATCCGCGGCCGCGGCACTGGCCGCTCTGCCCCACTTCGATTAGAATACGAGGCCGCCAAGGAGCGTTGCGACGGACCGCCAGGTCCGCCAGGCTTGGCCGGAATGGATTGCATCCGTTTTCATTTTGCAACTGCGCTCACGTTACTTTTTTCTTGCGAAAGGAGGGCGTGATGAGCGCCGTAGCATCCAACACAGCATCCCAGGACTTTTTCGTTGCCGACCTGTCGCTTGCCGACTGGGGCCGCAAAGAGATCCGCATTGCCGAAACCGAAATGCCCGGCCTGATGGCGATCCGCGAGGAATACGCCGCCAGCCAGCCGCTCAAGGGCGCGCGCATTTCCGGCTCACTGCACATGACCATCCAGACCGCGGTGCTGATCCAGACCCTGGAAGCGCTGGGCGCGCAAGTGCGCTGGGCATCGTGCAACATCTACTCCACCCAGGACCACGCCGCCGCCGCGATTGCCGCCAACGGCACGCCCGTGTTCGCCTTCAAGGGCGAGAACCTGGATGAATACTGGGACTTCACCCATCGCATCTTCGAGTGGACCGACGGCGGCTACTCCAACATGATCCTGGACGACGGCGGCGATGCCACCCTGCTGCTGCACCTGGGCGCGCGCGCCGAGAAAGACGCGTCGGTCCTGAACAACCCGGATTCGGAAGAAGCGGTATGCCTGTTCAACGCCATCAAGAAGAAACTGGCACAGGACGGCAGCTGGTATTCCACGCGCCTGGCCAAGGTGCAGGGCGTGACCGAGGAAACCACCACCGGCGTGCATCGCCTGTACCAGATGCACAAGGAAGGCAAGCTGGCCTTCCCCGCCATCAACGTCAATGACTCGGTCACCAAGTCCAAGTTCGACAACCTGTACGGCTGCCGCGAATCGCTGGTGGACGGCATCAAGCGCGCAACCGACGTCATGGTGGCCGGCAAGATCGCCGTGGTGGCCGGTTATGGCGATGTGGGCAAGGGCTCGGCCCAGGCCCTGCGCGCCTTGTCGGCCCAGGTGTGGGTGACCGAGATCGATCCGATCTGCGCCCTGCAGGCGGCGATGGAAGGCTATCGCGTGGTGACCATGGACTACGCCTGCGAGCACGCCGACATCTTCGTCACCGCCACCGGCAACTATCATGTGATCACCCATGCCCACATGGCGAAGATGAAAGACCAGGCCATCGTCTGCAACATCGGCCACTTCGACAACGAGATCGATGTCGCCTCGCTCAAGCAGTACAAGTGGGAAAACATCAAGCCGCAAGTGGACCATGTGATTTTCCCCAACGGCAAACGCATCATCCTGCTGGCTGAAGGCCGTCTGGTGAATCTGGGCTGCGGCACCGGCCATCCCTCGTATGTGATGAGCTCGTCCTTCGCCAACCAGACCATCGCCCAGATCGAGCTGTACACCCGTACCAGCGCCTATCCGGTCGGCGTGTACACTCTGCCCAAGCACCTGGACGAGAAAGTGGCGCGCCTGCAGCTCAAGAAGCTCAACGCGCAACTGACCACGCTGTCCGCCGAGCAGGCCGCTTACATCGGCGTGTCGCAAGACGGTCCGTACAAGGCCGAGCACTACCGCTATTGATCGATTGAGCGTTTGATCTATTGAGCGGCCGAGAAGGCGGTGCGCGATGCGTGCCGCCTTCGCAGCCGCCACACCAGGCTTGTTCGCAGTACGCGTCCGCCGCCGGTGGGCGCCACTTGAGGGGGTACCATGCGTCTGCTTCTCGTTTGGCTGATCAATGCCGGTGCGCTGTTCGCGGTGTCCTGGCTGATGAAATCGGTGGCCATCGCCGACCTCACCAGTGCCTTGTTCGCGGCGCTGGTGCTGGGCCTGGTGAATACCCTGATCAGGCCTTTGCTGGTGCTGCTGACGCTGCCGGTGACCCTGCTCACCCTGGGCCTGTTCATCTTCGTCATCAATGGCCTGCTGTTCTGGGCGGTGTCGAACCTGGTCAGCGGTTTCTATGTCGCCGGCTTCTGGTCGGCGGTGATGGGCGCCCTCCTGTACAGCATCATCTCCTGGGCCTTGTCGAGCCTGATTTTGAAAAGCAATTAAATGTCTTCCAAGAGCTTCAGCATAGAATTTTTTCCGCCCAAGACGGATGAGGGCATGGAAAAATTGCGCGCCACGCGCGCCGCGCTGGCGCAGCTGCATCCCGCGTATTTTTCAGTGACCTTCGGCGCCGGCGGTTCGACCCAGTCCGGCACCCGCGACACGGTGCTGGAAATCTGCCGCGAGGGCCATGTGGCCGCGCCGCATATCTCCTGCATCGGCCGTTCGCGCGAAGACCTGCGCGAAATCCTGGCCGGTTACCAGGCCAGCAATGTGAAGCGCCTGGTAGCGCTGCGCGGCGATCTGCCCAGCGGCTATGGCGCCACCAACGGCGAATTCCGCTATGCCAGCGAGCTAGTGTCCTTCATCCGCGAAGAGACCGGCGACTGGTTCCACATCGAAGTGGCGGCCTATCCGGAAATGCATCCGCAGGCGCGTTCGGTGCAGGAGGATTTGAACAACTTCGTGCGCAAGGTGCAGGCCGGGGCCAACGCCGCCATCACCCAGTACTTCTACAACGCCGACGCCTATTTCCACTTTGTGGAACAGGCACGGCGCGCAGGGGTGGAGGTGCCGATCGCGGCCGGCATCATGCCGATCACCAATTACAGCCAGCTGTCGCGCTTCTCCGACATGTGCGGCGCCGAGATTCCGCGCTGGATACGCCTGAAGCTGGCCAGTTTCGGCGACGACAGCGCCTCGATCCGCGCCTTCGGCCTGGACGTGGTGACTGAATTGTGCGAGCGGCTCCTGGCCGGCGGCGCGCCCGGCCTGCATTTCTATTCGCTGAACCAGGCCGCCGCCACCACCGAGCTGTGGAAGCGCCTCAAGCTGAACGAACGCTGAAGCAAGGATCGAAGCAGCCTTCCCTTCAGACGATCCCTTCGTCGGTGATCACCACTTCCATCGGCATGTCGAGCGGGTCGGCAATGAAGCCGACCTTGCTCGCGGCCCAGGCCACGCCCACCGCGCGCACCCCGGGCAAGACCGCAAACGTACGGTCGTAGTAGCCGGCGCCGTAGCCCAGGCGATAGCGCAAGTGATTGAAGCCCAGGCAGGGTACGAGCACCGCATCGGGGCGGATTCTTTCGTGGGTGGCCGGGGCCAGCACATTGGCCAGGTCCTTGTGCAAGGCCTGGCCCGGTTGCCAGGGCGCGAACGCCAGCGGCGCATCGCGTTCCACCACCACCGGCAGCGCCAATTGCAGGCCGCGATCCAGCAAGGCCTGGCAGGCCGGCAGCAAATCCGGCTCGCCGCGGATCGGCATGTAGAGCGCCAGCACGCCTTGCACATTGTGCAGGCACCATTCCTTTACCCGGCTCAGCAAGGCGGCGTTGCAGGCATCGCGTCGCTGCGGCGGCATTTCGCGGCGTTCATGCAGCAGCAGGCGACGCAATTCCTGTTTTCTTGACATGGTTCAAAGGCGAGAGTCGAAGCGGGAAGCCGGCCAATTCAAGGGATTGCCAGCAACAGGTCGCATGGTATCCTGATCCCCGCTTTTCAAGCGTCTCTCTTTGTCGTTTCCTCAAGTAGAAAATCGTCCATGGCCGCCAGCAAGATCAAGCGAATTCTTCTGTCACTCGCGCTGGCACTGGCGGCCGGCGCCGTCAACGCCGCCGGCACTGACGACGATCTGTTCCTGTCCCTGCGCGAGGCCGCGCGCCGCGATGATGCGGACCGTGCGGCAAGCCTGGCCGCGCGCCTGGCGCAATATCCGGTGCCGTCCTATGTCGAATATTTCCGGCTCAAGACCCGCCTGCGCAACGCCACCGAAGACGAGATCCGCGATTACCTGGCGCGCAATGAGGGCAGCGCCATCGGCGATCGCCTGCGCAATGACTGGTTGCTGTGGCTGGGCTCGATTCGCGACTGGACCAACTTCGACCAGCAATATCCGCTGTTCCAGCTCAACGACGATCAGCAGCTGAAATGCTATGCCCTGATGTCGCGCCTGGACAAGGGCGAGAACGTGGCCGCGCCGGCGCGCGCCCTGCTCAACAATCCCAATGGCTATGGCGAAGCCTGCCCGGCGCTGGTCAACGCCCTGGTGCAGGCCGGGCAGTTCAACGCCGACGACGCCTGGGCCCAGATGCGGCTGGCGGCGGAAAACAACAACAGCACCCTGGCCAGGCGGCTGGCTCCCGCGGTCAATCTCCCTGAAAAGCAGGTGGCGCAGGCGATGGAGCGGCCGGCGCTACTGGCCGCCGCCGGCGTCTCCGCCAGCCGCGCCTCGCATGAATTGTTCATCATCGCCGTGGGCCGCGTGGCCAAGAGCAATGTGGAACAGGCGGCGCAGATGCTGCAGCGCGCCGCGCCCCGGCTGAGCGCCAGCGAACAAGCGCTGGCCTGGGCCCAGGTCGGCATGCAGGCTTCATACAAGGCGGCGGCCGACGCCGACAGCTATTGGCGCCGCAGCTTCGATGCGCCGCTGTCGCTGGATGGCTATCAGTGGCGCGCGCGCGCCGCCTTGCGCGCCGGCGACTGGGCCATGCTGCGCAAAGCCATCGCCAGCATGCCCAAGAGCCTGCAGGAGGATGCCGCCTGGGTCTACTGGAAAGGCCGCGCCCTGAAAGCCGAGGGCCGCGCGCCGGAAGCCGAAGCCCTGTTCAAGTCGATTGCCTCGCAATGGAATTTCTACGGCCAGTTGGCAACCGAAGAACTGGGCATGAAGATCAGCGTGCCGCCGCAGGCCACCCAGCCCACTGAAGACGAAATCAAGGCCATGGCCGCCAATCCCGGCTTTGCACGCGCGATCCGCTTCTTCGACCTGAACATGCGCTTCGAAGGCTATCGCGAATGGAACTGGCAGCTGCGCAAGATGAACGACCGCGAGTTCCTGGCCGCGGCCGAGTATGCGCGTCGCATCAATCTGCTGGACCGCATGGTCAACACCTCGGACCGCACCCGCGCCGAATTCGATTTCACCCAGCGCTTCCCTACCCCTCATGCCGATTTGATGGCCAAGGCGGTTGAGCCGATCAAGCTGGATCGGGCCTGGGTCTATGGCCTGATCCGCCAGGAATCGCGCTTCGTGATGAATGCACGCTCGCACGTGGGCGCCAGCGGCTTGATGCAATTGATGCCGGCTACTGCCAAGCTGGTTGCGAAAAAAATGGGCATGCACGATTTCGAACATTCGCGCGTGAACGATATCGCCACCAATCTCATGCTCGGCACGCGCTATCTGTGGATGGTGTTGAACGACATGGATGGCTCGCAGGCCCTGGCCACCGCCGGTTACAACGCCGGACCCGGCCGGCCGCGCTTGTGGCGTTCGACCTTGAATCGTTCGGTTGAAGGCGCGGTGTTCGCCGAAACCATCCCCTTCACTGAAACCCGCAACTACGTCAAGAACGTGCTCTCCAACGCCACCTATTACGCGGCGCTGTTTGAAAACAAGCCGCAATCGCTGCGCGAGAGGCTCGGCACGGTGGCGCCAAAGGGTTACACTCCGTCTTCCATTGTCGAAGTCAGCAGCCCGGTCGAAATCGGCAGTGCGCCGGGGCAAACAGCACCGGCAGCCGCTCCGGCGGTAGCGCCGGCAGCAGCTCCGGCGGTAGCTCCGGCAGCAGCTCCGGCGGTAGCGCCGGTAGCAGCTCCGGCAGTAGCGCCGGCAGCAGCAGCACCGGCAGCAGCCGAACCGGCGGCGGTACCGCCAACAGCACCGGCAGCAGCACCGCAATCAGCACCGCAATCAGCACCGGCCAAATAAACGGAAGGCTTTGATGCAGGATACCGAACTTCAAGCGCTGGCCGCGCCGAAGCCGGCCAAGCTCGCAAGCAAGCCGCGCCGCCTGCAGCTGGTGATCGCCAACAAGAATTACTCATCCTGGTCGATGCGGCCCTGGGTCTTGTTGACGCACTTCGGCATCCCGTTTGAAGAAATTCGCATCCCGCTCGATCGGCCCGACACTGCGCGCGAAATTGCCAAGTACTCGCCCTCGGGCCGGGTGCCGGTCTTGATGGCCGACGACCTGACGGTCGGCGATTCGCTCGCCATCTGCGAAACCCTGGCCGAACGCTTTCCCGAATATTGCATGTGGCCGCTGGATGCGCGCGCGCGCGCCGTGGCGCGTTCCGTGTGCGCCGAGATGCATTCCAGCTTTGCTGCCCTGCGGCGCGACATGTGCATGAATATCCGCGCCCGCCACCCGGGCCAGGGCCGCAGCCCCGAGGCGCAAGGCGACATCGGCCGCATCTGCGAAATCTGGGAACAGGCCTTGCTCGAATTCGGCGAGCGCGATGGCAGCGGTTTCCTGTTCGGCGAGTTCTCGATTGCCGACGCCTTCTTCGCGCCGGTGGTGATGCGCTTCATCACCTATGACGTGCTGCTGCCGCCCATGCTGCAAAGCTGGGCCGATCGCATCGCCGCCCTGCCGGCGGTGCAGCGCTGGGTGGCCGAAGCCCATGCCGAGCCGGAGCGCATAGAACGTTTCGAGCGCCACTGGATCGCGCCGGCCCCATGAAGACCTATGTCGTCGGCGGCGCGGTGCGCGATGAACTGCTGGGCCTGCCGGTGCAGGATCATGATCACGTGGTGGTGGGCGCCTCGCCGCAAGACATGCTGGATGCCGGCTTTCGTCCGGTGGGCCGCGACTTCCCCGTGTTCCTGCATCCGAACAACCACGAGGAATACGCCCTGGCGCGCACCGAGCGCAAGACCGCGCCCGGCTATGCCGGCTTCGCCTTTCATGCCGCGCCCGACGTCACGCTGGAACAGGACCTGGCGCGGCGCGACCTCACTATCAATGCCATGGCGCGCGCCGAGGACGGCACGCTGGTCGATCCCTATGGCGGCCTGGCCGACCTGAAGGCGCGCATCTTCCGGCATGTGTCGCCGGCCTTTGCCGAAGACCCGGTGCGCATCCTGCGCCTGGCGCGCTTTGCCGCGCGCTTCACCGATTTCACGGTGGCGGAGGAAACCCGCCACTTGATGCGGCAGATGGTGCTGGCCGGCGAAGTCGATGCCCTGGTGCCGGAACGCGTGTGGCAGGAGTTGGCGCGCGGCCTGATGGAGGCAAAACCTTCGCGCATGTTCGAAGTGCTGCGCGAATGCGGCGCGCTGGAACGCATCTTTCCCGAACTGGACCGGCTGTGGGGCGTGCCGCAGCCGCCGCAGCATCATCCGGAAGTCGATACCGGCGTGCATGTGATGATGGTGGTGGACATGGCCGCCCGACTGCAACAGCCGCTGGACGTGCGCTTCGCCGCCCTGACCCACGATCTCGGCAAGGGACTGACGCCGCCCGAGGAATGGCCGCGCCACCACGGACATGAAGCGCACAGCGTGCGCCTGGTGCAGCAGGCCTGCGAGCGCCTGAAAGTGCCCAACGAAGCGCGCGACCTGGCCTTGATGACGGCGCGCGAACATGGCAACGTGGCGCGCGCTTTCGAGATGCGCGCCGATACCCTGCAAAAGCTGTTCGAGCGCTGCGACGGCTTTCGCAAGCCGGAACGTTTTGCCCGCATGTTGAAAGCCTCCGAATGCGACGCGCGCGGCCGCACTGGCTTCGAGGAACGCGAATTTCCGCAAGCCCAATACCTGCTGCAGGCACTGCAAGCAGCGCGCGCGGTGGACGCCGGCCGCATTGCCGGCGAAACCGCGCAACGCTATCCGGATCAGCCCGCCCGTATTCCCGAAGCGATACGCCATGCGCGCATCGAAGCCATCAAACCCTTGTGGCAGGCGGCAAGAGGGCGCCCGGACTGAGCTTGCGCCCAAGGGCGCGGGCGCAATGATGTGCGTAGAATCCAGTGCGTAGAATCGCGCGGGTGCACATCGGCACTCCATTTGCCCGCCTTGACGGGGACGCTCACAGCCCATGCCCTTCTTCATGTCCGATTTGCTGACGCGCTGGCGCAAGCGGTTTTCGGCGGATGCGCCGGACCGGCCTTCGCGCCTGCGCTGGAAAGTCGTGGTCAAGACTTTGTCCGAGCGGCATCGCCGGCGGCTGTTGCGCCACTTCCTGGGCCTGGGGCCGAGCGACCGCCTGTTGCGCTTCGGCAGCCAGTTGCCGGATGAGTTGGTGGAGCGCTATGTGAACGGACTCAACTTCGAGCGCGATGTGCTGTTCGGCGTGTTCGATCCGGCGTTTCGCCTGGTGGGCGTGGGTCACCTGGCCTTTGCGCCCAGCGCCGGCAATGAAACCTGGAAGCGCAACACCAGCAAGGAGCAGGTGGCGGAGTTCGGCGTCTCGGTGTCGGCCAGCGCGCGCCGCCACGGCGTGGGCAGCAAGCTGTTCCAGCGCGCCGCCATCCACTGCCGCAACGCCGACATCGATACCCTCTACATGCATTGCCTGGCGTCCAATGCCACCATGATGCACATTGCCCGCAAAGCCGGCATGGAAATCCGGCGCGCCTGGGGCGAAGCCGATGCCTATCTGCAGTTGCCGCCGGCCAGCCCGGGCAGCATGCTGCAGGAAGCGGTGGATGAGCAACTGGCGGTGTTCGACTACACCTGGAAATCCAATCTGCGCCGGCTGGGTCGATGGCTGCCGGAAAAATTCAAGCGGCGCACCTGATCCCTTGTCTGTCTCTTGCGCAATTCCCCTGTGACCCGCATCTGCTTGTGCTAACGTAGCACTTGTCAAACGAGGGTCGAGCCACGAGCTTGATACCTCGCAGGCGACAAAGAAAGCGCACCAAAGACACGATTTTTGGATGGAGACCGAATGAACGCACCAACCGCCCTCCCGGGCGTAAACCGGGATATTTCCCTCGACGACAAATACACCCTGGAACGCGGCCGCGTATTCATTACCGGCACCCAGGCGCTGTTGCGGGTGGCCATGCTGCAGCGCGAGCGCGATGCCGCCGCCGGGCTCAACACCGCCGGCTTCATTTCCGGTTACCGCGGATCGCCACTGGGTAGCGTGGACCTGATGGCGTGGAAGGCGAAGAAGCAACTGGAAGCGCGCCAAATCCGCTTTCAGCCGGGCCTGAACGAAGACCTGGCCGCCACCAGCATCTGGGGCACGCAGCAAGTCAATCTTTTCCCCGGCGCCCAGGTCGATGGCGTGTTCTCCATGTGGTACGGCAAGGGCCCGGGCGTGGACCGCTGCGGCGACGTCTTCAAGCATGCCAACGCGGCTGGCACTTCCGCGCACGGCGGCGTGCTGGTGGTGTGCGGCGACGATCATGCCGCCAAGTCTTCCACGGTGGCGCACCAGAGCGAACACATCCTGAAAGCCTGCGGCATTCCGGTGCTGTATCCCGCCTCGGTGCAGGAATACCTGGACTACGGCTTGCATGGCTGGGCCATGAGCCGTTACACCGGCCTCTGGGTCGGCATGAAATGCGTGACCGATGTGGTGGAATCCGGCGCCACGGTGGAGATCGATCCGGCACGCGTGCAAGTGATGCTGCCGGACGACTTTACATTGCCGCCGGGCGGCTTGAACATCCGCTGGCCGGATGCCGCGCTGGAACAGGAAGCGCGCATGAATCATTTCAAGTGGTATGCGGCGCTGGCCTATGCCCGTGCGAACCGCTTGAACCGCATCATCTGGGACAGCCCGCGCGCCCGCTTCGGCATCATCACCGCCGGCAAATCCTATCTCGATACGCGCCAGGCGCTGGCCGACCTCGGCATCGATGAAGCGCTGGCGCGTGAGCTCGGCATCCGCCTGTTCAAGGTCGGCATGACCTGGCCGCTGGAAGCGCAAGGCGTGCGCGAATTTGCCCAAGGCCTGGAAGAAATCCTGGTGGTGGAAGAAAAGCGCCAGATCCTGGAATACCAGTTGAAGGAAGAGCTGTACAACTGGCGCGACGATGTACGGCCGCGCGTGGTCGGCAAGTTCGACGACACCGGCGAATGGAGCAATCCGCACCGCGAAGGCCATGGCCACTGGCTGCTGCCGGCCACCTATGAACTGAGCCCGGCCCAGATCGCGCGCGCCATCGCCAGCCGCATCGAGCGCTGGTTTGCCGATCATCCGGCCAGCAGCCGCATCCGCGAACGCATCGCCTATCTGCAGGCCAAGGAAGCCTTGCTGGTGGCTTCCCGGCCCGATCCCAACAAGGACCGCATTCCGTATTTCTGCTCCGGCTGTCCGCACAACACTTCAACCCGGGTGCCGGAAGGCAGCCGTGCCCTGGCCGGCATAGGCTGCCATTACATTGCCCTGTGGATGGACCGCGCAACCGCGACCGATACC
>JAEVZY010000095.1 GCA_023392035.1 Pseudomonadota bacterium | reverse complement strand
GATGAACTGGAACTTGTAACCGTAGCTGGCGATTTCCTTCTGGAACTTGGCGATGGTGGCGTCGTCCAGGTTCTTCTTCCAGTTGAAGGAAGGCGAGCAGTTATAGGCCAGCATCTTGCCCGGGAACTTGGCATGCACCGCCTCGGCAAAGCGGCGCGCGAAATCCAGGTCCGGCTTGCCGGTCTCGCACCACACCAGGTCGACGAAGGGGCAATAGGCGTGGGCGCGCGCCACCGCCGCTTCCAGTCCGGGCTTGACCCGATAGAAGCCTTCAATGGTGCGCTCGCCAGTACAGAACTGCTGGTCGATGGGATCGATGTTGGAAGTGAGCAGATCGGCCGCTTCGGCATCGGTGCGCGCAATCACCAGCGTGGGCACGCCCATCACATCGGCGGCCAGGCGCGCGGCATTGAGTTTGTCTACTTGCTCGCGGGTCGGCACCAGCACTTTGCCACCCATGTGCCCGCATTTTTTCACCGAAGCCAATTGGTCTTCGAAGTGCACGCCGGCCGCGCCGGCTTCGATCATGGCCTTCATCAGCTCGAAGGCATTCAGCACGCCGCCGAAGCCGGCTTCCGCATCGGCCACGATGGGCGCAAAGAAATCGGTGTCGCCTTTCCCTTCCGACCATTGGATCTGGTCGGCGCGCTGGAAAGTATTGTTGATGCGCTTGACCACTTGCGGCACCGAGTTCACGGGATACAGCGACTGATCGGGGTACATTTCGCCTGCACTGTTGGCGTCGCCCGCCACCTGCCAGCCGGAGAGGTAGATGGCTCTCAGGCCCGCCTTCACCTGCTGCAAGGCCTGGTTGCCGGTCAGTGCGCCAAGGGTCGGCACGAAGTCTTCTTCCTGCAGCAGGGTCCACAGCTTTTCCGCGCCGCGCCGGGCAAGCGTGTGCTCGATATGCACCGAGCCGCGCAGCTTCACCACATCCTGCGCGCTGTAGTTGCGCTTCACGCCTTGCCAGCGCGGATTGTTGGCCCAGTCCTGCTCCAATTTGCGGATTTGCTCTTGCCTGCCAGCCATGATGCTTCTCCTTGAGTGAGTGAAGTCCATGGCTCAAATCTTAGCCTGCTATTTTGCAGGGCAACACGGTCTTATATAAGACACAGAACGATTTTTATTCTATTTGTTTTCAACATCTTACACACGCCATTCCATGATCCGAAACGCTTTTTCTCGATTCGGCATTTTTGCATGCGGCCTTGCAAGGCCGGATTTCACCATACGCAACGCAGACGCCGCGAAGTGAAATCCGGTTCTTCTTCATTGGTTTTTTGAACGTGCCTCCTCCATGGCCTTGCAAATTTTGTTCAATCTCTCGTCGGCCTTATCCGGGTACTTGTTTGTCCTCCTGATCCGCAGGTCCGGCCGCGCGGCCATGGCACGATCCGCATACTGCTGGCGCTCCTGGGGATAGGGAAGGCTCGCAGACTGTATGTTCGACTTTTCGAGTATTGCTTCCAGGAGCTCAGTCTCCCCGGTAACACGATCCGGTTCAATTTGCACGTCCAGGGCGCGCAGGGATTGGTTGAGCCGTACGCCGTCGGCGATGTCGACCATGTCGGATATCTGTCGCGGCCAAGTGAAATCGTCGCTCAGGATCAGCCTTCGAACTGTGGCCCCGCCCAGGAATTGATCTACCTTTTTCAGCAAGTCATCGCCAAAATTTTCTACAAGCCGAAGCGACTCGAGCTCACATGAATTCAAGATCTCAAGCGGGAAGCTGTCCGGGTACCACAGCTCAATGTGTTTGACTTGCAGGCTCTTTAGCATCGCAACCAATTCACCGTCGGCGTCATTATTTTTGTAATAGCCAAGTGTCATACGTGGGATCGGCTCCGTTCTTGAAGCAAGCGCCGCAATCACTTCCTTATCCATTGCCTGTTCCAGAAAGCTGATCTCCCTGAGCTGCGGCAAGTGCTGGAGCAATGGCAACCAATCGCCGCGAGGGGCCGATAGAGCGGTAATCTTGAGGTGTTTCAGTGCTTGCAGAGTCCCTACCGACGGCGCATTGCAACTCCTGACGGCCAACAGCAGCTCGCATGTCGGCGGTGGGGCATTGGCGCTCTTCGCACGACCGGCCACTTGCTTTTCCAGTTCGGGGAGCAAGTGGTCAAGACTGATATCGATATCGTCGCCTTTTTCGCTATCGATAATGAGCTTGAGGCGCTTGACGTCGGCTCTGTTTGCCCTCTCGTACAGCCAATCCAGCGGATGGGGAACGCGGAGACGAAACTGGACACAGGCAAAGCGCGCCTGCAGCGAATCCTGGAGAGCGCCCTGCTCCGCGAAAATTTCTGAAATGAGTCCGTCAAGACTGAGGTGGGAAAGAGGATGAATCGGCCCGATCGAAAGGACCATCTGATTGAAAGCTTTGGAAACCTCAAGCAGATGGGCGAATGTCTTTGAATCGACCAAATGCACGACCTGGAGCAAGAGTTCAATGGGCAGCTCTTCCCATCGGAAGCCTTGCGGCAGCACTTTCACATCGGGTTTATCCGGCGCCGGACGCTTCTGTTCGTTATCACTGACCGGCCCCGCCACATCCCGAATCGACCTTTTGGCTCCCGCGCCAGGAAATGCCCCGACTTTCATTTCGCCTCCTGCGTAAAAGTGACTAGGTAGGTCGGGAAATGCGCGGGTTCCCTGCTTGATTGATCCATTGAACCCGCCTGCTCCATGGCCGCACAGATTTACTCGAATGCGGAAGCGCCCACGAAAAAAAGGGCGGGATCGCTCCCGCCCTCGTGCTGCTTGCCTTGATCAACTCAAGCGCTCTTGTCGAACACCAGCTCGTTGCCCTTGGCATGGACATGCACGGTGTCCTTCGGCCCGAACTTCCCTTCCAGGATGGCCTTGGACAAGGGATTCTCGATTTCCTGCTGGATGGCGCGCTTCAACGGCCGTGCGCCATACACGGGATCGAAGCCGGCTTCGGCAATCTTCTGCAAAGCCGCGGGGTCGATCTGCATGCCGATGTCCATCTTGGCCAGACGCTGCTCCAGCACCGCGAGCTGAATCTTCGCAATCGCGCCGATGTGCTTTTCATCCAGCGCATGGAAGACCACGATCTCGTCGATGCGGTTGATGAACTCCGGCCGGAAATGGCTACGTACTTCGGCCATCACCGCCAGCTTGATCAGGGCCGGATCGCTTTCCTCCATCGACTGGATCTTGTGCGAGCCGAGATTGGAGGTCATCACGATCACCGTGTTCTTGAAATCCACGGTGCGGCCCTGGCCGTCGGTCATGCGGCCATCGTCCAGCACTTGCAGCAGAACATTGAAGACGTCCGGATGGGCTTTCTCGATCTCATCCAGCAGGATCACGCTGTAGGGCTTGCGTCGCACCGCCTCGGTGAGATAACCGCCCTCTTCATAGCCGACATAGCCGGGCGGCGCGCCGATCAGGCGGGCCACCGAATGCTTCTCCATGAACTCGCTCATGTCGATGCGGATCATGGCTTCTTCGGTATCGAACAGGAAGGAGGCCAAGGCCTTGCACAGCTCGGTCTTGCCCACGCCCGTCGGCCCCAGGAACAGGAAGGAGCCGTAGGGCCGATTCGGATCGGCCAGGCCGGCGCGCGAGCGGCGGATCGCATCCGACACCGCGGCAATCGCTTCGTCCTGTCCCACCACGCGCTTGTGCAATTCGTCTTCCATGTGCACCAGCTTGTCGCGCTCGCCCTGCATCATCTTCGATACCGGAATGCCGGTTGCGCGCGACACCACCTCGGCGATTTCCTCGGCGCCGACCTGGGTGCGCAACAGCTTGTGCTTCGCTTCCAGTTGGTGCTCGGACTGGTCGGCCTGCTTCAACTGGTTTTCCAGTTCCGGCAGACGGCCGTACTGCAGCTCCGACATCTTTTGCCAGTCGCCGCGGCGACGTGCCTCATCCATCTGCAGGCGAATCTGCTCGATTTCTTCCTTGATGTGCTGGGTGCCGTGCACCGACGCTTTTTCCGCCTTCCACACTTCTTCCAGGTCGGCGTACTCGCGCTCCAGGCGGCCGATTTCTTCCTCGATCAACTGCATGCGCTTTTGCGAGGCTTCGTCGGTTTCCTTGCGCACCGCTTCGCGCTCGATCTTCAACTGGATCAAACGGCGGTCGAGCTTGTCCATCACTTCCGGCTTGGAATCGATCTCGATCTTGATCTTGGACGCGGCTTCGTCGATCAGGTCGATCGCCTTGTCCGGCAGGAAGCGGTCGGTGATGTAGCGATGCGAAAGCTCGGCCGCCGCCACGATCGCCGGGTCGGTGATTTCCACACCGTGGTGCAGCTCGTATTTCTCCTGCAAGCCGCGCAGGATGGCGATGGTGGCTTCCACGCTCGGCTCGCCCACCAGGATCTTCTGGAAGCGGCGCTCCAGCGCGGCATCTTTCTCCACGTACTTGCGGTATTCGTCCAGGGTGGTGGCGCCGATGCAGTGCAGTTCGCCGCGCGCCAGCGCCGGCTTCAGCATATTGCCGGCATCCATCGCGCCTTCGGCCTTGCCGGCGCCGACCATGGTGTGCAGCTCGTCAATGAAGACGATGGTCTGCCCTTCTTCCTGCGCCAGCTCTTTCAGCACGGCTTTCAGACGCTCTTCGAACTCGCCGCGATACTTGGCGCCGGCGATCAGGGCCGCCATGTCGAGCGACAGCACGCGCTTGTTCTTCAGGCTGTCCGGCACTTCGCCGTTGACGATGCGCTGGGCCAGGCCTTCGACGATGGCGGTCTTGCCCACGCCCGGTTCGCCGATCAGCACCGGATTATTTTTGGTGCGGCGCTGCAAGACCTGGATCGCGCGACGAATCTCGTCGTCACGGCCGATCACGGGATCGAGCTTGCCGTTGCGGGCGCGCTCGGTGAGATCGGTGGTGTATTTCTTCAGGGCTTCGCGCTGGCCTTCGGCTTCGGCCGAATTGACATTGGCGCCGCCGCGCACCGCCTCAATGGCCGCTTCCAGCGCCTTGCGCGACAAGCCCTGCTCGCGCGCCAGGCGGCCGGCGTCGGATTTGTCTTCGGCCAGCGCCAGCAAGACCATCTCGCTGGCAATGAACTGGTCGCCATGCTTTTGCGCTTCCTTGTCGGCCAGGTTCAAGAGGCCAAGCAGGTCGCGCCCGATCTGCACCTGGCCGCCGGTGCCCGAGACCTTGGGCAGGCGCTCCACGGCCGAGACCAGGTCTTTTTGCAGACCGCCGATATTGACGCCGGCACGTTGCAGCAGCGAACGCGCGCCGCCATCTTCCTGGGTCAGCAAGGCCGCCAGCAGGTGCGCCGGCTCGATGTATTGGTTATCATTGCCCACGGCTTGACTCTGGGCATCGGCCAGGGCTTCCTGCAATTTCGTCGTAAATTTATCCAAGCGCATCTTTACACTCCCGGAAACTGATTCTCTGGCGGGCAGTTTGGGGTGATTGCGCGCTTTTCAAGCAAAAGGCACCTCCGGGCGGCTCATGGAACTGCATCAGATTCAAGTGTCCTATAACGCTGAGCACGACCGCCTTCTCCTGCGCGCTACCTTCCGCGACGCCGACAAAGCCCTGCATGAAGTCCGCGCCTGGCTGACGCGCCGGATCGTGCATCGCCTGTGGCCGGGCATTGTGCGCGCGCTGGAAACCAAGGTCACGCTGGAACAGCCGCAAGCCCAGCACGCGCGGCGCGAAATCGTCGGCATGGCGCATCAGGCATCCATCAACGAGAACGTGCAGCGCGGCGGTTTTGCCAAGCAGTTCGAAGATGCTGCCACCAGTTATCCCCTGGGCGCCGAACCGATGCTGATCACCACCGCCAACTTCCATCTCAAGGCACAGCAGCCGGTGCGCATCGAGTTCGTGGCGGGTGACGGCAAGCGCTTCGAAATCGCCTTCGCCGACCGCATCCTGCACGGCTTTTGCAAGCTGCTGCAGGACGGCGTACGCAATGCGGAATGGGACCTGACCCTGGCCATGCCGGGCACGGTGTCGACGGCTGAGGTGCCGACGGCTTTGAACTGATTTTTGAATGCAGCAGTCGAGGCAGACCGCGGCCGCCGACCGCCCGAAGATCCTCCATATGAGCAGGGCCTCTCGGCTGACCGGCGTCACGCCATATCAAACGCCTGCCTCTCCACTTCGAAGAATGCCTTGGCCAGCAGCGCTACCGGGCGGTAGAACTTGGCCGAAGCATTGGCCGCCAGGGCCTCGCAGAATTGCATCACCCAGGTTTGCATGTGGGCAGCAAAGAACGCCTGCTGCGAGGCCAGGTTGGCGTTGAGCACATCGTCGGAAGCGATCAGATAGCGCATCACTTCGCACAGCGCGGCGATATGGTCTTCGCTTTCGGCCATGGCGTTGGACCGCTCCAGGCCCAGGCGGGCCAAGTCGTGGCGCAATTCCACCAGCGGCTTTTCCATCAGGAAGCCGGCCATGTAGTACGAGCCGAACAGCATGATTTCCGGCTTGCCCACGCCGATGAAGAGCTGGTCGTATTCCATGCGCACATCCTCTTCGCGCGCGCTCTTGCAGGCCGCCACCAGCGCCGCCCAGGCTTGCTCCAGCAAGCCCTCGCCTTCGCTCCTGGCGCCGGCGATGGTGTCGAGCAGCGCTTGCGAAGGCGGCGCGTAAAACAGCGTGGCCAGCAAGCCGTACAAATCGGCGCGCGCGGTTTCCTCGCCCTGGTCCGGCTTCTCGAATTTCAGCGGTGCCGACTGGCTCATGTGCTCTCCCCCTGCCTTCTTGTTTTCAGTGCGCTTGTTTTCAGTGCCGCTTGAGGTCGGAGACCAGCATCTCCGATTTGTTTTCCATCATGTCGATGACCCGGCAGTCGCCGCACATCTTGATGCGGTCAAGATTGCCGGCGAAGGCGCTGTGCAAGGCCAGCTTGCCGAGCATGTTGTCTATCATCTGCGCGGTGGCAAAGGGCTTGCCGCACTTGATGCAGTGATAGGGCTGGGCCTCGTTCAAGACTTGCGGCTCGCGCGCGGCCGGTGTCAGGTTCAATTGCGGCACCAGGCGGATGGCGTTTTCCGGGCAAGTCTTTTCGCACAGGCCGCATTGCACGCAGTTTTTCTCGACGAAGCGCAGTTGCGGCAGATTGGGATTGTCCATCAGCGCCGAGGCCGGACAGGCGCCAACGCAAGACATGCACAGCGTACAGGCGGCGGTATCGACCTTGATCGCGCCGAACGGCGACCCCGGGGCCAGCGCGATCTGCTGCACCGGCTGCGGCGCGGATTTCAGCAAATGGTCCAGCGCGAAATCGAGGGTATTGCGCTTTTCCGCCGCGGCCTGGAAGCTGGCGGGCTTGTCCGGAATGCGGCCGGGCGCCAGGCCCTTGAGCGCGGCATCCAGTTGCTGCGGCGTCGCCGCCTTGAGCAGCACGAAGTGCTGGCCTTCATAGCCCAGGCCATTGACGATGCTTTGCGCCAGCGCCAGTTGCGCCTGCAAGGCTTCCACGTATTGCGGCGCTTCCTCGCCCGTGATGAGAACGACGATATTGGTGGCGCCCCAGGCCAGGGCCGACAGCCATACATCGAGCCCGGTGGACGCGGTGTGATGCAGCGCCAGCGGCAGCAGCCGCGCCGGCAATCCGGCCAGCTTGCCGCCGGCACGCGCGAGCCGGCCAAAGCGGGAAATCAGATCGGCGCCGGCTTCATCGCTGTGCAGCAGGAAAGCCGGTGCACTGCCGCCGGCGCGGGCATAGGCCTGCAGCATGCTGCGCATGCGCTGGCCCAGATCGGGCACGCGCGGATAGGCATAGCCCAGCGCCCCGCTCGGGCAGACGGTGGTGCAGGCGCCGCAACCCACGCACAGATTGGGATTGACGCGGATCTTGTCGCCATCGCCGGCAATCGCCTCGGCCGAGCACACCTCGACGCAGGCATTGCAGCCGACCTTCTCATTGCGCGCATGCGCGCACAGCCGCTCCTTGTAGACGAAGAACTTCGGCTTTTCGAATTCGCCCACCAGCGCAGTCAGCTTGAGCGCGTCTTCCGCCTGGCGTTCGGGATCGGCGCCGGGACGGAAATAGCCTTGCGGCGCTTGATGCAGGGAAAGGAGCGGCGTGTCGTTCAAGTCGAACACCAGATCGAACTGGCCGGAGCGCTCGCTTGCGCTGCGCTCGAAATCGATGGCGCCAATGGCCCCGCAAGCCTTCACGCAATCGCGATGCTCGCGGCATTTGGCCATATCGATCTGGTACAGCAGGTTGATCGCGCCTTCCGGGCACACCGATACGCAGGCATTGCAGCGGGTGCAGAGTTCGGGATCGATCGGATTGGACTGCTGCCAGCTCACCTCGAAGGCGCCCAGCCAACCCTTGACCTCGATCCGGCTGCCGGAAAAAGTCGGCAACTGGCGCTCGCCCAGCATCTCGCCCTCGGTGCCGATGTCGGTCAGGAGCATGCTCACATCGAGTTGCGCCGCCAGCCGCTGCGCCCATTTCTGCACCCGCGCGGCCGGTCCCACCACCAGCACATGGCCGCCGGATTGGTAGCTGACGCTGGGCACCGGCTCCGGCGCCGGCAAGGCAGCCGCCGCCAGCAAAGCCGCCATCTTGGGCAGGGATTGGC
>JAEVZY010000060.1 GCA_023392035.1 Pseudomonadota bacterium | reverse complement strand
CAGACCTTCGGCCGCGAAGCGACCCGGACCGTGGCGGACTATGCAAGCGCGCAAGAGCAAGCAGCGCGTAAACGAGGCGACACCGCCGAAGCAGAGAAGTGGCAAGAAGGCGGCGCCTATCGCGTGCCTTCAGTTGTTTGGCCACTAAGTCCCGGCTACGAAGTACCCTACTTCACCCAAGCGGAGGCATTCCTTCACCAATTGCAACTTGAGTATGCGAAATCCTCTCCATCGCTTGAGATTTCAGGCAGCGGTGGTCAGCGCGGGTGGCAGGCATTCGTAGACAGGAATAAGGAGTACATAGGAGGATCAAAGACGATGAACACTCATTTACGTAAGACAGTAGTTTTTTTACCTATCGCTCTTCTCGCGCTGCTGGCGATATCTCTAAAAATCGGCCATTTGAGTGGCATCGAATTTTTAGGCTTCGCGACAGGATTTGGCTGGATGCTCTACAACATTTTCGGATTCATCTTTGACCGCGATATGAGCATGAGAGGAAAGATCATTTTTTCCTGCGACGACGACATTGCAGCTCGCAGGAAAATCGTCTTTGGCGGATCTGTTGTTATTTACGGCTTGTTGTTGATCGGATTGCTGCGTACTTGATGATGCATTGCCTTCCTCTCGCTTCGGGAGCGCAAGTGAAACCGCCGCGGCTTTTAGGGAGGCTTCAATTCTTGAGCGAGTCGAGCCAATGACCGTCGTCGTCGAGCCAGCCCCCCTAGCCAATCGCCATCCGCAACACCTGCGCCAAGTGCAACGGCCGTGCCGCCGTCGTCTGCAGGAGCTGCTCGCGACAGCTATAGCCGTCCGCAATAATCAAAGTCGCGTCATCCGCCTTGCGCACCGCCGGCAGCAGCACGCGCTCGGCGCAGTGCATCGACACTTCATACTTGTCGCGCCCGAACCCGAAGCTGCCGGCCATGCCGCAGCAGCCCGAATCGAGCACATCCAGATCCAGCCCCAGACGCTTCAACACCTCCAGCTCTGCATCCATCTTCAAAATCGCCTTGTGATGGCAATGACCATGCACGATGGCGCGCCGCGCAAGCTGGGGAAAACGGATGCCGCGCTGTTGCAGGAATTCGCTCAGCAAAAAAGTCTGCTTGTGCAAACGCCGGGCCTGCTCGTCATACGGAAACAGGTTCGGCAGTTCATCGCGAAACACCGAGATGCAGGCCGGCTCCAATCCCACGATCGGCGTGCCGGCCTTGATCTCCTGCTCCAGCACCGTCATTACCCGCTGCAGGCTGGCGCGGGCGCGGTCCAGCATGCCGTGCTCATACAAGGGTCGGCCGCAGCACAGGGCAGCGGCCGGCAAGTGCACGGCAAAGCCGGCGTGCTCCAGCACTTCCACGGCGGCGATCGCCACCTGCGGCTGGAAGTAATTGCTGAAGGTGTCCGGCCACAACAGGATTTTTTCGCCGCTGCCGCGCACGCCGCGCCGCCCGAACCAGTCGGCGAAGCTTTGCCTGGCCAGGCTGGGCAGCGATCTTTGCGGTGCGATGTCGGCCACGCGCCGCACCAGCTTTTCCATGCCGCGCGTGTGCAGCAAGGCGTTGGCCAGGCGCGGCGCATGTGAACCGAGCCAGGCCCATTGCTCGATCAGGCCAAAGGCGTAGGCCGACAAGGGCCGCCGTTGGCCTTCGTAGTAATGCGCCATGAACTCCGCCTTCCAGGTCGCCATGTCCACGTTCACCGGGCATTCGCCCTTGCAGCCCTTGCAGCACAGGCACAGGTCCAGGGCTTCGCGCACCGCTTCATTCTTCCAGCCGCCATGCAGCGGATCGCCGCGCAGCATTTCAAACAGCAGGTGGGCACGCCCGCGGGTGGAGTGCATTTCCTCGCCGGTGGCCATGTAGCTGGGGCACATCAATCCCTTTTGCTTGCGGCACTCGCCCACGCCCACGCAGCGCAGCAGCGTGCGCGGAAAATCGCCGCCGTCCTCGGGGTAGTGGAAATGCACCTTCACTTCCGGCGGGGTGTAGCCGGTGCCCAGGCGCAGGTTTTGATCCGGGCGAAAGGCATTCACCACCTTGCCGGGATTCATGCGGTTGTGCGGGTCCCACACGCTCTTGAATTCGCGGAAGGCCTGCATCAATTCCTCGCCGAACATGATGGGCAACAGCTCGGCCTTGGATTGGCCGTCGCCATGTTCGCCGGAGATGGAGCCGCCCAGGCTGGTCACCAGCTCGGCGGCCTCGTGCAGAAAGGCGCGGAAGGTCTTGATGCCCTGCGCGGTTTCCAAATCAAAGTCGATGCGGGTATGCACGCAACCCTGGCCGAAGTGCCCGTACAGGTCGCAGGCGTAGCCATATTTTTCGAACAGGGCGCGCAGCTTGCGCAGGTACCCGCCCAGCTTTTCCGGCGGCACGGCTGAATCTTCCCAGCCTTCCCAGGTAATGGTCTTCTCCGGCACGTGCGCCGTCGCCCCCAGGCCGGATTCGCGCACGCGCCACAACAGCTTTTCCACCGGCGGATCGTCGTACAGCTTCATCGATGGCGCGCCGGACTCCTTGCCCAGCGCCTCCATCAGGGCGCGCGCCTGGGCATCGGCATCGTCCTTGTCGCGCCCGCCGAACTCCACCAACAACCAGCCGGCGCCCTCCGGCAAAAGCTGCACGTCCTGCGGATGCAGGTGCACCGCCTTCATGTCGGCGATCAGGCGATCGTCCAGGCCTTCCACCGCGATCGGATGATGGCGCATCACTTGCGGCACATGGTCGCCCGCTTCATAGACGCTCGGGTAGCCCAGCACCAGCAGGGAACGCGCGGCCGGATTGTCCACCAGGCGCAGTTTCGCGCCCAGCACCACCACGCAGGTGCCTTCCGAGCCGACCAGGGCGCGCGCGACATGAAAGCCTTTCTCCGGCAGCAGCGCTTCCAGGTTGTAGCCGGAGACGCGGCGCGGGATGTTCGGAAAACGCCGCCGCATTTCGGCCGCATGCGCATCGCGCAGATCGCACAGGCCGCGATAGATTTCCGAGCGCCGGCCCTCGCCATTGCACAGCCGCTGCAGCTCGGCCTCGTCGGTTGCGCCCACCGTCATGCGCACGCCGTCATAGGTGAGGATGTCGAGTTCGATCACGTTGTGCACGGTCTCGCCGCCCATCACGGAGTGCGGCCCGCAGGAGTTGTTGCCTATCATGCCGCCCAGTGTGTTGTGGGTATGGGTGGCCGGATCGGGGGCGAAGGTCAGGCCCTGGCGTTGCGCCGCTTCGCGCAAGGTATCGAGCACAGTGCCGGGCTCGACCAGCGCGGTCTTGGCCACCGGATCGATTTCAAGCACATGGTTCAGGTACTTGGAAAAATCCAGCACCACCGCGACATTGCAGCATTGCCCGCACAGGCTGGTGCCGCCGCCGCGCGACAAGACCGGCACCTGGTATTGGTGACACAGGCGCACGGTCTCGATCACATCCTGCACCGACTTGGGAATCACCACCCCGATCGGCGTCTGGCGGTAGTTGGAGGCATCGGCGGCATACAGGGCGCGGCTGCCCTCGTCAAAGCGGACTTCGCCCGCCACCACCCGCGCCAGTTCGTCCGCCAGGGTGTCGGTGTGGGCCAGCGGCTTGAACGCGGGTGGGACTAGATTTTGAAGCATTGCGCATCCTTTTCCTTGAACTCCACGCCCAGGCCGGGGCGCGACCAATCGGGCGTGAGGCAGCCGCGGATGGGGCTGATGGCGCCGTCGAACAGCAGCTGCTCGATCCGGCTATGGTCATGAAAATATTCCAGGTGCACGGCCGGCCGCGCCGCGCAGCACAGCGGCAGGTGCAAAGTCGGCGCACAGTGGCTGGACAAGGGAAGGCCGAAGCTCTCGCACAGGGCGGCGGCGTCCAGCCAACCGCTGATGCCGCCGCAGCGGGTGGCATCGGCCTGCAGCACATCGACCGCGCCGGCTTCCAGCATGCGCCGGAAGTAGAGCGGGTCGTAACCGTATTCGCCGGCGCTGATGGCCATGCCGGGCGGCGCGCGGTCGCGCAGCAGGCGCAAGCCTGGCAGGTCGTCGGACGAGACCGGCTCTTCGAACCATTCCACCCGCTCGTGGGCAAAGCTGTCGGCCATGGCCAGCGCCTGCTTGCGGGAATAGGCGCCGTTGGCATCGACGAACAGTTTTGTCTCGGCACCGATGGCGCGGCGCGCGGCATGCACGCGCTGCGCATCGTGTGCGGGGTCGCGGCCGATTTTCATCTTCACCATGAACAGGCCCTGGTCCACCCAGCCACTCAACTGGCGCTGCAGTTGTTCAATCGTGTAGCTGGTGAAGCCGCCGCTGCCATAGACGGCAATCTCCGCGCGCGCCGGTCCGAGCAAGGCGGCCAGGGAAATGTCCAGGTGCTTGGCCTTCAGGTCCCACAAGGCGACATCGACCGCGGCGATCGCCATCGAGGCGATGCCGGCGCGTCCCAGGTTGCGAATCGCGCGCAGCATATCCATCCAGCGCGCCGAGGTTTGCATGGCGTCGCGCCCCGCCAGCAGCGGCGCCAGCCGCTCGCGGATCAGGAGCGCGCTGGCGGCGTCGGCATAGCTGTAGCCAAAGCCGGTCTTGCCGCCGCCTTCGACCTGCACCGTCACCAGCGTGGTGGCATCCCATTCCAGGGTGCCGTCGGACTCCGGCAGTTCAGTCGGAATGCGCCAGGCCGCGGCCGCGATGCCGGCGATGGGGATGGCGTTGGCCGCCATCGCTCATCCCTTGTTGGACTTGGGCGGGAACAGCGAATCCCACACTTCGCGAAACGAGGCCATCACCATGTGGGTGGAGTCGGCGTCGCGATGCAAGAGCGATGACATGAAAGCCCGGGCCTGTTTGGGCGAAATATGCGGG
>JAEVZY010000056.1 GCA_023392035.1 Pseudomonadota bacterium | reverse complement strand
TTGTGTTTTAACCCCCCCTCCCTCCCGCCCCCCCCCCGCCCCCCGATACAGGGTGGTGGCCGCCGCCAGCGTGGCCAGGAAAGTCCACTTGGCCCACAACTGCAGTTCGATATGCTCGGTGTATTCGGCATCGAAACGCGCGCTCTTGCACAGCGCGTAAAACTCCTCAAGCAGCGCCTGCTGCGAAGGATGGCGCGGGCCGACGGTCAGGGTATGGATTTTGTTCAGGTGCAGCACCGTGCCGTCCACATCCAGCATGGCGCCGATCTGCGCCACGCCGCCGGCCACCCGTTGGCGCCCATAGCGGGCATCCAGCACATCAAGGTGCGTCAGGCCGTTCAGGAAAGGCACCAGCAGTGCCTGGCCGGAGAGGGCGCCGGCCAGTGACTGCAGGCTGTCTTCCAGATCGTAGGCCTTGGGCGCGAGCATGATCAGGTCGTACTCCGGCTTGACCGTGGCCGCGGTGACGGTCTTGACCGGCATGGCGATATCGCCGAACACGCTCTTCACCCGCAAGCCCTGGGCCTCCAGTATCTGCTGGCGCTTTTCGCGCACCAGCCAAGTGACATCGGCGCCGGCTTCGGCCAGGCGTGCTCCGTAATATCCGCCGATGCCGCCGGCGCCCAGGATCAGAATGCGCATTGTGTCTCCCCTCTCAGGCCAATGATGTGGCCGCCCGTGATGTGGCCGCAACTGCTGCGGCCGCCGATGATGTGTTTGCAATTATGGGGGTGTCGGCAAGCCTTTGCAGGAAGCACCTATAATCGCCCGACCATAACAACAGGAAATTCCATGATCTGGTTTGCCCTCTATCTGCTTTCTGGTGCCTTCGTCGGATTTTTTGCGGGCATGCTGGGCATCGGCGGGGGCATGACCCTGGTACCCATCCTGGCAGCGCTGTTCACGGCCCAGCATTTCGCGCCCGACCACGTGGTGCACCTGGCGCTGGGCACCGGCATGGCATCCATCATGTTCACCTCAGCCGCCAGCGCGCGCGCCCATGCGCGCCTGGGTGCGGTCGATTTCTCGGTGGTGAAGGGACTGGCGCCGGGCATGGTGATAGGCAGCCTGGCTTCGGCCCTGGCTTCGGGCTGGATCGACCAGCGCGCGCTGGCCCTGGCCTTTGCCGTCATCGTGTATGCCGGCGCCACGCAGATGCTGCTCAACCGCAAACCGAAGTCGGCACATGGCGTTCCCGATACCTGGCCCTTGCTGTTCTGCGGCTTCGTGATCGGCGTGATCTGCGGCCTGGTTTCCGCCGGCGGCGCATTCCTGACCGTGCCTTTCATGCTCTGGTGCGGCATTCCGATTCATACCGCCATCGGCACCGGTGCCTTGCTCGGCATGCCGGTGGCCGTGATCGGCACCATCGGTTATGTGGTCTCCGGTTGGGGCCTGGCGCAACTGCCAAGCACCACCTTCGGCTTCGTGCATTGGCTGGCATTAATCGGCATTGTGTGCGGTAGCGTTGCCACCGCTCCGCTCGGTGCCAAGGTCGCTCACCGCATGCCTGTTCTTGGATTGAAGCGCGTGTTCGCTGTTTTGCTTTACATCCTCGCCACCAAGATGCTTTTCACGTATTGGTGAGGCCTGAAGTGCTGGTCTAAGCACCGGCCATGGCGTTAGACTGCGCTCTTCCCCTGACGGTCTTTCGCCATGCGCATTCGCTCCCGCTTGATGACGCTGGTTGTTGCCACCCTGCTGCCGGCCTGCCTGGCGGCGGGGGCGGGGATCGTCTACGTCTACCGCACCCAGCAGGAATCGAACTGGCGCAGCCTGCGCGAAACCGCGCGTGTGCTGTCCCGGCTGATGGAAAACCAGCTCGACGCCAGCCGCCAGATGTTGCAGACCATGGCCGAGGCGCCGGCCTTCCAGGACCGCAATATCGTCGACATCCGCCGCTACGTCACGCGCATGGGCGACAAGCGCCATATTCATTTGCTGGTGCTGGACCTGACCGGTCACGCAGTGGCCAGCAGCGTGGCCCAGGAGCCGCCGGAAGCGGGCCTGTGGGCCGGCGGCTTTCGCCCCGGTCCGCCCGAAGAGCATCAACCCGATGTCAGCGCGCTCTACTATTCCACCTACCTGAAGCAACTGGCCTACTCCTTGCGCGTTCCAGTGGCGCATGAAGGCAAGCTGCTGTTCGTGCTGCAGGCCGAGATCCCGGCGCTGGAAATGCAGCACATGGTGGAGCAGCAGAGCCTGCCGGCGCGCTGGCTGGGCACTGTCATTGACAGCAATTCGGTGATCGTGGCCCGCTCGCGCGAAGGCGAGCGCTTTGCCGGCACCAATGTCACCGGCGTGATGCGCAGCCGGCTGCACGCACAGGAAGAAGGCAGCAACGTCGGGCGCTCGCTGTCGGGCGAATTGGTGAATGCCTATTTCAGCCGCATGCCGCTGTCGGGCTGGGCCTTCGTGGTCAGCGTGCCGCAGGAAGAATGGAACGACCCTGCCTTGCGCGCGGCGCTCTTGACCGGCCTGGCACTGGCGCTGATTCTCGGCCTTGGGCTGGTGGCGGCGCTGCTGCTGGCGCGCAGCGTGGCGCGTCCGATCGAAGCTTTGCGCGCTGCCGCCATCGAAGTGGGGCGCGGCGGCAATCCGCGGCCGGTGTACTCCGGCATTTGCGAACTGGATGACGTCGCCCGGGAACTGCGAACGGCCGGCGCCACCATCCGCAGCGGCGAAGCGCGCTTGCAGGAAAGAGTGACCCAGGCCGTGGCCGAGACCGAACGCAGCCAGCGTGCCCTGCTGCAGGCGCAGAAAATGGATTCCCTGGGCCGCCTGACCGGCGGTATCGCGCATGACTTCAACAATGTCTTGCAGACCCTGACTTCGGGCCTTCAAATCGCCATGCATGCCAGCGACAACGCGCGCGTGCAGGAATTTCTGCTCACCTGCGAGCGCGCGGTGCAGCGGGCGGTAGAACTCACTCGGCAGTTGATGGCCTTCGGCCAAGTGCAGGACGCGCGCTTGATCAGCCTCGATCCCAGGCGCCACCTGGAAGGCCTGTTGCCGCTGTTGCGCGGCGCCTTGCCGGCGCATGTCGAGCTGCAGGTGCAGCTGCATCCTTCGTGGCCGGTCACGGTTGATCCGATGCAGCTGGAACTGGCGATCTTGAACCTGACCATCAATGCCCGCGATGCCATGCCCAAGGGCGGCAGCCTGACGCTGGTGCTGGAGAACGTCGAACTGGCCAGGCCGCCGGATGGCTTGCGGCCCGGTCAATATGTGCGGCTGGAGCTGACCGATACCGGCCACGGCATGACGCAGGATGTGGCCAACCGCGCGCTCGATCCTTTCTTCACCACCAAGGCAGTGGGCGCCGGCAGCGGCCTCGGTTTGCCGCAGGCTTACGGCTTTGCGCGCCAGAGCGGCGGCACCCTGCTGTTGCAAAGCCAGTTCGGGCGCGGCACGCGCGTCACCATCCTCTTGCCGCGCTGCGCACTGACGGTGGTGCGCGCCTTGCCGGCCGAAAAAAGCAAGCCGCCGGTGTCGACCGCCGGCGCCCGCCTATTGTTCGTGGAAGACGACCGCGAAGTGCGCACCGTGGTGCTGCATGCGCTGGCGGCACACGGCTTCGAAGTCACCATCGCCACCAATGCCGATGAAGCGCTGGAACGCCTGAATGAGGCCAGCTTCGACCTGGTGTTTTCCGACATCGTCATGCCCGGCAGCATGAACGGCATTGCCCTGGCCCGCATCGTGCGCCGCGAATGGCCGCGCACCCACATCGTGCTGGCGACCGGCTATTCGCGCGACCGGGCCGAGCTGGACGGCGTGCGTTTGCTGGGCAAACCTTATGCGGTGAGCGACCTGATGGCGGTGCTGAGCGAGGAATTGCAGCAGGTGATCGAAGATTTTTAGCGGGGTGATGCATTGAACCGCCGCGGATTCCGGCGCGGTTCGCTGGTGTTTTCGGGACCGCGCGTGGAGCACAGCCTGTTGGCGCGGGAGGATGGGGCGCTGCTGCAGGCTTTCTACATGCAATTTGCCGCGACACCTGCCATCAATTCAAGTCAAAAGACTTTCAACTTGGCGATCCATACGTATGCAAGCATAGAGAATCCGGCAAGTCGTGAGCAGCTGCTGCAGACGACGGCGGCGCGGCCGCTGCATTTGGCGCAGGTGTTGAGGATGGCGATTGGCTAGGGGGCTGCTTGAAGATGACGGTCATTGGCTCGACCCGCCCTCGAATGCCGGGGCGGTTCAGTCTGAACCGCTCAGGACACCCGTGACGAGTGCAGTGTGCGAAGACTAATTGATCAACTCCCAACGACCCCCAGCACCATGATAAGTTTCGACGGAGAGTCTATAACGCTTCTCGTTTGAGGCGGATTGGAAGTACCACTCAATATAGTCAGGCCAAGGGCCATTTTCGTTTACTTCAGATATCCTCGCTTGAGCCGCGAACGGCGCGTCGTCCGGCCACCATTGCTGCATTTCTCCAGAGGAAACCGATCTTTTTAGTTTCAAGATCAGTGCTTTTAGCTCGCCGGGAGTAACTATGGGCATGTCGACCCATGACGATTCCAGAGTACTCGTACTTTCATGTCTCATCGCATCACCCATGATTGATCAACATGTGGAATAAAGACCTGAGTGCCTCCGCCAAGCTGCGCACCACCTTGCGAAGCTGCCGTGCCTTGATAGATTGTTTGTCCAGGCGGGACTCTTATGACTGTAATCTGAGTAGCTGTGTTTCCCCATTCTGGCTTTAGCGCCAAATCGATCTGCGCCTGCAATGGTCCAGCCGGTTTAGTGGTAGTCCAATACTGCCCCAATTCGCTTGCATTCCCTCCTGATGCTCGGTAGAGCGTTATGGGTTCTGAAAGAGTGGTTTGAGTGTAAGAACCTCCTCGGAATGTATTTGCAACAACCTCAGGCAGCGGGCCCGGATTTGCAGGGCCAAATCTTACTCCTCCGGCGATTTTTGCTGAGCCTTCATTGGCCACAGCGCCTTCTACTTTACCCAGTGCCTTTGCGCCGATCGCGCCTATGACGGTTTCGCCTGCTTTGACAGCCCCACCACCCAACACCAAGTTTTCCAGCGTGTAGTCTGGCGTTGCCGCTCCGTTTACTGCGGTCAGCTTTTCAAGCCGTGTGGCGTCACGCTGATTTCGATCCATCAGCTCCTGCCTCGGGACCAGGCTGCCGGCGCTGCCGTTGGCGCTGACACTTTGGTCGTAGGGCGCGGGCGGATTCAGGTACAAGTTGTGATCATCACGTTGCGCCGTCGTACCCCCGAAATACACCAAGGTTGCGCCGTCCGCCATGATTGGCTTGCCATCCGTGCCGAGAATGATTTGGCCACGTAGCTCATCTAGGGCGTTGCGTGCGATCTGCGCGTCTGCCAGATATTTCTCGGCGGCTCCACTAGTTTGGCCTTCCAGTCCGGGAGCTTGGCCCGTTACGGCCACCTGATTCAGGTAATTTTGCCGGAACTTCGACTGTCTGCTGTCATCACTTGCCTCCGCCTCAGCGGTGAGTTGGTCATGCCAATAGGTCTGGGCCTTATTCAAGCAATTCGCATCACCCGACTTGCAGGTCTGCGTCGCCAGCTCCTTCGATTTCTTGTCGATAAACTTTCGCTCATCCGGATGCAACTGCCGATTGTTCGCATCCACATTCACGGCTCCGGCCATGGCAGTTGCGGAGCCTCCGCCCGCCACTGCACCGATGCCGCCGGCAGCCAGGTTCGCCAGCAGTGCAGAAGCGCCGTTGGCCACTGCATCGCTGGCGCCCGCTTCCTTCAGTTGTTTGGCCACTGAGTCCTGCAGATCAGTGAGCTTGGGCGCCAGGGTGGCTGCGGTGCCTGCTCCAACTGCGCCGCCTGCACCGCCCGCCAGGCCGCCCACTGCCGCCTGCATCAGCACGCGATAGGCGCCGCCTTCTTGCCACTTCTCTGCTTCGGCGGTGTCGCCTCGTTTACGCGCTGCTTGCTCTTGCGCGCTTGCATAGTCCGCCACGGTCCGGGTCGCTTCGCGGCCGAAGGTCTG
>JAEVZY010000391.1 GCA_023392035.1 Pseudomonadota bacterium | reverse complement strand
GCCGCAGCCATGGCGGCGCCGCCGCCAGCATAACGCCGGCCAAGCAGAAGCGCCTTCTGCTGGCGGCGCAGCTTTATATGCAGCGCCTGCCGCGCCTGCCGGCCTGCCGCTTCGACGTGCTGGCCTTCGAAGGATCGCAAGTGGAGTGGCTCCGCGGTGCCATCCACTTGTAAACAAAGTGTTATCAGGGGGTAAAAGCGGCCGCGAGCCTCTATAATCTCCGGTCATGATGACTGAACAGACCATTCTGGAGCACTTCCGCGAAAGCGCCGAACTGAAGCAGCGCGCCGCCGCGGTACTATCCCGCCCCATCTCCGACGCCGTCGATTTGATGTTCAATGCACTATCGAATGGCAACAAGATCCTCGCTTGCGGCAATGGCGGTTCAGCCGCCGACGCCCAGCACTTTGCCGCCGAGCTGGTCGGCCGCTTCGAGCGCGAGCGACTGCCGCTGGCTGGCCTTGCGCTCTCGACCGACAGCTCGATCCTCACCGCGGTCGGCAATGACTATGGTTTTCGTGACGTGTTTGCCAAGCAGGTGCAGGCGCTCGGGCAGCCGGGCGATGTGCTGCTGGCCATTTCCACCTCCGGCAATTCCGCCAACGTGATCGCCGCCATGGAAGTGGCGCTGGAGCGCGACATGCGCATCGTGGCGCTGACCGGCAAGGGCGGCGGCAGCATGGGCGCCATGCTGACCGAAGCCGACGTCCACATCTGCGTGCCGCATGATCGCACCGCGCGCATTCAGGAAGTTCACCTTTTGACCATTCATTGCCTGTGCGACGGCATCGACGTCGCTTTGTTTGGAGGAGATGCGAGTGAGTAGTAAAACCCTTCCCGGCGCATCCGGGATGATGCAGCGCCTGGCGCGACCGCTGTGCACTGCCCTGCTGTGCCTGGGCACGGCCATCACCGTTTCCGGCTGCTTTGAAATGGCGCTGGCCACGGCCGCGGTGGGCAGCATGGCCGCTTCCGACCGTCGTACCCTGGGCGCCCAGACCGAAGACAAGTCGATCGTGGTGAAAGGCGAATCGCGTCTTTCGCGCGTGATCGGCGATGGCGGCCATTTCAATGTCAACAGCTTCAACCGCAAGGTCCTGCTGACCGGCGAAGTGCGCGACGAAGCGATGAAGGCCGCCGCCGAACGCGAGATGGCCGGCGTGGAAGGCGTGCAATCCATTGTCAACGAACTGGTGGTCGGCCTGCCGTCCAGCCTGTCTTCGCGTTCCAATGACGCCTTCATCACGGCCAAGGTCAAGGCTTCCTTCATCGATGCCAAGGACGTGTTCGGCAACGCCATCAAGGTGGTCACCGAGCGCAGCGTGGTGTATCTGATGGGCCGCGTGACCCAGCGTGAAGGCGATCGCGCCGGCGAAATCGCGCGCTCGGTGTCGGGCGTGGCGAAGGTGGTGAAGGTCTTCGAGTACATCAGCGAAGAAGAACTGCGCCAGATGACCAATCTGCCCGATCCCAACCAGTCGGCGCAGAGCAACGCGGCGGGCGCCAAGCGCTGAACGACGCGTCAGGAATAGCACCTATACTTGGCCGCGCACTCCTGCGCGGCCATTTTTTTTTGCGACCATGAACACACTCTTTTTCCGCCTGCGGCGCTGGCTGCTGGTGCTGCCCTTGTTGCTGGCGCTCCCCGCCTGGAGCGAAGAGCCGGTGAAGGTGGTCTATCACATGCAGGAAGGCGTGGACCAGGCCACCCGCGGCCTGGCCAATATCCGCAATCATCTGCGCGCCGACCCGATGGCGAAGATCGTGGTGGTGGCGCTGGGCGATGGCATCGGCTTCATGCTCAAGGGATCGACCCAGCGCAACGGCCGTCCTTTCGATGCGCAGGTGGCGGCGCTGGCGGCACAGGGCGTGGAATTTCGGGTCTGCAATTTCACCTTGGCCGCGCATGACGTGCCGCCCGAGCGCCTGATTCCGGAAGCCAAGCTGGTGCCGTCCGGCGTGGCCGAAATCGCAAGGCTGCAGGCGCGCGAAGGCTTCGTCTACATCAAGCCCTGAGGCCCGCGCAGAAGGCGCCGGCGCTATAATCAGGCTTCTTCGCCCTATGCGCATTGCGCCTTTTCGCCATGCAGCCTTCCGCACCCAACACCGCACCCGGCTCCCGCAAGCTTCTTCCGAAATTGCTGATTGCAGTGCTGATACTGGCCCTGGCGGTACTGGGCTGGTTTGGCTTCGCCCGCCAGCAAAGCGCGCCGCAAGTCAGCTTCAAGGAAATCAATGGCCAGCAGATCAGCAGCGCCGATTTGCGCGGCAAGGTGGTGATGGTCAATTTCTGGGCCACCAGCTGCACCACCTGCATCAAGGAGATGCCGGAGATGGTCCAGACCTACAACAAGTACAAGGACCAGGGCCTGGAATTCGTGGCGGTGGCAATGAGCTACGACCCGCCCAACTACGTCCTCAACTACGCCCAGACGCGGCAATTGCCTTTCCGCGTGGCGCTGGACACCGACGGCAGCGCCGCGCGCGCCTTCGGTGACGTCAAGCTGACGCCCACCACCTACGTCATCGACAAGCAGGGACGCATCCTCAAGCGCTATGTCGGCGAGCCGCAGTTTGCGGAGTTGCACCAGTTGCTGGAGAAGGCGCTGGCGGCTTGATTCGCCAAGCTGAGCGATTTGCCTTGGGGCAAATCGCCTGACGGAGCTTTACTCGTCCGCCAACACTCCATGCGCCTGCTGGTCCGCATGGTAGGAACTCCTCACCATCGCGCCCACCGCGGCGTGCACGAAGCCCATCTTGTAGGCTTCTTCCTCGAACATCTTGAAGGTGTCCGGATGCACATAGCGGCGCACCGGCAGGTGGTCGTTGCTGGGCATGAGGTATTGGCCGATTGTGAGCATGTCCACATCGTGCGCGCGCAGGTCGCGCATCACTTGCAGGATTTCTTCATCGGTCTCGCCCAGTCCCACCATGATGCCGGACTTGGTCGGCGTCTCGGGATGCAGTTCCTTGAAGCGCTTCAAGAGGCTCAGCGAGTAGGCATAGTCGGAACCGGGGCGCGCTTCCTTGTACAGGCGCGGCACGGTTTCCAGGTTGTGGTTCATCACGTCCGGCGGCGCGGCTTTCAAAATCTCCAGCGCGCGGTCCATGCGGCCGCGGAAGTCGGGGGTGAGGATTTCGATACGCGTGGCGGGGGATAGCGCGCGCACCTGGCGGATGCACTCGGTGAAGTGGGCCGCGCCGCCATCGCGCAAATCGTCGCGGTCGACCGAGGTGATCACCACATAGCTCAGTTTGAGCGCGGCAATGGTCTTGGCCAGGTTCAGCGGTTCGTTCACATCCAGCGGATCGGGGCGGCCATGGCCGACATCGCAGAAGGGGCAGCGCCGGGTGCACTTGTCACCCATGATCATGAAAGTGGCCGTGCCCTTGCCGAAGCATTCGCCGATGTTGGGGCAGGAGGCTTCCTCGCACACCGTCACCAAATTGTTGGCGCGCAGGATGTCCTTGATCTCGTAGAAGCGGGTATTGGGCGAGCCGGCGCGCACCCGGATCCAGTCCGGCTTCTTCAGCTTTTCGGCCGGTACGATCTTGATCGGAATGCGGGCCGTCTTGCCGGCGCCCTTTTGCTTGGCGCTGGCGTTGTATTCGGGAGAGGATGGGGCAACTGCGCTGCTGTCGTCGTGGGAAGCCATTGGTGTGGACCGCGCTTGTGGCACGGTCATCCTTTCAGTCTTTCGATTAGCCGGGTCGCGAGCAAGTCTTGCACTTCAGCCAGGGGCGCGTTCACGCCCAGGGTTTTCATGTCCACCGTGGCCAGGCCTGCATAGCCGCAGGGGTTGATCCAGGAGAAGGGCGTCAGGTCCATGGCGACATTCAGCGCCACGCCGTGGTAGGTGCAGCCGGAGGCGCGCACCTTGAGGCCGAGGGCGGCGATTTTCGCGCCTTTCCATTCCCCTTGCGCCACGTAGATGCCGGGTGCGCCGGGCTTGCGTTCGCCCGCCAGATTATACGCGAGCAAGGTGTCGATCACGGCTTGCTCGACGCCATGCACGAACTCGCGCGCGTACAGGCTGCGCGCGCGGCGCTTCAAGTCGACCAGCAGATAGGCCACCGCCTGGCCCGGCCCGTGATAGGTGACTTCGCCGCCGCGATCGGTCTGGATCAGGGGAATGTCGTGCTGCTGCAGCACATGGGAAGGATCGGCGCCCAGGCCCAGGGTGAAGACCGGCGGATGTTCCACCAGCCACAATTCGTCAGGGGTTTGCGCATTGCGCGCATCGGTAAACGCGCGCATGGCCGCGAAGCTGGTTTCATAGTCTTCGCGGCCACGCTGACGCAATTGCAAGGACATGCGCGGCTCTACAACACTACCTTGACCATGGGATGCGAGCTCAGCGCGCGATACAGCGTATCGAGCTGTTCGCGGCTGGTGGCGCGCACGGTCGCCGTCAAGGACAGGTAATTGCCTTTGCTGGACGGTCGCATTTCCATCTTGCCGGCATGGAAGCTGGGATCGTGCTCGATCACCACGGCAACGATGGTCTCGGCGAATTCATCGTGCATGGCGCCCATGATCTTGATGGGGAAATCGCTCGGGTACTGGATCAGGCTTTCCTGGGTCATTTCAGGCTCCGGTTGAACTGCCCGGGCTTGTGGCCCGTGGCAATATTCCTAGATGGTGACTGTTCCCCGAATTCCAATGTCGGCGCTTGTCGGAACGCCCATGGCGTCGTGGTGCCCTGGGCATCTTTCAGGCGCTGAATGGCTTCTTACTTGAACATCAGGCGCACCGAATCCCAGGCGCGGCCGAAGATGGTGGCCTGGTTGACCTGCTCCAGCGCCAGCACCGGCAACTCGACCACGGTCTTGCCGTCCGCCACCATTTTCAGCACGCCGACCTGGCTGTTCTGCGCAATCGGCGCCACCAGCGGATCGCGGCGTTCCAGCACCGGCTTCATCTTCTCGGCCGTGCCGCGCGGGACGGTGACATACACGTCGCGGTTGAAGCCCAGCTTGACCGCGCCTTGCGAACCCTTCCACACATCGGGCGTGGCCACCGCCTGCCCTTTGCCATACAGCTTGACGGTGTCGAAATTCAGAAAGCCCCAGTTCAACAGCTTCTGGCTTTCCGCCGCGCGGATCGCATCCGAAGCGGTGCCCAGCACTACCGAAATCAGGCGACGCTCGCCGGAAGCGCCATTCGGACGATGGGCGGTAGAAATCAGGCAATAGCCGGCAGCGGCGGTGTGGCCGGTCTTCAGGCCATCCACGGTCGGATCCAGCCACAGCAGGCGATTGCGGTTGGGCTGGGTGATCTTGTTGTAGGTGAAGCTCTTGGTCGAATAGATCTTGAAGAGTTCGGAATGGTCGCGCGTCATGTTGGCGGCCAGGATAGACAGGTCGCGCGCGGTCGAATAGTTGTTGGGGTCGGGCAGGCCGTGGGCGTTGGCGAAGCGGGTGTTCTTCATGCCCATGCGCTCGGCTTCGCGGTTCATCAGCACTGCGAAGGATTCCTCGGTGCCGGCCACCGCTTCGGCCAGGGCCACCGCGGCATCATTGCCGGACTGGACAATCAAGCCATACAGCAGGTCGCGCACCGACACCGGCGTGGCGGGATCGATGAACATCTTGGAACTGTCCTTGTCGACTTTCCATGCTTTCACCGAGACGTTGACCATCTGGTCCATGGCCAGCTTCTTGTCGCGCACCGCGTTGAAGGCGATGTAGGCGGTCATGATCTTGGTCAGCGAGGCCGGCTCGATACGCATGTCCGGGTCTTGCGAGGCGATGATCTGGCCGCTGGTGGCATCCATCAGCAGCCAGGAGCGCGCGGCGATGGTGGGCGGCGGCAGGCTTTGGGCCAGGGCGGGAAGGGCCAGCAGGAAAGCGGCCAGTGCTGCGAGGAGTTTCTTCATGAGACGAGCTGCGAGGAAGGTGAAGAAGACATGACAAAAGCGCATTTGTAATGCGCATGTCGAAAGCGCATGCCTTTGAAGCATGCGCGCGTCACGATGCTGCGGGGAAAATTATAGCCCTGTGGAAGGCCGTCGATGCCACATTTCGAGCACCAGATTTTTTATGTGGTGCAGCTTGCGGTGGAAGAAGTGGTCCGCCCCCGGAATCACGCAAACCGGAATGTCTTGCGGACGCAGCCAAAGCATCACATCCGACAAGGGAATCGTCTCGTCCAGCTCACCGTGGATCAGGATGGTATTGGCGGGAATATCGGGCATCGGCCACTTGCCGGCCGCCGCCCCCACCAGCACCAGGCGCTCCGCCGGTGTGCCTTGCTGGATCAGGCGCTGCTGCAGGCTGGCCTGCACGAAGCTGCCAAAAGAGAAACCGGACAGCGCCAGCGGCAGGCCGGGGTAGCGTTCCTGCATGTGCCGCATCAGCACTTCCATGTCGTCGGTTTCGCCATGGCCTTCGTCATAGCTGCCGGCCGAAGTGCCGACGCCGCGGAAGTTCATGCGCACCGCGGCATAGCCCAGGGCCACGAAAGCGCGCGCCAGGGTCTGCGCCACCTTGTTGTCCATATTGCCGCCGTAAAGCGGATGCGGATGGCCGACCAGGCCGATGCCGATCGGCTGCGGAAATTTTTCCGGATCGGGCAGATCCAGCGCGCACTGCAATTCACCGACCGCGCCGGTGATGGAGAAACGTTGGGTGTGTGCGTTCATGGCGGCGCCTCAGATTTTCAGACGTGCCACTTCGCGGCCGCCCACCAGGTGTTCATCGACGATCTCGTCCAGGTCTTCATTGTCGACCCAGGTGTACCAGGTGCCTTGCGGATAAATCACCATCACCGGACCTTCTTCGCAGCGGTCCAGGCAGCCGGACTTGTTGATGCGGACCTTGCCCTGGCCGTTCATATCCAGGGCCTTGATGCGGCGCTTCAAATACTCTTGCGCCTGCTGCGAGCCGCGCTCGGAACAGCAGGGACGGCCATCGTCGCGCACGTTGGTGCAAACGAAAACGTGTTGCTCGTAATAGGGTTTTTTCGGGTCTGACATGGGACAAAAAGCGCTCAGGGAGAAGGCGGCAAAGGCGCACGGGGGAAGCCGGTCATGATACACGCCAGCGGCTTTCCCCGCAGCCACGCCGGCCGCTCAGGCAGCGCTTGCTTCGCGGCCCCCGCGCGCATGCACCGGATGGGTCAGGAACCACAATGCCAGCAGCGGCCAGGCCAGTGCCAGCGCTTGCGAAGCGCCATTGAAGTTGAGGAATTTGCCCTGCGACCAGGCCTGCATGGTGGACAGGAAATAGGCATTGGCCGGCACGATATTGACCACCAGCAGCCCGGTTGCCAGCGCCAGGATAGCCACCCGGCGCTGAGCCGCAACCGGGGCGAAGAACAAGCCCGCCAGCATCAGCGTACCAATCACCAGGCCGCCCTGCGCGCCCGGGGTCAGCCAGGCAAAGGCGTTGTCCGGGCCGAAGCTGGCGGCGCTGGCCAGCGCCTTGGCCGCCAGCGTGCACAAGACCATGGCCAGCGCCAGCAAGACCCGCGGCGCCTTGCTGCGCAACAGGCAGGTCATGGTCAGCACTGCGCCGCACAGGCCGGTGGCGGTCATGATGGTTTCAGCCAGCCAGTAATGCTCCGGGCTCAATTGCGCGCCGCCGCGCAGCAGGGCGGCCAAGTCCACCGGCCGGTCCAGCAGATCCGACAGCCAGCCCGACAACAGCGGCAGGATCTGGCCGTGGCCGAACAGGTAGGCTTGCGGATAAATCTGCGCCAGCGGCCACAGCGCCAGCACCGTCAGGCCGCGGCTGGCCTGCTGCGAAAACCACAGCCGGCGCAAAGACAGCAGGCGGCTTTCTTCGAGAAAGGGGCGGGTCGCCAGCCGGCCCAGCAGCGCGCCCACGGCGGCACCGCCGGCATTGGTGATCAGGTCCAGGTTGGAGGCCACGCGGCTGGGCAGAAAGGTTTGTCCCGCTTCCATCAGCAAGGACAGCAGGCTGGCCAGCACGGCTGCCACCAGCATCGCCGGCCAGCCGCGCAGCAGCGGATACAGCGCCAGCACCGCCAGCATGCCCAGCGGGATATAGGCCAGCACATTGGTGACGGTGTCGAAGCCGGTCCAGTAATGCGGCATCGGCAGGCCGAGAAAATCCAGCGGCGGCAAGCCGATGTCGCGCCAGCCGGAAAACGGATACCAGCTGGCATAGACGATCAACAGCGCATACACCACCAGCGCGATGCGCGCGGCGATGGAGCCGCCGTGCGGCTCGCCATTGCCGTGACCGTTGCCATTGCCATGGCTGTTCCCGGCCGGCGTCAATTGGCGAGCTTCAGGGAGTTCAGCCATACGATCATGTCCCGGATCACGGCGTCCGAGGCGCTGGCCAGCGC
>JAEVZY010000230.1 GCA_023392035.1 Pseudomonadota bacterium | reverse complement strand
GTCCACCGGCGAAACACTGTCGGCGCAGGAGCGCAGCAAATATCTTGCCCCGACCGAATTGCTGCCGCTGGATGGCATCGTCCTGAAAACCGCACAAGACATCACGCGCGGCGCGAAAACCGACCTCGAGCGGGCCCGTGCGATTTACGAATGGGTGGTCGACAACAGCTATCGCGATCCCAAGACCCGCGGCTGCGGCGTCGGCGATATCAAGACCATGCTGGAAACCAATAATCTTGGCGGCAAGTGCGCCGACCTGAATGCCTTGTTTGTCGGTCTGACCCGGGCGGTCGGCATCCCGGCGCGCGATGTGTATGGCATACGCGTGGCCGATTCGCGCCTGGGCTACAAATCTCTGGGCAAGTCGGGTGACATCACCCGTGCCCAACATTGCCGCGCCGAGTTCTTCCTCGCCGGTACTGGCTGGGTTCCGGTCGATCCGGCCGATGTGCGCAAGGTTGTGCTGGAAGAAAACGGCGGCCTGCCGCTGTCCGACGTCAAAGTGGAAGCGGCGCGCAAGCGTTTGTTCGGCTCATGGGAAATGAATTGGCTGGGCTACAACTACGCGCACGATGTGGCCTTGCCTGGCGCCACCAAAGGTCCGGTCGGTTTCTTCATGTACCCCAATGGCGAAACCACCGAGCAGGGCCGGGTCACGCGCCTGGACAGCCTGGACCCGGACAATTTCATGTACAAAATCACCGCGCGCGAAATTCTTGTTTAAGCGCAGAGCCCATGCAATTGGAGAATGTTCGAATGCTGTCTTGCCTTGCGCGCCTGGCGCTGTTGTTTTCAATTTCTTTTGTTGCAACAGGCCCGGCATGGGCGCAAGCGAGCTGGAAAGCCTTTTCCACGCCTGGCGGTCAAGCCCCGCAAAGCCTGGTCCTGCATGATTTGCCGGGCAAGCAGCTCGACCTGGCGAGCCTGAAAGGGCAGGTGGTGCTGGTCAATTTCTGGGCCACCTGGTGCGAACCGTGCAAGCAAGAGATGCCTTCGCTGGATCGCATGCATCAGAAACTGGCTGCGCGCGGCCTGAAGGTGGTCGGCGTGAATTTCGGTGAAGGCAGGCCGCGCATCGAACAGTTTTTGAAAACCGTGCCTGTTGGCTTTCCGGTCTTGCGAGATGACGATTTGGCCGTGTCCAAGGCGTGGCGGGTGCGGGTGTTGCCGGCCACTTTCCTGGTCGACCGCAAAGGCATGTTGCGTTACCAACTGGTGGGCGAGGCCGACTGGGATGATCCCGCGCTGCAGGCCCCGGTCCTTGAATTGCTGAAATAAACCACAGGCGGAGCATGGCGAAGTTCATTCAGATTGCAGTACAAGACCCGGCGGCAATCCGCAATGAACTGGCCCAGGGCCTGTTGGCCCGCCCGGCAAGCATCGCGCCCAAGCATTTCTACGACGCGCTCGGCTCGCGCCTGTTCGAAGCGATCTGCGAACTTCCCGAGTATTACCCCACCCGCACCGAAGCCACCATCCTGAAACGGCATGCGGCGGAGATGGCCGATTTGATCGGTCCTGGCTCGGTGCTGATCGATCTGGGCGCAGGCAATTGCGAAAAGGCCGCCTCGCTGTTCACGGCGCTGGCGCCGGCCGCCTATGTGCCGCTGGATATCTCGGTGGACTTCCTGCGGCGTGCGGTGAACCGCCTGCAGGAACTGCATCCGCAAATCGCCATGCTGGGCGTGGGCATCGACTTCTCGCAAGACCTGGATTTGCCCGCTGCTTTGCCGGAGGGGCGGCGGCTGTTCTTTTATCCCGGTTCTTCAATCGGCAATTTCACACCGGAGCAAGCCCTGGCCTTTTTGCGTCGCGTGCGCACGGCCGCCGGCGCCCATGGCCAATTGCTGATTGGGGTCGACCTGGTCAAGGATGCCGCCACGCTGAACGCCGCCTATGACGACGCTTTGGGCGTGACGGCGGCATTCAACCTGAACGCGCTCAACAACGTCAACGCTCAACTGGGCAGCGATTTCCATCCGGACGGCTGGCGCCATCGCGCGTATTTCAATGTCCAGCACAGCCGCATTGAAATGCATTTGCAGGCGCTGGATTCGCTCACGGTACGCTGGCCCGGGGCGGCGCGCCGTTTTGAAAACGGTGAAAGCATCCACACCGAAAACAGCTACAAGTACACGCGCGAAAGTTTCACCGCCTTGCTCAATGAAGCTGGCTTCGAGCGCGTGCGCGCCTGGACTGATCAGCGCAACTGGTTCATGGTGTGCCACGCGCACGCCAGCGCCTGAGGAGATGCCTTGGCCGAAGCGGATCGCGCCAACTATTCCCCGGCCAGCCTGAAGCAGCGCTACCGGGAAGTGCGGGCGCAATCGCTGGCGCTGGTCGCGGGCTTGTCGCCGGAAGACTGCTGCGCGCAATCGATGCCCGATGCCAGTCCGGTGAAATGGCATCTGGCGCATGTCACCTGGTTCTTCGAGACCTTCATCCTCGAGCCGCATGAGCCGGGCTTCGTGCCGTTTCATCCGGCGTTCCGGATGCTGTTCAATTCCTATTACAACGGCGTCGGCGAGCGCCACGCGCGGCCGCATCGCGGCCTGCTGACCCGGCCGGCGCTGGATGAAGTGCTGGCCTATCGCGCCCATGTCGATGCCCGCATCGACGCCTTGCTGGACGCCGTGCATGGCGATGCGGCGCAGTCGCTGGCGCAATTGCTGGAACTGGGTTTGCAGCATGAGCAGCAGCACCAGGAATTGCTGGTGACCGATACCCTGCATCTGTTTTCCATGAATCCCCTGGCGCCGGCCTGGCGCACCGACAGCATGCCCGTGCTTCCCCTGCGGTCCTTTGCATGGCTGGAATTCGAAGGCGGAATGAGTGCGCTCGGACATGAGGGCGCGGGCTTTTGCTTCGACAATGAATTGCCGCGCCATCGCGTTTTTCTTGAGCCCTTCGAGCTGGGCAGCGCGCTGGTCAGCAATGAAGAGTGGCTGCAATTCATGCAGGCCGGCGGCTATGGCGAACCCTGCTGGTGGCTGTCAGAGGGCTGGGATTGGCGCTGTGCCCAACAGCTTGAGGCACCGTTCTACTGGCGGCGCACGGAGGATGGCCGGTGGCAGGAGTTCGGCCTGCATGGCTTGCGTGCGCTGGATTTGTCGGCGCCGGTTTGCCACCTGTCCTACTACGAAGCCGATGCCTACGCGCGCTGGCGCGGTGCGCGCCTGCCAAGCGAGGCGGAGTGGGAATTCGCGGCAGCCAGCCACCATGGCGGGCTGAGCGACATGCACGGCAGGCGCTGGCAATGGACTCACAGCAGCTATGCGCCTTACCCCGGTTTTCAGGCGGCCGATGGCGCCATCGGCGAATACAACGGCAAGTTCATGGTGAACCAGTATGTCTTGCGCGGTTCTTCCTGCGCCACGCCGGCCGGGCATGCGCGCCACAGCTATCGCAATTTCTTCCCGGCCTCGGCCCGCTGGCAATTCAGCGGGCTGAGGCTGGCGCGTTCAATCTGAGGAAAATCCTAGCGGGTGACTTCGATGCCGGCGGGGCCTTGCACCATCTCGCCGATTTCCGCCGCATGGGCAAAGCCATGTTCGCGGAACAGGGCGATCACATCGGCCACCGCTTCCGGTGCGCAAGACACCAGGAGGCCGCCCGAGGTTTGCGGATCGGTCAACAGCATTTGCTGGGTGACGCTGATGCCATCGGCCAGCGCAATGTCATGGCCATAACCGGCCCAGTTGCGTCCCGAGGCGCCGGTGATGAATCCGGCTTCGGCCAACTCCGTCACGCCCGGCAGCAAGGGCAGCTTGCCGCAGGAAATGCGGGCACGCAAACCGGCGCCGCGTGCCAGCTCCAGGGTGTGGCCCAGCAAACCGAAACCGGTGACATCGGTCAGGGCGTGTACGCCGCTCATGGTGGAGAGCACCTGTCCCGGTTTGTTCAGCTTGGTGGTGTTTTCGATCATGGCGCGGTAGCCCGCCTCATCCAGCGCGTTTTTCTTGAGCGCGGCCGACAGCACACCCACACCCAGCGGCTTGCCCAGCACCAGGCGGTCGCCGGCGCGGGCGTCGGCATTGCGCTTGACCCGGTCCGGATGCACCAGGCCCATCACCACCAGGCCGTAGATCGGCTCCACCGAATCGATGGTGTGGCCGCCGGCGATCGGAATGCCGGCTTCGGCGCACACCGATTCGCCGCCGCGGATGACATTGCCGATCACGTCCAGCGGCAGCTTGTCGATCGGCATGGCGACCAGGGCCAGCGCCATGATCGGCGTGCCGCCCATGGCGTAGACGTCGGAAATGGCATTGGTGGCGGCGATGCGCCCGAAGTCGAAAGGATCGTCGACGATGGGCATGAAGAAATCGGTGGTGGCAATCAAGGCCTGCTGGTCATTGAGCTTGTAGACCGCGGCATCGTCCGCCGTTTCTATGCCCACAAGAAGTTCCTTGGGCACCGGAAAGCCGGAAGAGCGTTTGAGAATTTCCGACAACACGCCGGGCGCGATCTTGCAGCCGCAGCCGCCGCCGTGGGAAAAAGAAGTCAGCCTGATGGGGTCCTGGGCGTTATCCATGTTGCCTGCCGAGTGATGGGTCAATAGGGGAAGTCAGCCATTATCCATGAGTTCGCGCACCAGGGCGCGCACCGCATCCTGTTCGCGCGCCGGCGCAAACAGGGGCGCACGCGCTTGGCATTGCCGGCGCAGGGTGCCCAGGAAGCCGGCATCGCTGCCGGCACGGGCAATGGCTTGCGCCAGGGCGGCGGCATCGCCCACCGGAAACAAGCCGGCATAGTCGTCACCCAGCATGCCGCGGTTGCCGGGAATGTCGCTGGCCAGCACCGGCACGCCGGCCACCACGGCTTCGATGATGACGTTGGCGCCGCCTTCCATCACCGAGCTGATGACCATCAAATCGCTTTGCGCCAGGCGCTTGAGCGTTTGCTCATGCGGCAGATTGCCCAGCCATTGGTAGTGCGGGCAAGCGGCCGCCGTCTGCTCTGCCTGCGCGCCGAGCGCGGGATCGAGTGCGGCGCCGACGTGCAGCATGCGCGGCAGCGGCGCCTGCAGCAGCCGCGCCGCCTGCATATAGGTGTCGGGACTTTTCTCCGGCCGCAAGTGGCCGATCATGATGGTGGTGAAAGGCGCCGGTTCCGCCTTGGCGAGCGGCGCCGGGGCGGGCGCGGACTGATAAATGATCCGCGTCGGCGGCAGGTCGGCTTCGCGCAATTCCTCGAGGCCGGCTTGCTGCAACACCACCAGGCGGTCGGCCAGCTGCAGCGAGCGGCGCGCCGCTTCGTCATGCCGGATGTCGCGATATAAATCGGTGCCGGTCAAGACCACCACCAGCGGTGCATGGGCATGGTGGCGGCGCCAGGCGTGAATGGAAGGCGCCGAGCGGCGCGCGTGCAGGGCGATCATCAAATCGGCTTTCGATTCACCGGACCATTCCGTGAGAATCTGGACGCGATAATCGGCCTTCAGGAAGCCCGCCCAGCGCGAGGCGGTTTGCCAATTGCCGTTATTGGCTTTTGCGCTGGCCGGGCTGATAATGAGCACGAGCGGTTTTTCTGACACGGCTCCACATCCTCCCGATGAATTCTTCATTCCGAACCGCCAGTCGCGGCGAACTGGCTGATGCCTTGCTGGATGCGCGCGATTATACGCTGGCCATGTTCGAGCGCTTTGCCGAGGCCGGGCTGGACGCGCCCGAAAACGTGCCCGTGCTGCCCATCATCAATCCACCGTTGTGGGAGTTGGGCCATGTGGCCTGGTTCGCCGAGTGGTACATCTTGCGCGAAGCGCAATCCAGCCATCCGGGCGCGGCCAAAAGCGCCTGCCTGCTGAGCAAGGGCGACGACTGGTTCGATTCCAACCTGGTGCCGCATCGCAGCCGCTGGACGCTGGACTTGCCCAGCACCGGCGCGCTGAAAACCTATTGCCGCGAAGTGCTGGATCGCGCCCTGGACAAACTCGCGCGCACGCCGGAAGACCAGAGCGCGCTGTATCCCTATCGCCTGGCGCTGGCCCATGAAGACATGCATGGCGAAGCCTTCACCTACAGCCTGCAGACTTTGGGCGTGGCGGGCAGCCAGCATCCGAACTGGCGCGAAGCGCGCAGCTGGGCCGCCGGTACCATCGGTTTTCCCGGCGGCAGTTTCGAACTCGGAAGTTCGCCCGAAGCCTTTGTCTTTGACAACGAAAAGTGGGCGCACACGGTGCGGCTGGCGCCGTATGAAATCGATTCCACCCTGGTCAGCAATGCCCAGTTCGCCGAGTTCGTCGACGACCAGGGATATCAGAATCCGCATTACTGGAGCCCGGCCGGACGGTCCTGGCTGATGGCGCAGGAACAATCGGCGCCGCGCTATTGGGAACGCGAAGGCCGGCAATGGCGCTGCGAGCGCTTCGGCCATGACAGCGTGCTGCTGCCGCACGAGCCGGTGCGCCACGTCAGCCTGTATGAAGCCCAGGCCTACTGCACCTGGGCCGGCCGCCGTCTGCCGACCGAGGCGGAATGGGAAAACGCGGTCATGTCGCGCCATCCTGCCTTGCGCTGGGGCGATCTGTGGGAGTGGACCTGCTCGCCTTTCCTGCCATATCCCGGATTCGAAGCGGACGCCTATCGCGAGTATTCGGCGCCCTGGTTCGAGACCCATCAGGTCTTGCGCGGCGCTTCCTTCGCCACCTCGCGCCGCCTGCGCTCGCCCAAGTTCCGCAATTTCTATCTGCCGGAGCGCAACGATATCTTTTCCGGATTTCGCACCTGCGCGCTGTGAGAAGCTGAAGCACTGAGCTGAAAAAAAAAGCGGACCGGGCTCGCGCCCAGGTCCGCTTTTTGATTACCGACTGGCTTTGGCTCAGGCCTGATTCGACGAACGGCGCGCGCCGCCAAATCCACCTTCACGGCCACCTTCACGGCGCGGGGCGCCCGGTTTGGCAAAGCTGCGCTGGCCCGGCTTGCGGCCGCGCGAATCGCCCGGCTTCCAGCCCGGACGGCGCGCCGGCGCCGGCGTCTTCTTCGGCTCGTAGCCTTCCACCACATCGACCGGAATGGTTTGCTTGGTGAAGCGTTCGATCTTCTTGACGTTGATGTTTTCCTGGTGGTTCACCAGCGACACCGCGATGCCCTTGCGGCCGGCGCGACCGGTGCGGCCGATGCGGTGCACGTAGTCTTCCGGGAATTTCGGCAGGTCATAGTTGATGACGTGGGTGATGCTCGGCACGTCGATGCCGCGGGCGGCAACGTCGGTCGCCACCAGCACCCGCAGATGACCGCGGCGCAGGCTTTGCAGGGTGCGGTTGCGCGCGCCCTGGTGCATGTCGCCATGCAGGGCGCCGGCAGCAAACCCGGCCAGGGTGAGGCGGTCGGCCAGGGTGTCGGCATCGCGCTTGGTGGCGGTGAAGATCACGGCCTGGTCGATGCTGGTATCGCGCAGCAGGTGGTCGAGCAGGCGGTTCTTGTGCGACAGGTCGTCCACGAAGTGCACCTTCTGCTGGATGTTTTCGTGACGGGTGGTGGCGGACGCAACCTGGATCACCAGCGGATCGCGCGTGATGCGGCTGGCCATCCTGCCGACCACACCATCCAGGGTGGCCGAGAACAGCATGGTCTGGCGGCTGTCCGGGGTGGCGGCGACGATGCGGTCGATGTCTTCCAC
>JAEVZY010000360.1 GCA_023392035.1 Pseudomonadota bacterium | reverse complement strand
CTCCCACAGCTCCTTGATGCCGATGGCGTAGCTTTGCGGGTCGCTGTCGGCGTCAAGCTTGTAGCGCGCGATCAGCTGTTTGCCCAGGCTGCCGCGCGAGCCTTCGCAGAACAACGTGTACTTGGCGTGCAGCTCCATGCCGAGCTGGAAGGCGTCAGTCGGGTTGCCGGCACGGTCCACGCCCATATTGCCGGTGGCCACGCCCTTCACCGAACCGTCTTCGTTGTAGAGGATATCCGCCGCCGGAAAGCCGGGGAAGATTTCCACGCCCAGCGCTTCGGCTTGCTGGCCCAACCAGCGCACCACATTGCCCAGCGAAATCACATAATTCCCGTGATTCTGGAAGCAGGCCGGCAGCAGCCAGTTGGGTGTGCGGTAAGACTTGGATTCGGACAGGAACAGGAAACGGTCTTCGCTGACCGGCGTATTGAGGGGCGCGCCGCGCTCTTTCCAGTCGGGGAACAATTCGTTGATGGCGCGCGGGTCCATCACGGCGCCGGACAGGATATGCGCGCCCAGCTCGCCGCCTTTTTCCAGCACGCATACGCTGACTTCGCTGCCTTTTCCGGCCGCCAATTGCTTCAAGCGGATCGCCGCCGCCAGCCCGGCCGGGCCGCCGCCGACGATGACGACGTCGTATTCCATCGCTTCGCGCGGACCGAATTGCGCGATCAATTCCTGTGTGGAGCTCATGTCTTCTCTATTTTGGTTTTCGAACGGACGGTCGAATTGTCAGGGATTTTGGGGAAGAATGCCAAGCACAGTCGTCGCGGCAGCTTCTCTGTGCCATCATAGGCCTCTGTCGGACGGAGCAACTGCGGCCTCCGCCAAACCGGGAGAAAAATGGTGGCGATAGAGATCAACTTCGAAGGGAAGATCGCTCTGGTGACCGGCGCCTCCAGCGGACTGGGCGCGCGCTTTGCCAAGGTGCTGGCCGAAGCCGGGGCGCAAGTGGTGCTGGCCGCGCGCCGTCTGGAAAGGCTGAAGGAATTGCGCGCCGAGATCGAAGCCCATGGCGGCGCGGCGCATGCGGTGGCAATGGACGTGACTGACTACGCCAGCATCAAGGCCGCCATCGCCCATGCGGAAACCGAAGTCGGCCCGATCGATATCCTGGTCAACAATTCCGGCGTCTCCAATACCCGGCGTCTGGTGGATGTGACGCCCGAAGACTACGCCTTCGTGATGGACACCAATCTGCGCGGCGCTTTCTTTGTGGCGCAGGAAGTGGCCAAGCGCATGATCCAGCGCGCCAAGGGCGAGCCCAACAAGCAGCACCGCATCGTGAACATCGCCTCGGTGGCAGGCCTGAAGGTCTTGCCGCAGATCGGCATCTACTGCATGAGCAAGGCCGGCGTGGTGCAGATGACGCGCGCCATGGCGGTGGAATGGGGCCGCTATGGCATCAATGTCAACGCCATCTGCCCCGGCTATATCGAAACCGAGATCAACCGCGAGCACTTCGCCACCGAACAGGGCCAACACTTGATCGGCATGTTGCCGCGCAAGCGCCTGGGCCGGCCGGAAGATCTGGATGGCTTGCTGCTGCTTTTGGCCGGCGATGAATCGCGCTTCATCAATGGCGCGATCATGACGGCCGATGATGGCATGGCAGCCTTTTGAGTAAATCATTCGCCCGCTATTCTTGAGGAGTGCTCGGCGCGACCGGCAAGCTGATCCTGCTTGAGAACATTCCATTTGCTGCGTCAGCCAAGCCTTTGGTGCTGCGCTCACCCTTCAGCGGGGGGCAGGCTGGGACTGCCGATGCGCGCTAGTCAGATGCTGGGCTCCGGGTGATACACGATAGGCCGGGCAGCGCGCGGATCAAGTGCTACGCCTAAGCCTGCCCCAGCAAGCGCTTCACCAACTCGCTGGAAGTCGCCGCGCGAAACTTCTTCATCAATTTGGCACGATGCATCTCCACCGTGCGTGGCGACAGGCCGACCTGGCGGCCGATCTGCTTGCTGGTCAGGCCTTCCACCAGCAAGGCAGCCACTTCCCGCTCCCGGGGCGTGAGTTCGGCCGTCACCGGACGCTTGGCTGAAAGGTCTTCAAAGGTCCAGATGCCGGCCGCATGCACGTCCTGCCGATCCAGGCTCTTGCCGGTGACGTGGCACCAGAACAGCTCGCCATTGGCGCGCTTCATGATGCGCTCATCCGAATAATGGCCGCGGGCATTCATGATGGGTACGATGCGCTGGCCGGTGCGCTCGAACTCGTCGGCCGAAGGGTAGAGCACAGAGAATGACCGGCCGCACAGGGCGTCCGGCGCATAGCCGAACATCTCCGCCAGAAACTGGTTGCAGGCCTGGATGACCCGGTTTTCGGAGAGGCACATGCCGACCGGCGCGTGCTGGAAAATCGCCTCGTAATTGACGCTCAAGACTGCACTCATGGGTGGTGGCCGGTATTCTGGAACGACTGTGTTTTGTATTTATTGCAATGCAAGCTGGCCTTGGTACTTCTACGGTATTGTGCGGAATCGGCCCCGACACTTATGCTGCGGGTTTGCCCGGGAGGAGACGCCCAGGCGAGTGATACTTTACACAAACAAGAGGCTTGGTATGAAGAAAGTTTTCCCGGATGCCGCCAGTGCCATTGCCGGCGTCGTCAAGGATGGGCAAACCCTCGCCGTCGGCGGCTTCGGCTTGTGCGGCATTCCCGAGGCCTTGATTGCCGCCGTGCGCGATTCCGGCGTCAAGAACCTGACCGCAATTTCCAATAACGCCGGCGTCGACAATTTCGGCCTGGGCCTGCTGCTGCAGACGCGCCAGATCAGGAAGATGATCGCCTCCTATGTCGGCGAGAACAAGGAATTCGAGCGCCAGTACCTGGCCGGCGAACTGGAACTGGAATTCACGCCCCAGGGCACGCTGGCCGAGAAGCTGCGCGCCGGCGGTTCCGGCATTCCGGCTTTCTTCACCAAGACCGGCGTCGGCACCATCGTGGCCGAGGGCAAGGATGTGCGCGAATTCGACGGCGAGCAATACGTCATGGAACGCTCGCTGGTGCCGGACGTCTCGCTGGTGAAGGCCTATATGGCCGACGAATCGGGCAACCTGGTCTACAACAAGACTTCGCGCAACTTCAATCCCAACGTCGCCATGGCCGGCAAGATCACCATCGTCGAAGTGGAAAAGCTGGTGAAGACCGGCGAGCTCGATCCCGACCAGATCCACACGCCCAGCATTTTCGTGCACCGCATCGTCGTCAATTCCAATCCGGAAAAGCGCATTGAGCAGCGCACGGTGCGTCAAAAATAATCGGCATAGCGGAGAACGAACATGGCATGGACTCGTGAAGAAATGGCCGCCCGCGCGGCCAAGGAATTGAAGGACGGTTACTACGTCAACCTTGGCATCGGCCTGCCGACCATGGTGGCCAACTATGTGCCCAAGGACATGGAAGTGTGGCTGCAGTCGGAAAACGGTTTGCTCGGCATCGGCCCTTTCCCGACCGAGGATGAAGTCGATCCTGACCTCATCAACGCCGGCAAGCAGACCGTCACCACGCTGCCCGGCTCGTCTTACTTCAGCTCGGCGGATTCGTTCGCGATGATCCGCGGCGGCAAGATCAACATCGCCATCCTGGGCGCGATGCAGGTGTCGGAGCAGGGCGACCTGGCCAACTGGATGATCCCCGGCAAGATGGTCAAGGGCATGGGCGGCGCCATGGACCTGGTGGCCGGCGTG
>JAEVZY010000216.1 GCA_023392035.1 Pseudomonadota bacterium | reverse complement strand
CTATGAAAAATACGGACGCGACCGGGCCGCGCTGACCGGGGTGGTGATCAGCTATCGTCCGCGCAGCGTCTTGCGCGATGTCGGCCGGGCGCTGGGCGTGGACCTCGGCTTGATCGACAAGATCGCCAAGTCGCACCGCTGGTGGGATGGCAAGACCGGCCTTGCCGAGCGCTTTGCCGAAAACGGACTGGACCCGGACTCCGGCCTGGCGCGCCACTGGTGGGAACTGGCGCAAAGGCTGATGGGTTTTCCGCGCCACTTGTCGCAGCATCCGGGCGGCTTTGTGATTGCGCGCGGCAAGCTGTCGCGTCTGGTGCCGATTGAAAATGCCGCCATGCCCGAGCGCAGCGTGGTGCAGTGGGACAAGGACGACCTGGATGCGCTGGGCTTGTTGAAGGTGGATATCCTGGCCCTGGGCATGCTGTCGGTGATCCGGCGTGCGCTGGCTTTCATGTCCGAATTGCGCGGCGAGCCCTTCGAGCTACAGGACATTCCGGCCGAAGACCCGGCCACCTACGACATGATCTGCCAGGCCGATACGGTGGGCGTGTTTCAGATCGAAAGCCGGGCCCAGATGTCGATGCTGCCGCGCATGCAGCCGCGCACGTTCTATGACCTGGTGATCGAGGTGGCGATCATCCGCCCGGGACCGATCCAGGGCGGCATGATCCATCCCTACCTGATGCGGCGCCAGGGACTGGAGCCGGTCACTTATCCCAGTCCCGACATGGAAAAGGCGCTCGCGCGCACCCTGGGCGTGCCGATCTTCCAGGAGCAGGTGATGCAGATCGCCATGCTGGCCGGCGGCTTCACTGCCGGCGAAGCCGATCAATTGCGGCGCGCCATGGCCGCCTGGCGACGCAAGGGCAGCTTGGGCACATTCCAGGACAAGCTGATCCGCGGCATGCTGGAGCGCGGCTATACGCGCGAGTTCGCCGATTCGATTTTTCGCCAGATCGAAGGCTTTGCCGAATACGGTTTTCCGGAAAGTCATGCCGCCAGCTTCGCCTTGCTGGCCTATGCCAGTTCCTGGTTGAAGTGCCATGCGCCGGCGGCTTTCCTGGCGGCGCTGTTGAACAGCCAGCCGATGGGGTTTTACTCGCCTTCGCAACTGGTGCAGGATGCGCGCCGGCATGGAGTGGAAGTGCGGCCGGTGGATGTCTGCGCCAGCGATTGGGAGGCGCGCCTGGAGCCCGGCGAGCATGAACCGGCAGTGCGCCTGGGCTTGCGCATGATCTCCGGCTTGAAGCAGGAAGCCGGCTGGCGCATTGAAGAAGCGCGCGCGGTACGCGGCTTTGCCGATCTGCGCGACCTGGCCTTGCGCGCCGCCTTGACGCGCGAAGACTTGCAGGTGCTGGCCGCGGCCAATGCGCTGGTTTCGCTTGCCGGCAATCGGCGTCAGGCGCTGTGGCAATCGGTGGCGGGCGCGCCCGAGCGCGGTCTGTTGCGACCGGCCGCGATTGCCGAAGACGCTCTGGCCTTGAAGCCGCCAACGGAGGCGGACGATATCGTGCATGACTATCGCTCGCTCGGCCTGACGCTGGGCCGCCATCCGCTGGCCCTGCTGCGCGAAGCGCTCTTGCGCAAGCGCTTCATGCCGGCCGAGGTCTTGCATGGATTTGCCGACGGCCAGTTGGCGCGCGCCTGCGGCATCGTCACCACCCGCCAACGTCCCGGCACGGCCAAGGGTGTGATGTTCGTCACCATCGAAGACGAGACCGGCCTGGTGAATGTGATCGTGTGGCCGACGCTGGTGGAAAAGCAGAGGAAGGAAGTGCTCGATTCCAGTCTGCTGGGCGTGTACGGCGTGTGGCAAAACGAAAGAGGGGTGCGGCACCTGGTGGCCAAGCGCCTGGTGGATTTGTCCTGGATGCTGGGACGGCTTTCCACCACCAGCCGCGATTTCGCCTGAGCCCCTGAAAGCTTTTCCCCGAAGGCTGTGTTTACACCCCGCCGGGCGCTGGCTACACTCTGTCGACCAAAAACAGGCAGGGACATCCTGCCAATACAGGAGACAGCATGAAGACTTCCCTTTCCCGGCGTCGTTTTCTGCAGGCAGGCGCCAGTGCCGGCGCCGTGCTGGCCATGCCGGCCTTGGCCCAAAGCGGCTATCCCAATCGACCGATTCGACTGATCTGCCCCTGGCCGGCCGGCGGCAGCACGGACGTCGTGATGCGCGCCTTTGCCGAAAGCCTGGGCCGCCAACTGGGCGGCAATGTCGTGGCTGAGAACAAGCCGGGCGCGGGCGGCATCCTGGGCGCGCAGGAGTTGGTCAGCGCGCGGCCGGACGGCTATACGCTGTCGCAGATTCCGCTGGGGGTATTCCGCCTGCCGCACATGCAGAAAGTGGCTTTCGATCCGTTGAAGGACTTCAGCTACATTTCCTGCCTGACCGGCTATACCTTCGGCATGGTGGTGCGCTCCGATTCGCCCATCATGAGCATCAAGGACATGGTGGACTATGCCAAGGCCAATCCCGGCAAGTTCAGCTATGGCTCCACCGGCACCGGCACCACGCCGCACCTGGCGGTGGAACAGTTCTGCAAGAAGGCCGGCATCCAGTTGCTGCACATTCCTTACAAGGGCAATGCCGAGGGCATGCAGGCGGTGCTCGGCGGACACGTGATGGCGCACAGCGATGCCACGGGTTGGGGACCGCATGTGGATGCCGGCCGCTGCCGTCTGCTGGCCACCTATGGCAGCAAGCGCACCAAGCGCTGGCCCAACGTGCCCACGCTCAATGAGCTGGGTTATGCCACGGTATCCGATTCGCCCTTCGGCGTGGCCGGTCCCAAGGGCATGGACCCGGCGCTGGTGAAGCGCCTGGACGCGGCTTTCAAGAAGACGCTGGAAGACCCGGCCGTGCTCAGCACCCTGGAGAAATTCGACCAGCCGGTGATCTACCTGGACAGCGAAGCCTATACCCGCTTCGCGCGTGAGACTTACCAGTCGGAGAAGGAAACCATAGAAAGCCTGGGGCTGGCCAAGGCCAGCTGAACCAGGCTTGATTCAGGCTTGAAGTGGCCGGCGCGGCAACAGGAACTTGACGCCGCGCCGGCACTCGCGGCTAACGCTGGGCGTTGCGAGCGTTGCCGAAGATCCGGCTGGGGCCGCTGGCCAGCGAACGCCAGTACTGCTTGGGCGCGGTGATCGTGCCATCCAGCTCCAGCGCTGCCGTCCACGGAAAGCGCGGGTTGGCCAGCATGCCGCGTGCCATGGCAACCGCGTCGGCAGAACCGTCGACGATCACGGTTTCCGCTTGCTTGGGCTCGGTGATCAGACCCACCGCAATCACCGGCGCCTTGACTTCTTTCTTGATGGCGGCGGCAAAGGGTACCTGGAAGCCGGGGCCGGCGGGAATCTTCTGCCTGGGCGACAGGCCGCCGCTGGAGATATGGAAGAAGTGGCAGCCGCGCGCATCGAGTTCGCGGCACAGGACGATGCTTTGTGCCAGATCCCAGCCGCCTTCCACCCAGTCGGTGGCGGACAGCCGTATGCCCACCGCCATCTTCGGGCCGCAAGCGGCCTGCACCGCATCGAACACCTGCAGCGCAAAGCGCATGCGGTTTTCCAGCGAACCGCCCCAGGCATCCTGGCGCTGATTGGAGATCGGCGACAGGAATTGATGCATCAGATAGCCGTGCGCCATGTGCAATTCCACCCCATCGAAGCCGAGCGCCCGGGCTCTTTGCGCGGCGCGCGCGAAGTCCTGGATGGCGCGCTCGATATCGGCCTCGCTCATGGCACGCGGGGGCGGCTCATCTTCATGTTGCGCCAGCGGGGAGGGCGCAAGCGGCGTCCATCCACCGTCTTCCACCCGGATCAGGGAACCGCCGTCCCAGGGCGCGCGCGATGAGGCCTTGCGCCCGGCGTGGGAAAGCTGGATCGCCAGCGGCATGTTCGAGACCGCGCGCACCTGGCGCAAGACTTCATCCAGCGCCACCTGGTTGGCATCGTTGTACAGGCCCAGGCAATAAGGCGTGATGCGGCCCTCGGGCGAGACGCCGGTCGCTTCCAGGCACAGCAGGCCGGCGCCGGAAATGGCCATGCTGCCCAGGTGCACCGTATGCCAGGGCTGGGCACTGCCTTCCACGGCCGAGTACTGGCACATGGGCGCGACCAAAATCCGGTTGGGCAGCGTCAGCGGACCGATCGTCAGCGGCGTAAACAGTTTGGACATGATTTACAGCACCTTGCCCAGGAAAGACAGCGAGAGGCCATGGGCAACCGCCGAAGCCTTCTGGTTGTAGGCGGCGCGTCCCCAGCAATTGAAACCGTGGTCGGCGCCGGCATAGGTTTCGATCACGGCATTCTTCTTGCCCTTGAACGCTTCCTTGACCGCGGCCACGGCGGGCGGCGGCAGGTAGCTGTCCTTGTCGGCAAAGTGGAACAGGATGGGAATGTCGATGCGCGCGGCCAACTCCAGGTGGTTGGGGATGCCGCCGCCGTAGTAGCAGACCGCGGCATCCACGCCGGCGTGCGCCGCGCACAGATAGGAAAGCAGGCCGCCCATGCAATAACCGAGCGAAGCCACGCCGCCACGGGTTTCCTGCATGCCGCGCAACAGGCCGACTGCCTGTTTCAGGTCTTGCACCGCCTGCGGGAAATCCAGCTTGTTCATGTAACCGAATGCCTGGCTGCGGCCGGCTTCGTCATAGCCCAGATCGACGCCCGGCTTGAGGCGCCAGAAGACATCGGGCGCCAGCACCACATAGCCGTCCTGGGCATAAGCGTCGGCCACTGCGCGGATGTGTTCATTGACGCCCCAGATTTCCTGGATCAACAAGAGCCCGGGTCCGCTGCCGGTGGGCGGCAGGGAGAGATAGCCCTTGTAGTCGTTGCCATTGGAATTGTCGATGTCTATCCAGCGCGCATTCATGTGTTCTCCTGGTTGCGAATCTTTTGGATGCAAAACGGGCGCCCATTGTAGTCCCGCTCCGCCGGACTTGCCGGAAGGGCCACAGGGCAGTGCCAGCAAATCAGATACGCCCGTCTTTTGCCCAGCCCGAGCAGGGATCGGGGGCGCGGCGCGCCGTCTTGACAGCATGTGATCTTCGATACTGCCAACGGCAATCTCTACTACGACGCCGATGGAAATGGCGCAGCGGCCATGGTGCAGTTCGCGCTGACCTGCTGGGCATGTCGGGCGTGCTGGATCACGACGACTTTACATTGGCTTAGGAATATAGGGAGATGCCCAGCCCGAGGCGGGAGAAGAACTCGTCCGGACAGGATTGAATCCGGGATACAAGGCAAAGCGGGCGGTGATGCGTAATGCGCACAGCAGCGGCGCGAGCTGACTAGTAAAAGCTCAATATTCGAACATTTAGACCAACTATTGCTAGTCAAAAACTTTGCAAGCGTGCAATATAAATGTGAACCCGGCCCCGGGTTTTCATTTTTTTGTCCCGCCTTCCGCCTCCAGGAGAAAACCATGCATACGCAAACTATCACCTCGGTAAACGACGCCTCGGCCGCAAACTTTAGGGTCTTTGAGCAAAAAATTTTTGAAAAGCTCCAAAAGCGTTCGTTAAACGAACAGCTGCTGCCTTTCTCGGTTCAAATCGTCCAGAGCGCGGAAGAGCTGGAAGAAGCCATCAATATTCGCCAATCGGCCTATGGCCGCCATTTGCCCGAACTGGCGCAAAAGCTGGGCAAACCGGAAGCCGCCGACTTCGAACCCGGCAGCGTGGTATTCCTGGCCAAGTCCAAGCTGGACGACAGCGCCCTCGGCACGGCGCGCCTGCAAACCAATGAGTTCGCGCCGCTGCCGATGGAAGCTTCGGTTGAATTGCCCGAGCGCTTTACTTCGACCCGCCTGTGCGAAGTCAGCCGGCTGGGCGTGCAGACCGGCTCCATCGGGCGTGCGGTGAAAGTGGCCTTGGTCAAGGCGCTGTTTGAATATTGCGAAGCAACCGGTATTGAATATGCCATGCTCGTCGCGCGCAGCCCGATCGATCGTCAATACGCTCAATTGATGTTCGAGGACGTATTCCCGGAGGCCGGTTTTATTCCGATGCGTCACGTCGGCAATTTGCCGCATCGCGTCATGCAGTTCGAGATTGCCACCGGCGAAGCGCGCTGGGCCGCCGCCAAACATCCGCTGCTGAGTTATTTCCGCCAAACCTTCCATCCGGATATCCGCATTGACCGCGATGTAACGCCGACCCAATTGGAGCGGATCTGGTTGGACGAGCAGGCCGAACCCTTGCTGCGCATGGCTTAATCGCAACAGGTGGCGGCCAAAACGGGGCGCTTTTCGAACTGAAATACTTGTTTTGCGGAAAAATGTGATATTGCTTCCGGTACTTGCGACCGGGAGTCATTTCTCTTGACCGTTTCTCCAAAGCAGGAAGGCAACATATTTCAGCGTGCGCACGCGATCCTGGATCGCGTGCTGCATGCGCTCGCCTTATATATGTTGCCGGCGGTGGTGGCAGTCCTTTCCATACTCGGCTGGCTTTCCTGGGAAGGCGCTTATCAGTCGCCGGGCGGCGAGCCGCTGCGCATACGCGTCATGCCGGAAGAGGCGCCGACCACGCCTCTGGACATGGTGGAAAGCCTGGCCGCGCGGCCGGAGCAGCCGCATTTTGAAACCCGCCTGTCCGAAAAACCGATCTGGTTCAGCTTTGCCGGCGCCAATTCCGCCGTGCCCTCCGCGATTGAATTTCCCTCCCGTCATGCCACGGCCCTTGCGTGCTGGGACGCAACCACCGGCGCCAGATTGGGGGAGGCTACGCGCACAGGCAGTGCCGGCGCCATCTATCCGATAAAAGCCGGCTTCGCGCTCAATCTTCCGCATCCGGAAGATCCGGTGGTGTGCCGTGCCACATTCAGCGGCCCGGCGCGCTTGTCGGTGACGAGCTGGTCGCAGCAGCAATTGCAGTTCTCGGCCGACCAGTACCACCGTCAAGCCGGTCTGCTCGATGGCGGCTTGTTGCTGCTGGCGGTCTTTGTGGCCCTGATGGCCTTGATCAATCGCCAGGGACTCTACGTGCTGTTCGCGGTCTGGCTGGTGTGCAACCTGCGCGTGGCTGCCATGTCGGCAGGGGTGGACTTCCAATGGCTGGGACAGCAAATTCCGCCCGATTGGCTGCTGCGCATGCGCGCCCTGACCATCGTTGCCCATAGCGTGGTCACCTTGCTGTTGTTCCAGACCTTGTTTCGCGAACCGCTGCAACGTTCGGTCATGTACCGGCCCACGCAGTTCATGCAATGGGCCTGCATCCCCCTGTTGGGCGCGGCCCTGCTCCTGCCGTACAAGGTGTTCCTGCCCTTCATGTGGGCCTTTACCGGTGTCGGATTGCTGTTGCTGGCCACCAGCCTGGTGGTGCTGGCCGCCACCATCCGTACGCCGACGGTGATGTGGTATGCGGCCTCGCTCGGTGTGACGCTGTTCTCGGCCATGGCGGAGATCATCGCCGCCGCGGTCGGCAAAAAGGAAATTGCGACGCTGGTCAATTCGGTTACCGGCGCCATCGCGTCTTCAGTCTTGACGGCAGTGGCCATCGCCGAGCAGATTCGCGACGAACATGCGCAGCGTCTGCAGGCCCAGGCCAAGCTGCAACGCACCTTTGATGCCATGCCGGTTGGCCTGTTCAGCCTGATGAATGACGGCACCGGCATTTCCGCCAATCCGGCGTTCTATGAAATGCTCAACACCAGCCAGGAAAAATTCCGCAATACCGCCTGGGGCAAATGGTTTGGTGAAGCTTCATGGGTCCAGTTCTATCGCCTGCTGCGCGAGCAAGGCCAGGTTGACATGGAAGTGGCCTTGCTTGGCGGCGAACGCCGCTTCCAGGTGGCGGCCACCTTGGCCAATGGCGTGATCGAAGGCTCGCTGCAGGATGTGACCCGGCAATCGCTGGCCAATGAGCACATGCGCTTTCTGGCGCACCATGATCCGCTTACCAAGATCCTCAACCGGCGCGGCGTGGAAGTGGCCTATCTGCATGCGATGGGACAGACGCCGCCTGGCCGTTCTTTCATCCTGGCCTACCTGGACCTGGATCGCTTCAAGCTGATCAATGAACTGTTCGGCCATGCCGCCGGCGATGAAGTGCTGCAGCAGGTTTGCGAACGGGTCAACAAGCTGCTGGTGGACGGCCAGCAGCTCGGACGCATAGGCGGCGACGAGTTCGTGATCCTGATGCCCGACACCAGCATCGAACTGGCCGAACTGATCTGCCGCGGCGTGGTGGACAGCCTGTCGCAAACGCCGTTCCACGTGGCAGACAAGGCGTTCCAGGTGCGCGGTTCGATCGGCGCGGTGGAGGTGACCCCCGGCAGCGCCATGAAGGATGCCCTGTCCACCGCCGACACCGCCTGCCGCGCCGCCAAGCGCAAGCAGGGCGTGGTGATCTGCGAAAGCGGCGCCTCGGTGTTCAAGGAACATGAAGTCGAACTGGCGCTGATGGAGCAGTTTGCCAGCGGGCGCATGACCGGCCTGTACCTGGAAATGCAACCAATCATGTCATTGAGCGATCCGCGCGGTTCGCTCAACATGGAAGCGCTGCTGCGCATGCGCGACGAACAGGGCCAGTTGATCCCGGTGTCGCGCGTACTGTCGGCTGCCGAAAGCAGCGGCCGCACCGCCACCATCGATCGCTGGGTGCTGGCCACCACCCTGGGCTTCATCCGCGACAACTGGAGCCGGCTGGCGCGCAACAAGTTCGTGTGCATGAACCTGTCCGGTGCCTCGCTCAACGACGAGCGCTTCGTGGCGGATGCCCTGCAATTGCTGGCGCAGTATCCGCTGGCCGCCACCCGCCTGTGCGTGGAGATCACCGAAGACGTCGCGCTGCATGATCTGGAAGTCACCAGCCGCTTCATCGATGCGGTGCGCAAGCTGGGCGCGCGGGTGGCGCTGGACGACTTCGGCGCCGGCTATACCTCCTTCAATTACCTCAAGCAGTTGAAGGCGGACGTGGTGAAAATCGACGGCAGTTTCATTGTCGACATCAATGCCGATCCGGCCAATGTCACCATCGTCGAAGCGATCGTCACGCTGGCGCGCAACCTGGGCATGAAAGTGATCGCCGAATGGGCCGAAGATGCCGAAACGGTGCGCACCCTGTCCGAGATCGGCGTCGACTATGTGCAGGGCTTTGCCATCGCGCGCTCGCAGCCGCTGGAGCGCATCATCGAAGCCGAATCCTCTGCCGATTTCATCCTCGACGGCGCCACCCGACGCGTGGTGGAAGCGCTTGCCGGACAGCCGCTGCAACCCGTGGCGGAAGTGGAAACCAGGCTGCATCTGGTGCAATGATCCTCTGTTGTTCATCCCGGTTTTTTTTCAACTCGTTACCTTCCTGATCTTGCTCGCCCCTTTGCGCGGATCGTATATTTGATTGCACGCGCAAGAGCGCGCGTAATCGGTAACGAGCAGGTAATTTCATGCAGATGCGGTTTGCAAATCGCGATGAGTTCGCGTGGGACTTGGGTGAACGGTCTTACGAGCCGGGCGACAGCCTGGCAATGGGAGTGGCCAAGGCCGAGCAGCAGGGCCTGCGCCCAGGGTGCAATGGTTATTCGGCCTTCATCACGGCGTTTTCGCGGCGCATGCGGCAACACCGCGATACAGCCGCCAAGCCGGCACCGGCGCCGGCACAGCAGGGCAGCGTGAGCCCAGCCCTGCAAAACACCGAAGGCCTGCAAGCCGCCACCTGAATCGATTCAGGGCAGGGCCTGTGCCGCGCTCGATGCCGGAGCTTATAATCCCGGCATGCAAAATTCTCTCGCAATCGGCTCGGCCGCGGGCTTCTCGGGCGATCGTACCGATGCCGCCGCGCCCCTGGTCGAGACCTTGCTGGCGCGTGGCGGTCCGTCCGTGCTGGTCTTCGAAACCCTGGCTGAACGCACCCTGGCCCTGGCGCATCTGGCCAGGCGGCGCGATCCCGCGCTGGGCTACGAACCGCTGTTGGCGCGCATGCTGGCGCCGGTTCTTGCGTCTTGCCTCGAGCATCGCATTCCCATCGTCGGCAATTTCGGCGCCGCCAATCTGGCCGGCGCCGCCCACTGCATTGCACAGCTGGCGCGCGAGCAAGGTTTGCGCGCGCCGCGCGTGGCGCTGGTGCTGGGTGACGACCTTTCTTCGCCAGCAAGCCTGAAGCAGCTGGCGCCCTACCTGCCTGCCGGATTCGACAGCTCGCGCCTGGTGTGCGCCAATGCCTACATCGGCGCCGGCGCCATTGCCGACGCCTTGCGTGCCGGCGCCGACATCGTGGTCTGCGGCCGGATTGCCGATCCGGCCCTGGCACTTGGGCCGGCACTGGCCCATTTCAACTGGAAGATGGACGATTGGGATCGCCTGGCGCGCGCCACCATCGCCGGCCATTTGCTGGAATGCGGAGCCCAGGTCACGGGCGGTTATTTCGCCGACCCGGGGTACAAGGATGTGCCCGGCATGGCCAATCTCGGTTATCCCTATGCCGTGATCGATGCGCTGGGCAATGTCGAAATCGGCAAGGCCGATCACACTGGCGGCGTACTCGATCTGCGTACCGTGAAAGAGCAATTGCTGTACGAGATGCATGACCCGGCCGCCTATCTCACGCCGGACGTGGTGGCGGATATCTCCGAGTGTGAATTGGAGCAGATCGGCCCTGATCGCGTGCGCGTGCAGGGTGTGCGCGGCCATCCGCGGCCCGATACGCTCAAGGTCAACCTGTTTTCCGAAGGCGGCTGGTTGGCCGAAGGCGAAATCTCCTATGCCGGCCCGCGCGCCGCGCAGCGGGCCGAACTGGCCGGGCAGATTCTGCGCGAACGATTGCCGCAATTGAATTTGCGCACCGACCTGATCGGCGTATGCAGCCTGTTCGGCGACGACCACGGACGTGCCCAGCAAGCCGCGCAACACCAAAAGGCCTGGCAAGGCGCGCGCGATGTGCGCTTGCGGGTGGCGGCCGCCACCGACCACAAGGACCAGGCCGAAGTTTTGATGAACGAAGTCAACGCCCTCTACACCTGCGGCCCGGCCGGCGGCGGCGGCGTGCGCACTGCGTCGCGCCAACGACTGAATGCGATGTCCTGCTTCGTGCCGCGGGAACTGGTGCAGGAGCGCTTCGTCATGCAGGAGCCGCAATGAGCGCGCAGCCGGAATCTTCCATCACCGTGCCACTGTACCGCCTGGCGCATGGCCGCACCGGCGACAAGGGCGATCGCTCCAATATCAGCGTGATCGCTTATCACCCGGCCCTGTTCGATCTGCTGGCCCGGCAGCTCACTTGCGAGCGCGTCGCCGAAGTCTTCGCCAGCCGCCGACCGCTGCAGGTGAAGCGCTATCTGCTGCCCAAACTGGCTGCCATGAATTTCGTGCTGGACGGCGTACTGGATGGCGGCGTCAACGATTCCCTCAATCTGGACGCCCACGGCAAGGCGCTGGTGTTCCTCTTGCTCGACATGCCCGTCATCGTGCCGGGTGCGCTGGCGCATCTGCTGCAGGCGGCCATGCCCGACTGATTTCCTCACATAACCACCAAGGAGACTCAATGAAACCTTTGCGCCGTCTGGCTTGCCTGTTGCCAGTGTTCGCCATGCTGACCGCCTTGCCGGCCCACGCCGAATTTCCGGACAAGCCCATCCATTTCGTGGTGCCTTTCGGTCCGGGCTCGGCCACAGACCAGTTGGCGCGCGCGCTCGGCCAGGCGATCAGCATCGAAACCCGGCAGCAAGTCATCATCGACAACAAGCCGGGCGGCAACGGTTTCATCGGTGCCGAGGCGGCAGCCCATGCGCCGGCCGACGGCTACACGGTGTTCATCACCACCAACACTACCCACGCGGCGGCGGAACATCTGTATCGCAAGCTGCCCTATGACCCGGTGAAGGACTTCGCCCCGATCACGGCGCTCGGCAAGGGCGGCCAGGTGCTGGTGGTGAACAGCGCCTCGAATATCAAATCGGTGCGCGAGCTGGTGGCGGCCGCCAAGGCGCAACCGGGCAAGATCAGCTTTGGCAGCGGCAGTTCTTCCAGCCGCGTGGCCGGCGAACTGTTCCAGCAGTTGGCGGGCGTGCAGTTGCTGCATGTGCCTTACAAGAGCAATCCGAATGCCGTGACCGATCTGCTGGGCGGCCAGATCCAGATGATGATCACCGATACCGCCACCGGCCTGCCGCATATCAAGGCCGGCAAGCTGCGTCCGCTCGGCTTTTCCATGAAGACCCGTTCTTCGCTCCTGCCCGAGGTGCCGACCATCGACGAGGCGGGAGTCAAGGGCTATGACATCAGCTATTGGTTCGCCGCCTATGCCCCGGCCAAGACGCCGCCGGCCATCATCAAGCGCCTGAACGAGCTGATGCTGGCCGCTGCCAAGCTTCCGGCTGCGCAGCAGTTCTACAGCAGCAGCGGCACCCAGCCTTTCCTGACCACGCCGGAAGAGCTGGCGCAATTCCAGGCGAGCGAAACGCGCAAGTGGGGCGAGATCATTCGCAAAGCCAATATCGAGAAGGAATAAGGCTTGATGCCGCGCTTGCTGCTCGGCTGGGTACTGGCGCTGCTGCTTGGCGGCTGCGCCGCGCCCGGCAAGGCGCCCGAGAACGTATTGAGCGTGGCCGAGGTGAGCGCCGATGTTCGGGTCGGCGCGGCCCGCTCCTGGGAGCACTGCACCTGGTATCCCGGGTCGGCCGGCTTTTCCTTCTCCGCCACCCCGGCCAGGCCGCTTGGCCAGCTGGTGCTGCGTGAAGACGCCTTGCTGTGGGGCGACTACGACATGTCGAGCGCGGTGTTCCGGGTGGTGCGGCGCATACCCTATGCGCAGCTGCGCGTGGTCCATCTGGCGCAAAAGACGGGCCGCAACATGCTGGTGCTGGAGTCGGCCGATGGCACGCTGGACAGCTTCGCGATCGAGCATCCTTCCAAGGGAAAAGCGCCGATCCTTGAGCCGGACCCGGCCGCCACCGCCGACGCCTGGCGCTTTCTGCGGGGCTTGCTCGGTCTGTGATTCTTGCGCTGGCGCAAAGTCGGCAATGGCGTGATGCTTGTCGCTTGTGCTAGATTCGTCGCCATTGATCGAATTCCAACACGGGAGACGCGAACATGCTGCGCAATCGATTGATCCTGGCAGGCTTGCTGGCCTTGCCCCTGGCGGCCCTGGCACAAACCACCGTGACCATGCACATGGTGGACGAGAAGGGCGTCGGCAAGGATGTCGGCACGGTGAGCGTCAGCCAAAACAAATACGGCCTGGTGTTCACGCCCAAGCTGACCGGCCTGCCACCCGGTTTGCACGGCTTCCACCTGCATGAGAACGGCAGCTGCGATCCCAAGGAACAGAACGGCAAGATGGTCCCCGCTGGAGCGGCCGGCGGCCACTACGATCCCGCCGGAAGCAAGAAGCACGACACGCCTTGGGGCGACGGCCATTTGGGGGACTTGCCGGCGCTGTATGTGGACAATGGCGGCAATGCGAATCAACCGGTATTGGCGCCGCGCGTGAAAATGTCGGACCTCGCCGGCCATGCGCTGATGGTGCATGCCGGTGGCGACAATCATTCCGATCATCCGGCGCCCCTGGGTGGCGGGGGCGGACGGATCGCCTGCGGCGTGTTCAAGTAAGCTTGCGCATCTGGTCTTCCACTTCATCGGCGCTGTTGGCGAGATGCGCAAATCGCCGGCGAATCCGCCTTTGCTCCACCAGCAAGTCCACGCCCCAGCAGTCCACGCCCAGCAAACGCGCACTGGGGTCGAGCAGGGCGCTCAAACGCCCGAGCAAGGATTCGTCTTCGACAAAGTCCGGCGGCGGCGGATGCAGATCCTCTTGTTTCACCCAGCCCATGCGGGCGAAGCCGGCGACATAGCGCACCTGTTTGATTTCCATCCGAAACCAGTGAAAGTCGCCGAGCGACAAATAGCGTGAGGCGTCGGGCAAGTAGCGCAGATAGCGCTCGATGTCATCTTCGCGCGGCTCCGCCGGGCAGCAATCCCCGATCAGGGTCGCGCGTGGACGTTCCAGCAAGGGCGCATCGCCGGGCGCCGCCAGCAGGATGGAAACATGGGGATTGGCCTGCAGATTGGCGCTGTGCTCGGCCAGCCTGCTGAAAAGAAACAGCGGACGTTGCCGGCTGTCGACCACGAACGGGACCGCACTGGCGTAGGGGTAGCCGGGGAATTGGCAGGCGTGGGTGGCCAGGGCCGCCTCGCTGCATTCATGCATCAGTTCAACCAAGTTGGAAAGCGGGATATGCAAAATTGTCTCCTGCGCGGCCCTTGATCTTGCGCCCGCGGCGCGGCTTTTGCAAAGGCAGAGCGCAGGCAATATACTGTATGGCCATACAGGTAAAGTCCATGTCGCAATCGAAACCAAAGCCGCTCAGGATGGCGCTCACGACGCCCCCCACGGTGCAGAAGGGAAGGGGCGCGGCCTCCAATATGCAAGGAAGATTCGAGCTGCTGGCGCGCGAGCATTTCGACGACGGCTGGATCGATGAAAGCCAGGCCGAGGAAGGCCAGCCGCCGCTGCGCACGCAAGTCATCATGGAACAGGCCAAGTCGATTCTGACGCGCAACGGCTCGCCCGATGTGCCCTTCAACGTCTCGCTCAATCCGTATCGCGGCTGCGAGCACGGCTGCATCTATTGTTTTGCCCGTCCCACGCACAGCTATCTTGGGCTCTCGCCCGGCATGGATTTCGAGAGCCGGATCTACGCCAAGACCAATGCCGCGCAATTGCTGCGCCAGGCCCTGTCCAAGAAAAACTATGTGCCGGAATCGATCGCCATCGGCGTCAATACCGACGCCTATCAACCGGTGGAACGCAAGCTTGGCATCACGCGCCAGGTGCTCGAGGTCTTGCATGCGGCCCGGCACCCGTTGGCGATGATCACCAAGTCTTCGCTGATCGAGCGCGATATCGATCTGCTGGCCGAAATGGCGCAACGCCGGCAGGCGGCCGCAGCCGTCACCATCACCACGCTCGACCCGAACCTCTCGCGCATCCTCGAGCCGCGCGCCGCTGCGCCCGAGCGGCGCCTGCGCACCATACGCACCCTGGCCGAAGCCGGCATCCCGGTCGGCGTGAGCATTGCTCCGGTGATTCCCTTCATCACCGAACCCGATCTGGAACGCGTGCTGCAGGCGGCGGTGGATGCCGGCGCGTCCAGCGCCAGCTATATCGTGCTGCGCCTGCCATGGGAAGTGAGCCCGCTGTTCCAGCAATGGCTGCAGGCGCATTTTCCGGATCGTGCCGAGCGGGTCATGAACCGCGTGCGCGACATGCGCGGCGGCCAGGACTATGACGCCAGCTTCGGCACGCGCATGAAAGGGGAAGGCTTGTGGGCAGAGCTGGTGGCGCAGCGCTTTGAACGCCTGGTACGCAAGCTTGGCATCGACCGCCGCGCCCGCAATTTTGGCGGACTGGATTTTTCGCAGTTCGCGCCGCCGCCGGTAGAGAAGCCGGACGATGCAAGCGGGCAGATGCCTCTGTTCTGATTCGGGTGCTTTCAATGCGGCTTGGTTCGCCGTCGCTCCGGACCTTCGTAAAGTGCCATTGGCGGTTCCAGGTCCATGCGATCCACCACATGGTTCCAAAGGGTGCGCATATTCAGCACCTCGGGCGTAGGTAGTTCGAAATTCAACCAGCCAAAGCCGGCATGTCGCAGCGACAGCAGACATGCCTTGGTTTCCCGGTCCAGCCTCACCTTGTACAGCGGGTTGAAGAACACCGTTTCGACCGGGGGCTGGGTGTCCGAGACGCGGTCAGGCATTTGCGCGCGCAATTGCGACAGTTCCTTCAGCACGCGGTCAAGCCGCGACGCATCCAGCGTCATGCGCTGGTTGTCGATTTCGATCTCTACGCTGCCGTCATCCTTGAGCTTTCCGTTGAGCATGTGCGGGTCCTGGCTGGCTTTATTGTTCCGACCGGGTTGGTCCGGCCGGGTTCAAGCCGTCTTGTCCGGTGGCGCGTGGACGATCAACTCTTCCGGTGCGTCGCCTTCCTCAGCCGTTTCGCGCTCCAGGTGGCGTGTCAGGCGCGCCATGTCGACTTCCTTGTTCCATTTGGCGACCACGATGGTGGCCACGCCATTGCCGATCAAGTTGGTCAGCGCACGTGCTTCGGACATGAAGCGGTCAATGCCCAGGATCAGCGCCAGCCCGGCCACAGGTACGGCGCCCACCGCCGACAGCGTCGCGGCCAGGACAATAAAGCCGCTGCCGGTCACGCCGGCCGCGCCCTTGGAAGTCAGTAGAAGCACCGCCAGCAGCGTCAGCTGCTGCATCAGCGTCATCGGGGTGTCGGTCGCCTGCGCAATGAACACCGCCGCCATGGTCAGATAAATCGAGGTGCCGTCGAGGTTGAAGGAATAGCCGGTCGGAATCACCAGGCCCACCACTGATTTTTCGACGCCCAGGTTTTCCATCTTGGCCAGCATGCGCGGCAGCACCGATTCCGAGCTGGAGGTGCCAAGCACGATGAGCAGTTCTTCCTTGATGTACTTGATGAACTTCCAGATCGAGAAGCCGTGCAGGCGGGCGATCGTGCCCAGCACCAGGAAGATGAAGATCAGGCAGGTGGCATAGAAGGTACCCATCAGCTTGCCCAGTTGCAGCAGCGAACCGACGCCATACTTGCCGATAGTGAAGGCCATGGCGCCGAAGGCGCCGATCGGTGCCAGTCTCATGATCATGCCGACGATGGCGAACAGCACTTGCGACAGCTTTTCGATCCAGTCGAATACCAGTGTGCCGCGGCCGCCGAAGCGGTGCAGGGCAAAGCCGAACAGCACCGAGAACAGCAAGACCTGCAGGATGTCGCCCTTGGCAAAGGCATCCACCACGCTGGTCGGAATGATGTTGAGCAGGAACTCGGTGGTGCCCACCATCTTGCCCGGCCCGGTATAGGCTGAAATGCCCTTGATGTCGAGCGACTTCGGATCCACGTGCATGCCTTGCCCGGGAGCGATCAGGTTGACCAGTACCAAGCCGACGATCAGGGCCAGCGTACTGACGACTTCAAAGTAAAGCAGGGCCATGCCGCCGGTCTTGCCTACCTTCTTCATGTCTTCCATGCCGGCGATACCGACCACCACGGTGCAGAAGATGATGGGCGCGATCATCATCTTGATCAGCTTGATGAAACCGTCGCCGAACGGTTTCATTTCGGTGCCGAGGCTGGGGTAAAGGTGGCCGAGGGCCACGCCGATGATTATGGCGACGATGACCTGCAGGTAGAGAGATTTATAGAGGGCGCGAGTGGCCATGGAGCGCAACGATCCGCCGGGCACGGATCCCTTATTGGCGGCAAGAAAAGCTTCGATTGCCCGAGCCCGCGGCATCGGGCTCAATGGTGGACAAGCGTGGGCTGGCTTGGTTGCGTGAGAGAAGGGGGAGGCTTGCGGG
>JAEVZY010000348.1 GCA_023392035.1 Pseudomonadota bacterium | reverse complement strand
CCCGTTGAATAGGCCGGAAGCGGGCGCTTCCGGCCGGGGTGCTTACTTGGCGAACAGTTGGCCCAGATCCTGGAAAGCCTTGAACTCGAGCGCATTGCCGCTCGGGTCGTAGAAGAACATGGTGGCTTGCTCGCCCACTTGTCCCTTGAAGCGGACATAGGGCTCGATCTCGAACTTGATGCCGGCCTTGCGGACTTTGTCGGCCAGGTCTTCCCACTGCGCCATGGTCAGCACCACGCCGAAGTGCGGCACCGGCACGTTGTGGCCATCCACCGGGTTCGAATCTTTCTTGCGCTCAGTGCCCGGCACCAGGTGGGTAACGATCTGGTGGCCATAGAAATCGAAGTCGATCCACTCGTTCGAGCTGCGGCCTTCGGGGCAGCCCATCACACCGCCGTAAAAGGCGCGCGCGGCTTGCAGGTCGTGGACGGGAAAGGCGAGATGGAAGGGCCGCAGGCCGGACATGGCAAAACTCCTGATGGATAACAAGGTCGTAGGACTGGCTGTGATTCGCAAGCCGTGAATCGCAGGCTGTACACCGCACAGCGCAGCGCACATTGTAGTCAAGAAGAATGGCTGTCGGTCCGCTCGGCTAAAATATTGCCCCTTCCAGGCCCATATTTTCAGGATTTGCATCATGACCCAGGACGAACTCAAGCAGGCAGTGGCGCGCGCCGCCATCGATTACATCGTCGATGGCGAAATCATCGGCGTGGGCACCGGCTCCACCGCCAATTTCTTCATCGACGAACTGGGCAAGGTCAAGCACCGCATCCGCGGCACGGTGGCCTCCTCGGAAGCCACGGCGGCGCGCCTGAAAAGCCACGGCATTGCGGTGTTCGATCTGAACGAAGTGGAGCAGATGCCGGTATATATCGACGGCGCCGATGAAATCACGCGCCAGGGCGCGATGATCAAGGGCGGCGGCGCCGCGCTCACCCGCGAAAAGATCGTGGCCTCGGTGGCCCGCAAGTTCGTGTGCATTGCCGACGGCTCCAAGCTGGTGGACACGCTGGGCAAGTTTCCACTGCCGGTGGAAGTGATTCCGATGTCGCATGCGGTGGTATCGCGCAAGCTGGCGGCGCTGGGCGGCAAGCCGGTCTTGCGCATGAAGGGCGAGGCGCCGCTGGTGACCGACAACGGCGGCTACATCCTGGATGTGCACGACCTGCAGATTGCCGATCCGGCCGCGCTGGAAACGGAAATCAACAATATCGTCGGCGTCATCACCAATGGCCTGTTCGCCCGCCAGGGCGCGGGCGTGTGCCTGCTGGGCACGCCGCAGGGCGTGCAAAAGCTGGAGTTCTGAAGCTGGAGTTCTGAAGCGCCACGGGCCCCGGTTGCGGGGCCTGCAGCGTTTGCGCGGACTTGGCGCCGCGCGGGAAACCGCAAATGGAAACTGAAGCCGCGCTCAGCGCGGGCAGTCGCCATGGCGCGGCGCACCGCCGCCTTTCGGGCAATCGCTCAAGGTGTCGCCATGGGCCGTCAAGCTGCTGGCGGCAAAGGCGGGTTGCAGGGCAAACAGCGCGACGATCAGCAGCAGGGTTTTCATTCTGGTTTCCTTGAGCGGGTCAAATCATTCGGTGGGCGGAACGTAACCCTGGGCGGCATCGGCGCCTTCGCCGAAGAAATGCCTTTCCATCTGCGTGGCCAGGTATTTGCGGGCGCGCGGATCGGCCAGGTTCAAGCGGTTTTCATTGACCAGCATGGTCTGGTGCTTCAACCAGGCGGCCCAGGCTTCCTTGGACACATTCTCATAAATGCGCTTGCCCAGCTCGCCCGGATAGGGCGGAAAATCCAGGCCCTCGGCCTCGCGATTGAGCTTGATGCAGTTGACGGTACGTGCCATGTGTTTCTCCGTTGTTTCTACGTTGCGGCCGCGCCTATGCGCCGGGCCCGATTCTGAATGCGTTACAGGTTCTTGATCAGCACTTGCGACTTGCGCTGCCAGTTGTAGATGCGTTGGCGGTCGCGCGGCAGCTGGTCGACGCTGGCCATGGTGAAGCCGCGCTTGAGGAACCAATGCGCCGTGCGGGTAGTCAGCACGAACAGGCGGTTGAAGCCGGCCGCACGCGCCCGGTTTTCAATATGGTTCAACAGCCGCTCGCCATCGCCCTGGGCCTGCACTTCGGGATTCACCGTCAGGCAAGCCATTTCCGCCATTCTTTCTTCCGGGAAGGGATAGAGCGCGGCGCAACCGAAGATTACGCCATCGTGCTCGATCACGGAGAAATAATTGATTTCCCGCTCCAGCAATTCGCGCCCGCGCTTGACGAGGGTGCCGTCGGCTTCCAGCGGTTCGATCAGCTTGAGAATGCCGCCGACGTCTTCAATCGTGGCTTCGCGCAGGCTTTCCAGGTTTTGCGCCGAGACCATGGTGCCCACGCCGTCGTGGGTGAACAGTTCCAGCAGGGTGGAGCCGTCCAGCGCATAGGGCACGATATGGGCGCGCGGCACGCCGCCGCTGCAAGCCTGCATGGCGTAGTCGAGGTAGAACGCCTGGTCCGGCGGCAGCACCCCTTCGCCGAGGATGGCGCGCGCCTGGTGGCAGGAGACTTCGTTGATCGGGGCGCCGCTCTGGTCGCTCATCATCGGCGTTTCGGTGATGAAGATCAGCTTGTCGGCGCGCAGCGCCAGGGCTGTGGAAAGCGCCACGTCTTCCATGGTGAGGTTGAAGATTTCGCCGGTCGGCGAAAAGCCCAGCGGCGACAGCAGCACCAGGCCGCCGGCGTTCAGGATGGGATGCAGGGTTTCGAAAGCGACCTTGCGCACCAGGCCGGTATGCAGATGGTCCACGCCATTGATGATACCCACCGGGCGCGCGGTGACAAAGTTACCGGAAATGATGCGGATTGCCGAATGCGCCATCGGCGTATTGGGCAAGCCCTGGCTGAAGGCGGCTTCGATATCGAGGCGCAATTCGCCGGCGGCTTCCTTGGCGCATTCCAGCGCCACGGTATCGGTGATGCGCACGCCGTTGTGGAAGCGGGCCTGCACGTGGCGCAGATCGAGCTGTTCCTGCACCTGCGGGCGCGAGCCGTGCACCAGCACCACCTTGATGCCCAAGGCATGCAACAAGGACAAATCGTGGGCCAGCACCGGCAGGGCGCCGGCCATCACCAGTTCGCCCGGAAAGGCGACGACAAATATCTTGCCGCGGAAGGCGTGGATATAGGGGGCGACCGAGCGCAGCCACTGGACGAATTGGACCGGATTTTCCATCCGCCGCATTATAATTCGGCCGGCCATGTCTGCACCTGAAAGCCAGAAAAAATCCGCCCGTCCGCAGCAGGAAAGGCGCAAGCCGCCTGCCGCTCCCGCGACAGCGCCGGTACGCGTAACCCTGCCCGAGATCCGCTTTCCCGAAGAACTGCCCGTTTCCGGCAGGCGAGAGGAGATTGCCGAGGCGCTGATGAAGCACCAGGTGGTGATCGTCGGCGGCGAAACCGGCTCCGGCAAGACCACCCAGCTGCCCAAGATCTGCCT
>JAEVZY010000299.1 GCA_023392035.1 Pseudomonadota bacterium | reverse complement strand
GCCTTCAGTCGGCACGAACCAGGCCGGCCTTGCCGTTCTCGACCACGAAACTGGCCAGCACTTCCGCCCTGGATTCCGGCTGCTGGACATCTTCCAGTCCAATGAAAGATGCCTTCAACCTGGCCGGCGACAACTCCGCCAGGATGAAACCGCGGCGGTCACTGCGCCCATAGCGGATATGCGGATTCTGTGCCACGTATTGATCGGTGCGCGACTGCGGGCGCGAACTGGAGGTGATGGAAGTCGAGCAGAATTCGGTGGCCAGCACCGGGTTTTCAGCACTGACCGGCCGATTGAAATCGCGTCGCAACTCGGTGGCGTAGAAGGTGTGGACGTCACCGGACAGCACCACTGGATTGGCCGGGCGATGGCGCGCGATGTCGGCAAAGAGGCGATCGCGCGCGTCCGGGTAACCGTCCCAGCCATCGGTCCAGAATCGGCCATCCCCCGGCTTGTGCACTGGAATCTGGCTCGCTTGCGCCATCAAGGTTTGCTGGGCCAGGAAGTTCCAGCGCGCCGGCGATTGCGCCATGCCCTGGGCCAGCCAGGCTTCCTGCTCGGCGCCCAGCATGCTGCGGCCTGCCTGCAGGCGTTCCGGGCAGGCGGCATTGGTGACCGAACTCGAGCCGCCCTCGGCCGGCTGGCAGGCATGCAAGGCGCGATACTGGCGATCGTCCAGCATATGAAAGCGCGCCAGGCTTCCCCAGTCGTAGCGCTCGTAGATGCGCAGGTTGGCGAAGGCCTTGCCGGGTGCCGGCAGCTGATGCAGGCGCACCGGCATGTGTTCATAGAATGCCTGGTAGGCAGCGGCACGGCGCGCGAGATAGGCTGCGCCCATGCGCTCATCATGCGCGCCCGAGTAATCATTGGCGACCTCATGATCGTCCCAGGTGACGATCCACGGCGCCGCAAGATGCGCAGCCTGCAACTTGGGATCGCTTTTGTACTGCGCGTAGCGATTGCGGTATTCCGCCAGGCTGATCGAGGCGGCGGTGCGGCGCGGCAGCTCCGGATGCTTCAGATCGTAGGGACCCCATTCGTAGATGTAGTCACCCAGGAAAGCCACCAGGTCGACCCCGGCATTGGCGATGTGGCCATGGGCTGCGTAATGCCCGAATTCCCAGTGCTGGCAGGAGGCCACCGCAAAACGCAAGGCGCCGGGCATGGACTGCGCCGCCGGCGCGGTTCGCGTGCGGCCGACCGGACTCACGGCATCGGCCGTCTGGAAGCGATACCAGTACCAGCGATCTGGCGCCAGGCCCGCTGCATCCACGTGCACGCTGTGGCCCAATTGCGGCAGGGCGGTCACCTCGCCGCTGCTGACGACTTTGCGGAATTGTTCGTCCTCCGCGACTTCCCAGCGCAATTTCACCGGCAAGGGCACATCCAGCGGCCCGGTGATGGTTTCCGGCACCAGCCGCGTCCACAGCATGACCCGGTCCGGCAAGGGAGAACCCGAAGCCACGCCCAGGCCGAAGGGCCAGGCGCGGGTCTTGGACAATGCCAAGCCCGGAAAGGCCAGCGAGAGGGCGCTGGCGCCGGCCAGGCGCGCGGCCTGCTGCAGGAACAAACGCCTGGATTGATCGCTATGCCGCATCGCCATCAATCCAGGGCCGGAAGCTCAGGCAGCAGGCGCGGCTTGCGATCGCTGTCGGTGGCCACATAAGTCAGCGTCGCTTCGGTAACCTTGACCACTTCCACCTGCAGCCGGTTGCGCTCGGCATAGACTTCAACGTTGACCGTGATCGAGGTTTTGCCGACCTTGGTAATGTGGGAATAGAACGACAGCAGATCCCCCACGAAAACCGGCTGCTTGAAGACGAAGGAGTTGACGGCGATGGTCGCCACCCGGCCATTGGCGCGGCGGACTGCAGGCAGCGATCCGGCGATGTCCACCTGGGACATGATCCAGCCGCCGAACACGTCACCATGGACGTTGGCGTCGGCTGGCATGGGCATGACACGCAATTCCGGCATGCCTTCGGGAAGTACGACTTGCTGGCTCATGGCTGGGGTCGGTAAGGGGGTGGAAGATAAGGGGAGGGATAAAGGAATAGAATCAGCAGCATCATAAGTCATCCCGGCATCGCCATGCGCCGCCACGGCCACACGAATTCATCCGAACCGTCTCCTCCGCCATCCTCCAATCGCAACGACTGGAACACCATTGCCACGCTGCTGCCTTACCTGTGGCAATACAAATGGCGGATGTTGCTTGCGCTCATATTTCTGGTGGGTGCCAAGCTCGCCAATGTCGGGGTGCCGCTGATTTTGAAGCAGCTGGTGGATCGCCTGAATATTTCCGCGGACGATCCGCGCCTGGCGCTGGTGCTGCCGGTGGGGTTGCTGATTGCCTATGGCGCACTCAGGCTGTCGACCACCTTCTTCACTGAAATGCGCGAATTCGTGTTCGCCAAGGTGACGCAGCGCGCCGTGCGCACCGTTGCACTCAAGGTATTTCGCCATCTGCATGCGCTGTCGCTGCGCTTTCATCTCAATCGCCAGACAGGAGGCATGACGCGCGACATTGAACGCGGCAGTCGCGGTATTTCTTCGCTGGTGTCCTACACCTTGTTCTCGATATTGCCGACGCTGATCGAAATTACGCTGGTGCTGGGCTATCTGGTCCTCAAGTACAACATCTGGTTTTCGGCGATCACCGCGGCGGCCTTGGCCGCGTATATCGGCTTCACCGTCCTGGTCACGGAATGGCGCACGCATTTCCGGCGCACCATGAACGACCTCGATTCCAAAGCCAATGTGCGCGCCATCGATTCGCTGATCAACTACGAGACGGTGAAATACTTCGGCAACGAAGAATATGAAGCGCGGCGCTACGATCAGGGCTTGCAGCGCTATGAACAGGCGGCGGTCCGTTCCCAGACTTCGCTGTCGCTGCTCAACACCGGGCAGTCCGCCATCATCGCCATCGCCGTCACCCTCATCCTGTGGCGCGCCACCTTGGGTGTGATGGACCGCAGCATGAGCCTGGGCGACCTGGTGCTGGTGAATGCCTTCATGATCCAGTTGTACATTCCGCTCAATTTTCTGGGTGTGATCTACCGCGAGATCAAGCAAAGCCTGGCCGACATGGAACGCATGTTCTCGCTGCTGGATCAGCATCGGGAAGTCAGCGACAAGCCGGATGCGCGGCCACTGGCAGTGAAAGGCGCGGCGCTGGCTTTCCACCATGTCGACTTTCGCTATGAGCCGCAGCGCCAGATATTGTTCGACGTGGATTTTGCCATTCCGGCCGGAACCACCACTGCGGTGGTCGGGCACAGCGGCTCCGGCAAGTCGACCTTGTCGCGCCTGCTGTTCCGCTTCTACGATATCGAGAAGGGTGCCATCACCATCGACGGCCAGGATTTGCGCGACGTGAGCCAGAGCTCGGTGCGCAAGGCGATCGGGATCGTGCCGCAAGATACGGTGCTGTTCAACGATACGATCGAATACAACATCGCCTATGGCCGTCCGGGCGCGAGCCATGAAGAAATCGTTGCCGTTGCCAAGGCCGCTTATATCCACGACTTCATTTCCAGTTTGCCCGAGGGGTATCAAACCCAGGTGGGCGAGCGCGGCCTGAAGTTGTCAGGCGGTGAAAAGCAGCGGGTGGCGATCGCGCGCACCCTGCTCAAGAATCCCGCCATCCTGGTGTTTGATGAAGCCACTTCGGCCCTCGATTCGCGTTCCGAGCAGGCGATACAGGCGCAACTGAAAGACATTGCGCGCAATCGAACCACGCTTGTGATCGCCCATCGACTTTCCACCATTGCTGATGCCCATCAGATACTGGTCATGGAACACGGGCGTATCATCGAACGCGGCACGCACGCCGCGTTGCTGCAGGCCGGCGGCGCATACGCGAGCATGTGGCAGCGGCAGCAGGCCGCGCAGTCCGAGGCTTCGGCCCTGGCATCCTCCTGAGTACCGCGG
>JAEVZY010000280.1 GCA_023392035.1 Pseudomonadota bacterium | reverse complement strand
CGGCGGCTGCCGCGCCGGCCGGTGCCAGCGGCCATGCCGGCGCCGACCTGCAATCCGCCGTGCTGCAGCCGGCGCTGAACGCCATGCGCGAGATGCCCGCCATCGACCACGCCAAGGTCGCCGCCCTGCGCGAGGCGCTGGCCAAGGGCGAGATTCCCTTCGACGCCGGCAAGCTGGCCGGCCTGGTCGAACGCTTTCACCGGGGCCGGTCATGAAGCGCAAGCAAGCCATGTTGACCCTGGTGCGCGACGTCAATCTGGACCTGCAGGACTATCGCGCCCTGCATGCGCTGCTGGAGGAACAGTTCCAGGCGGCGCTGGGCTATCGCACGGCGCGACTTTGCGCCGCCATCGAATGCATCACGGCCCTGGTGGATACGCTGCAGGCGCGCCGCGCCCAGCGCGTGCTGCTGGTGAAGCTGCTGCTGGGCGAGGGCGCCAGCATGCGCGATGCCTTCGCGCTGCTGAACGACACGGCACGCACCAGGCTGGAAAACGAATGGCAGGCGCTGGAAGCGCTGGTGCGGCAATGCAAGTGGCTCAATGAGCGCAATTGCAAGCTGCTGATGGACCAGAACCACATCATGCAGCGCGTGCTGCATGGCGAGGAGCAGATCTATGCTCCGGCCTGAGCTGGGCATCGCTCCCACGGCGGCCACCGCGCCCGCCGCGCCGCTGCGGGTGGCGAGCGCCGGCTTGGGCGTCGTGGAGGGCATCAATTTCGCCGCCACCTTCGGCGCGCTGCAATCCGAGGTGCGCGATTTCATCGAACACGGTTCGGCCTGGAGCGGCGGGTCGTCTTCCGGGTTCAGCGTCGAGGCTGCGCTCTACCGCAACAGCGGCGTGGAGACCGAGGCCACGGCGGCTGCGCCGCTTGCGCAACAGCAGCAGGAATTCCTGGCGACCGTCGCGCCCTGGGCGCAGGAGACCGGCAAGCGTCTGGGCGTGGCGCCCGAGATCGTGGCGGCGCAGGCGGCGCTGGAGTCGGGGTGGGGTTTGAAACCCTTGCGCCAGGCCGACGGCCGCGACAGCAACAACCTGTTCGGCATCAAGGCCGGCGCCGGCTGGCGCGGCGCGGTGGCGCAGGCCCTGACCACGGAATACGAAGACGGCCACGCCGTGCCCAAGCTGGAGCGCTTTCGCAGCTATCCCGACCGCGCCGCCGCCTTTCGCGACTACGCGCAATTCCTGCTGACCAATCCGCGCTATCGCGGCGCGCTCAATGCCGGCGCCGATGCGCAAGCCTTTGCCCAGGGCCTGGCCCAGGGCGGCTATGCCACCGATCCGGCCTATGCCGGCAAGCTTGCGCGCATCGCTACGCGGGTGCAGTCGGTGCAGTCGATTCAGTCGGGGGACTGAGCGGTGGGCCCCGGCATGGTGATGGGTTCAACGGTACCGGCGGCGATGACGCGCGCCTGGATCACATTGTTGTTGGCGGCATTGCGCACGCTGATGGTGGCGCCCTTGGCGCCGTTCTCCATGGCCACGCCAGCCACGCTGACTTCGATCTGGTCATGGCGGGCCAGGATGCGGGTGGCGTCGCCGCGCTTGACCAAAAGCGGCGCCACCAGCCAGCTGCGGCGCAGATTGTCGCCCGCGCGCAGTGCGCGGCGCGAAGACATGCCGGCGATCTCCTTGGCGTCGGACAAGGCCTCCGGCGCGCCCTGCAGCGAGCGCCGTTCGAGCATGACATCGGCCGCGCTCAAGGGCTGGCCGGCGGGAATGTCGGCGCTGGCCACCAGCACCCGCGCCGTCACTGCCCCGCGCACGATGACTTCCTGGCGCCACTGCCCGGCGCAGTCGAGCGCAAAGCGCATGCGGCTGGGCTGGCGCACATCGATGCTGTCGATCTGCGGTGCGACGGGGCAGGCCGGCAGCGCCTTCCTGGTGACTACCGCCACTTCGAACTGCGGATCGAGCAGGCCGGCGCGCTCGGCCTGTTGCGCCAGCCGTTCGCGCGCCGCTTCTTCAACGCGGGTGGTGATGCGTTCGGAGTCGAAGCCGGCGGCAATCAGGTCTTGGGTGGTGAGCGCCAGCAGGGCTGCGCATGCAAGGGAAGCGCGGGTGAGCATGAGAAGGATGAAAGAAGGGAGTGTCGCGATGATAGCCAGTTTGCCGGCGGCCTCCAACCGTGAAAGCGTGAATGCACATTGCAGTGCGAATGAAAGGTGATCCATGAGTATTCATTTCGATAAAGCCCTGGGCCTGCATCCCGATGCCTTGAAACTGCGCGCCGAGCGCACCCGGATCCTGGCGTCGAACATCGCCAACGAGAGCACACCGGGTTACCAGGCGCGCGACATGGACTTCAAGTCGGCGCTGCAGCAGACGCGCGCCGACGACGCGAGCGGCCTGGCCCTGAGCACCGACGATCCGGACATGCTGTACCGCGTGCCCTATCACCCGACCGGCGACGGCAACACGGTGGAGATCGGCGTCGAGCAGGCGGCGTTTTCGCAGAACGTTTCGGATTTCCAGGCCAGCCTGACCTTCCTCAACATGCAGTTGAAGGGCCTGGCGAAAGCCATCAATGGGCAATAAGCGGGAGCACCAGCATGTCATTCCAGAACATCACGAAAATCGCCGGTTCCGCCATGGCGGCGCAGACCGTGCGCCTGAACACCATCGCCAGCAACCTGGCCAATGCCGATGCAGTCGGCGCCAATGAAGGCGAAACCTATCGTGCCCGCAAGCCGGTGTTTGCGGCCGTGATGGGCGACAGCTTCGGCGGTAGCGCCGCCGTCGGCGGCCGGGTCCAGGTGCTGGACGTGGTGCAGAGCGCGGAACCCTTGCGCCGGGTGCACGAGCCGGGCAATCCGCTGGCCGATGCCGACGGCATGGTGTTCTATCCGAACGTGAATCCGGTGGCGGAGATGACCGACATGATGTCCGCCTCGCGCGCATTCGAAACCAATGTCGAAGTGCTCAACCGCATCAAGACCATGCAGCAATCGCTCCTGAAACTGGGCGAAGGCTGACCGAAGCCAACCGAAGCCAACCGAAGCTGATCAAGGCAAAGACCATGCAAACCAATCCCACCACCAGCGGCGCCGGCAACGGCAGCAACGCGCAGTCGGCCAACCAGAAAGTGGCGAGCAACGGACTGTCCGACATGTTCACGCAATTGCTGATCGCGCAGATCAAGAACCAGGACCCGCTTTCGCCCTCCGACCCCAGCCAGTACGTGAGCCAGTTGGCGACCCTGAGCCAGACCGAATCGCTGCAGCAATTGTCGGCAATGATGTCCAACAACGTCAGCATGATGCAGAGCATGCAGATGCTGACGCTGGGGGCACAGGTCGGCTCCAGCGTATCGGTGGCGGTCGACCATCTTGCGCTGGGCGAGGGCCCGGTGCCGGGCACGATCAGCTTCTCCAACGCCACTACCGGCGCCACCCTGGTGCTGACCGGGGCCGACGGCGCCGAGCACAGGATTCCCCTTGGTGCGCAAAAGGCGGGCGACCTGCCCTTCAGCTTCGATGCGGCAAGGCTCGGCCTTGCGCCCGGCGATTACGCGCTGCGGGTGGACACCGGCGACGGCGCCAGCGCCAGCGTGGCCGTGTCCGGCACCATCGACAGCGTCAAGTTTTCCAGCGACGGCGCCGCGCTCAATGTTTCCAATATCGGGACGGTGCTGCCTTCGGCCATCGTCAGCTTCAATCGCCAAGTGGCGTCATCCAACTGATTCACCCTGAAAGGAATTCATCATGAGTTTCGAAATCGCCATCTCCGGTCTGCAGGCTGTCAACAACTCGATCGAGACCATCAGCAACAACATCGCCAACGCCACCACCTACGGCTTCAAGTCGAGCCGGGCCAACTTCGCCGACATGTACGCCGGTTCGCAACCGATGGGTACGCAAGTGTTCTCCACCACCCAGACCATAGGCATAGGCGGCAGCGTGCTCAAGACCGGCGGCTCGATGGACGCCGCGATCCAGGGCCGCGGCTTCTTCGTCACCCGCGACATCAGCGGCGCCACGGTCTACAGCCGGGTCGGATTGTTTTCGACCGACAAGGATGGCTATGTGGTCGACGTCTTCGGGCGCAAGGCCCAGGGTTATCCGCTGGCGCCCGGCAGCACCATGCCCGGGCCCTTGGGCGACCTGCTGGTGCCGTCCGGCCAGATCCCGGCCCAGGCGACCACCCGGCTCAGCTATGTCGGCAATATGTCGGCCGGCTGGACGGTGCCCACCGCCACCCCCTTCGATCCGAAGCTGCCGCAGAGCTACAACAGTTCGGTCACGTCGGCGGTATATGACTCGCTGGGGAACCAGCACAGCGTGACCCAGTACTTCGTCAAGACCGGCACCGGTACGGTCGATGTGCACTACACCATGGATGGCGTGGTGATCAAGGGCACGCAGATCACTTCCCCCGGATCTCCGGCCGTGATCGATACCGACGGCTCGGTCACGGGTACGGTCGGCGCGGTCATTACGCCGGCGGTGCCGCCCACCACGGCTGCGGTCGCCGGCGGTCCGCTGTCGCTGAGCTTCGATACCCAGGGCCAGCTTCCCACGCCGACCCCGGCGGTGACCCTGGCGGCGACGCCGGTGGGCGCGGCCACCATGAGCGTCGCGGTCGATTACACCGGCACCACGCAGTTCGCCGGCGCCGCCACCACGCTGGTCAACAATCCGGATGACGGCTACGCCTCCGGCACCCTCACCGGGGTCGAGATCACCGAGGATGGTTCGGTGCTGGCGCAATACAGCAATGGCCAGAAGCAGAGCATCGGCATGCTGGCGATGGCGACCTTCCCGGATGAGAACGGCCTGACTTCGGTGGGCAACTCCGGCTGGTCGGCCAACAATGTCTCGGGCGCGGCCGTGTATTCGACGCCGGGCGTGGGCATGGCCGGCAAGCTGGCCACCGGCGCGGTGGAACAGTCCAACGTCGATGTCACCTCGGAACTGGTGAGCCTGATGACTTCGCAGCGCAACTACCAGGCCAACTCCAAGGTGATCCAGGCCGAGAGCCAGATGATGCAGTCGCTGATGCAGGCCATCTGAGCGGGCCGCCATGGATGCGCTGATCTATACCGCCCTCTCCGGCGCCGAACGCGGCCTGCATGCCCAGCAGGTGCATGCCAACAACCTCGCCAACATGGACACGCCGGGCTTTCGCGCCACGCTCGAAATGTCGTCGGCGCAAACCGTGCCCGGCTACGGCTACGACGCGCGCCACAAGAGCGTGCTGCAGGCCAATACCCTGTCCACGCGCGAAGGCACGCTGAAAGCCACCGGGCGCGACCTCGACGTCGCCATTGCCGGCCAGGGCTATATCGCTGTGCAATGGGGCGAGGGCGAAGCCTATGTGCGTACCGCCGCCCTGACCCTGGATGCGGATGGCACCCTGAACGCCAACGGCCGGCCGGTGCTGGGCGACGGCGGCCCGATCGTGCTGCCGCCGTATTCGAGCATCGCCATCGGCAACGACGGCACCATTTCTCTGCAGCCCGAAGGCCAGCCGACCATGCAGGTGTTCGACAAGCTCAAGCTGGTCACGGCCGACGCCGCGCAGCTGACCAAGAACGAGGCCGGCCTGATCGTCACCCGCTCGGGCGAGGCCTTGCCGGCCAACGAAAGGGTGGCGCTGCGCAGCCGCCACCTGGAAGGCAGCAATGTCTCGGCGGTGGAAGAGATGGTGGCAACCATGGCGCTCAACCGCAGTTTTGAAATGCAGATGAAGCTGTACAACGCCGCCGACTCGATGACGCAGATCGGGAATCGCCTGGTCGGCGCCTGAAGCGCTAACGGAATCAAAGGGAGAAAACCATGAACCCAGCCATGTGGATCAGCAAGACCGGCGTGCAGGCGCAGGATGCGAAATTGCAGGCCATTGCCAACAACCTGGCCAACGTCAATACGGTGGGCTTCAAGCGCGACCGCGTGATGTTCGAAGACCTGTCCTACCAGATCGACCAGCAACCGGGCGCCCAGGTCGGCACCGATACGGTGGCGCCGTCCGGCATGCAGCTTGGCAACGGCACGCGCATGGTCGGCACGCAGAAGGTGTTTACCGAAGGCGCGACGCAGACCACCGGTCAATCGCTGGACGTCGCCATTGTCGGCGCCGGCTTCCTGCAGGTGCGGCAGAACAATGGCGATCCGGCCTATACCCGCGCCGGCCAGCTGCAGGTGGATTCCACCGGCCACCTGGTCAATGCGCAGGGCTTGCACATCGTGCCGGAAATCGTCATCCCGAATAACGCGACCTCGGTTTCGATTGCCGAAAACGGCACGGTGTCAGTGACGGTGGCCGGCAATGTGCGGCCGACCGATGTCGGCCAACTGACTTTGACCAACTTCATCAATCCGGCCGGCCTGCTGGCCCTGGGCGGCAACCTGTTCCAGGAAACCGTCGCCAGCGGCACGCCGAACGAAGGCATGGCGGGGCAGGGCGCCTTCGGCAAGCTCAAGCAGGGCGCGCTGGAAGGCTCGAACGTGCAGGTGGTGGAGGAAATGGTGGACATGATCGCGGCCCAGCGCACCTACGAGATGAATACCAAGGTGCTGTCCGCCGCCGACAACATGCTGCAATACCTGTCGCAAGCGGTGCGCTGAGCCATGCGCGGCTTCTTCATTGCCGGCCTGGCCTTGCTGCTGCCGGCTTGCGCCGCCGTCGCGCCGCCGCAGGCATTGCCGGGGCCGATAGCCAATCCCTTGCCGCCGGCGGCGGTGACGCAGGGCGCGCGCAGGGGCCAGGCCGGCGGCGTCTTTGCCGCGGAAACCTCATGGTCGCTGACCTCCGACAGCCGCGCCTTTCGCGCCGGCGATGTGGTGACCATCAAGCTGGAAGAGGCGACCCAGGCCAGCAAGAACGCCGGCACCAAGTTCGACAAGGCCAGCAATGCGGCGATCCAACCCTTCATGTTCGGCGGCAAATCGCTCAAGACCGATGTCGGCATCGATGCCAAGCGCGACTTCGCCGGCAACGCCAGCAGCACCCAGGACAACGCCTTGCAGGGCGCGATCACCGTGATCGTGCAGGAAGTGCTGCCCAACGGCCTGCTGCGTATCGCCGGCGAGAAGACGCTGTACCTGAACCAGGGCGAGGAATTCATCCGCGTGCTGGGCTTTGTGCGGGCCGCCGATATCGACACCGACAACCGCGTGTCCTCGCTGCGGGTGGCGAATGCGCGCATTGCCTATTCCGGCAGCGGCACCCTGGCCGATGCCAATGCGCCGGGCTGGCTGACGCGCTTCTTCGCCAGTCCGTGGATGCCTTTCTGAGACCAGACATGAAACCTTTTTCGATTGCCGCGCCGGCCCTTGCCCTGTTCGCCCTGCTGATGGCCGCGGCGCCGCCCGCGCATGCCGTGGCCCTGCGCAACCTGATTGCGGTGGAGGGCGTGCGGGAGAACCCCCTGATCGGTTACGGCCTGGTGGTGGGCCTGAACGGCAGCGGCGACAGCCTGCAGGTGAAGTTCTCCGGCCAGTCGGTGTCGAACATGCTCAAGCAGTTCGGCGTCAAGCTGCCCGACGGTGTCGATACCAAGAGCCGGAATGTGGCGACGGTGATGGTGAGCGCGGTGTTCCCGCCCGGCTACCGCAAGGGCCAGAGCGTGGATGTGACGGTGTCCTCGATGGGCGACGCCAAGAACCTGCGCGGCGGCACGCTGCTGCTGACGCAATTGCGCGCGGCCGATGGCGAGGTGTATGCGCTGGCCCAGGGCAACCTGGTGGTGGGCGGCTTGAATGCCAGCGGCAAGAGCGGCTCCAGCGTGACGATCAATACGCCGACTTCGGGGCGCATCCCCAACGGCGCCATCATCGAGCGCGAGATCGAGACCGATTTCGACACCCGGCCGACGGTACGCCTGAGCCTGAAGCATCCGCATTTCCAGACCGCGACCAATATCGTCGAGGCCATCAACCGCCGCTTCGGCGAGATTGCCAGCACGCGCGACGCCACCAGCATCGACGTGGTGGCGCCGGCCAATCCGACCCAGCGCGTAGCCTTCGTCGCCCGGCTGGAAGCCTTGTCGGTAGATGTGGGCACCGAGGTGCCGAAGGTGATCTTCAATTCGCGCACCGGCACGGTGGTGATTTCCGAGGGCGTGAAGGTGCGGCCGGCGGCGGTGTCGCACGGCTCGCTCAAGGTCGTGATCTCGGAAAACCCGGTGGTCAGCCAGCCGGCGCCCTTCAGCCGGGGCGGGCAGACCAGGGTCGTGCCGCAATCCAGCGTGACGGTCAACCAGGGCTCGGGCCATATGTTCATGTGGCCGGCCGGCGCCAAGCTGCAGACCGTGATCGACGTCATCAACAGCACCGGCGCCACGCCGGACGACATCATGTCGATCCTGCAGGCGCTGGACCAGGCCGGCGCCATCGACGGCGAACTGGTCGTCATTTAAGGAAAGCCGATGAATCCACTCGACTTGCCGCAGCAAGCCGGCGCCCTGGCTGCCAGCGTTGCCGCCGACAGCCCCGTTGCCGCCGCCGATGATGCCGCCTACCGTGCCAAGGCCGGCATGGCCGCCGAAAAATTCGAAGCCTTTTTCATTGCGCAGATGCTGCGCCAGATGCGCTCCGCCACGCGCGCGATGGCGAGCGAAGACAGCGTGTTCAAGGATCGCGTCGCCGCCGACATGCTGGACCTGGGCGACACCATGGTGGCGGACAAGATGGCGGGCCTGCATGCGTTCGGGATTGCGGATGCGATCCTGAAGCAGTTGCTGCCCAAGCAGACTTCATCGATTTAAGTTTTCATCCTTGCGGTCGCCTTTTTCCCACAAGGGCCGCGCGCCCCGGTCCCTTTCGGGAGCGGCGTTGCGGCCCTGAACCAGATCCGTCTCCATGAGCATTCTCAACAATGCGCTTTCCGGTACCCAGGCGGCCCAGATTGCCCTGAGTGCCGCCAGCCAGAACATTGCCAACGTCAAGACCGCCGGCTATTCGCGCCAGGGCGCGGTGCTGGCGACCATCAGTCCCTACGGCGATCTGCGTTCGCCCGGCAATGGCGTGCAAGTCAGTGCCTTGCAGCGCTTTTCCGACAGCTACAAGGTGCACCAGGTGTGGAACGCCGCCGCCAACCTGGGCCAGTACACGCCGCAGCAAGCCTATCTGACGCAGCTGGAGCGGGTGATGGGGGACGATGCGTCGAGCATCAACAACGGACTCGACGGTTTTTTTTCGGCCCTGAATGCCGCCACCCTGGAGCCGACTTCCATGCCGCTGCGCCAGCAGATCATCACCGCCGCCAATACGCTTTCGCAACGCTTCAACAGCCTGAACGATTTGCTGAACAACCAGCGCAATGCGGTGAAGGAGCAGCTTGCCGCCGCGGTGTCGCAGATCAATCTGCTGAGCGCCGATATCGGTGAATTGAACAAGCAGATCGCCGCCTTGAAGGTCAGCGGCGGCAATGCTTCGGCCTTGATGGATGCGCGCGACCAGCGGGTTCAATCCCTGGCCGGCCTGGTGGGCGTGCAGGTGCTGGAGCAGCCCGACGGCGCCTACAACGTCTCGCTGCGCGACGGCCAGCCGCTGGTGATCAAGGGCACGGTGGCCACCCTGTCGCTGAATGTGGCCAGCAGCGGCATGCCGACCTTGCAGGTGGATTTTGCCAACCAAAGTTTTTCCACGACCGGGGCCAATCTTGGCGGGCAATTGGGCGGGCTGGCCGATTTTCAGTTGAACACCTTGCTGCCCTTGCAGCAGTCGGTCTCCGCCATCGCCAAGACGGTGGCCGACAGCGTCAACGCCCAGCTTGCGGCTGGCACCGACCTGAACGGCGATCCCGGCGCCGCCTTGCTGGTGTATGACCCGACCGGCGCCAACGGCTTGCTGCAAGTGGCTGCCGGCATAGAAGCCAGGCAGCTGGCGTTCTCGGCCGACGGCACGCTGGGCGACAACGGCAATCTGCTGAAACTGATCGACCTGAAGGGGCAGACGATCAGCACCGCCTCGACCGGGACCGTGACCCTGGGCGACGCCAACACCCAGTTGCTGGGCCAGTTGGGCATGGCCAGCAAGCAGAACCAGTCGCTGCTTGCGACCGCGCAAACCGTGAGCGACCAGGCAGCCAGCAACTGGTCCGAGACCAGTGGTGTCAACCAGGACGAGGAAGCGGTCAACCTGATGGAATTTCAGCAGATGTACCAGGCCAATTTGAAAGTCATCGCCACCGCCAACCAGCTGTTCGACAGCGTCCTGGAAATGATGGCTTGAGGAGAGAAGCATGCGTATCGCCAGTTCGCAGTTTGAAGCGACCATGACCAGTTCGCTGCAGGTGAACCAGACCAGGCTTGCCTACCTGACGGCACAGATGTCGTCCGGCTTGCGGGTGCAGGTGCCTTCCGACGATCCGATTGCCGCCATCCGCATTTCGCGCCTGACGCGCGAAGAGGCCGCCATCAGCCAGTACCGCGACAACATCGGCGCGCTGAAGATCCGCCTGCAGCAGAACGAAACCTACATGGACAGCATGGTGCGCGACCTGGGCCAGGCGCGCGACCTGATGGTGTGGGCGCTGGATGGCGGCAATACGCCGGCCGACCTGAATGCCATGACCAGCACCGTGCTGTCCCTGCGCGACAGCCTGTTCTACACCGCCAACATGAAGGATCAGGAGGGGCGCTACATCTTTTCCGGCACGCTGGTGAATAGCCAAAGCATCACTTTCGATGCCGCGGCGCCGATCGGCTCGCGCTACAGCTTTACCGGCAACACCGCGCAACAGCAGGTGGTGGTCGGCAATGGCGTGACGCAGCCGGCCAATGTCGACATGAAAGGCATGGACATCTTGCTGAACTGGCTGGACCAGGCCGCCGACACGCTGCAGACGCCGAACGTGACGGCCAACGATCCGGCGGCGCACGCGGCGCTGGCCATGACGCTGGACAATATCGACACGGCCATGGGCATGGTCAGCGGCAAGATCGCCGGACACGGCGGGGCGCAGAACATCCTCTCCGGGCTGGACCAGAATCACGCCAATGTCAGCCTGTCGAACCAGACCGCGCTGGTGGATCTGTCGCAGCTGGACTATGGCGCGGCATCGGTGGACCTGAACGGCTACACCCTGGCGCTGCAGGCGACGCAGAAGGCTTACGCCAAGGTGTCCGGCCTGTCCCTGTTCAACGTCCTGTAAGGTCGCGACCTTTCCTTCATGCAGATTGGTTCGCTCAACACCGCCAACGAAGTCGCCGCCAACAAGCTGCGCGGCGGCGACGCCGTGAATCGTTCGACGCCGCTTGCGCGGACGACGGCCGATGCGCAAGCGGAGCCGGCTGCGAGCGCGCGCCCCTCGGCCAGCCTGCGGCGCGGCTTGAAGCTGTGGGACCAGCAGCTCAACCGCGAAGTGGCCGACGCCCAGCAGGCTATGCAATTCCTGGATGCCAGCAGCGGCCAGTTGGAGGCCTTGAAGGCCGATATCAGCGCCAGGATTGCCGGCCGCCAGGTGAGCGACGAACAGATCGACAGCAAGCTGCAGCAGTTCGCCCACAGCTGGCGCCAGCGCCGCGCCGCTTCCGGCGGCAGCATCGATGCGCAATTGAAATTCAGCAGCCCGGCACCGGCCAGCCAGCGCTTCACGATCCGCGGCTTGAACCTGCAGACCCTGCAGGCGGGCGACAAGGAGACGCTGAGCTTTGCGCTTGGCATGGGGCAGGCGCTGCAGTCGGTGATTGTCGAGCCCGGCTTGCCCGACGAGGAAATCGCGCAGCGCTTCGATCGCGCACTGGCGCCGGCCAGGATTCGCGTCAGCCAGGGCAAGGGCGGCGCACTGGTTTTTTCCGTGCCCGAGTCGGCCTGGATCGCCACTCGCGACAGCATCGCGATCAAGGGCGATGGCGTGCGTTTTCCCACCGGGCAGTTCAGTCGCGTCAAGGCGGAAGCCGAGCCCCCCGCGGTCGATCCGGCAAGCTGGCAGACGCATGATGTGCAGGCGCTGCGGGTGTCCTTGCAGCGCGTGATCCAGGCGCTTGAGCGGGTCAGGCAAACGCGGGAAACGGTGAGCCGCGCGCTTGCGCAGGCGACGCAGCGGGCGGATCAGGCGCGCTCCTCCGACGACGCGGCAACGGCCGCCCGCCTGGCGCAGGATTTTTCGGCCCTGAGCCAGCAGCCGGAGTACCGGATTTTCTCCACCACGGTGGCGGCCTTGCTGGGGATCAGCCGGGAGCGGGTGTTGTCCTTGTTGGCGCTGGGGGAGCGGTGAGGCCAACCCGGCACCTGAACTTCCGAGCACTGCAGGGCGACGCTACGCCGACATCCGCGACCACTTGCTTTCCCAATCCCCGAACTGCGCAGCCGGAATCGGCATGCTCATCAGGTAGCCCTGAGCCACATCGCATCCCAGCGCCGCCAGGCGGTCCCACACGGCCTGGCTTTCCACCCCTTCGGCCACTACTTCCAGCTCCAGGTTGTGCCCCAGCTCGATGGTGGAGTGCACGATCGTTGCTGAATCACTGCTGGTGATCATCGGCATTACAAACGATTGATCGATCTTGACCGAGTCCACCGGCAACTGCTGCAAGTAACTGAGGCTCGAGTACCCGGTGCCGAAATCATCGATGAAGAGTCGGGTGCCCAGTTTCTTCAAGCGGCTCAGCGTGGCCAACGCTGCGGTCGGATCCTTCATCAGGGCGCTCTCGGTCAATTCGAACTGGATCAGCTCGGGGCTGATGCCCCAGGTGGAGAACAAGCCACGGATGCGGTCAATCAAGCCGGGATGGTACAAGTCATGAGCCGACAGGTTCACTGACAAGCCCTGCTTCAATCCGGTCTCCTGCCATGCATAAGCCTGATTGAAGGCGGCGTCCAGCATCCAGTTGGTGAGAGGGGTGATCAAGCCGGCATGCTCGGCCAGTTTGATGAATTCAGCCGGGGAGATCATGCCGTGTACCGGATGTTGCCAACGCACCAGCGCTTCGGCACCGCACGGGTGGCGCGAGGCGATATTGACCTTGGGCTGGCAGTACAGCAGCAACTCGTTCTGCTCGATGGCGCGGCGCAAATCTCCCATCAAGGCCAGGCGTCTGGCGAATTCCTGTTCCTGGCCGCCGGTATAGATCGCGTATCCGCCTTGACCCGGGCTGGCATCTTGCGCGGCGGTGCTGGCGCGCCGCAGCAGCGCCTCGGCTTCGGTGCCATGGCCGGGATAGAGGGCAATGCCTATGCTGGCGCCGGGATCGACCATCAAACCAGCCACTTCCACCGGGACGCGCAAGGCAGTCACCAGCCGTTGCGCAACCTGGATTGCGTGGTCGGCGCCGGCGCGGGGCAAGAGCAGGACAAAGTCGGATTCACCTACCCGCGCCAAAGCTTCATCGCCCTTGGCGAACTGTGCCAGACCTTGGGCCAATTGCTGCAACAGCTGATTGCCGGCGCGATAACCCAGCACCTTGTTGATCTCGCGATAGCAGCCAATGTCCAGGTGCAGCACGGCGAAGGCACGGTGCTGCTGTTTGGCCGCCTGGATAGTGTCTTGCAGTTGTTCCAGCAAGCGGGTGTGGTTGGGCAGCCCAGTGAGCGGGTCATGGTAGGCCATATGCTGAACAGCTTCTCGCGCCTGCTTTTCTTCGGTGACATCATTGCCCTGGACGAACACTCCATATACCGCGCCATCCGGTGCAAACAATGGCTGGTAAACAAAATCGACAAAGCGTTCCGACAGGGGACCGCTCGGCAAGCGCTGCAGCTGAACGGACATCTCATGGCCGACAAAAGGTTCGCCGCTTGCCAGCACCTTGTCGAGCAAATCGAAATAGACTTGCCCCTTCAGCTCCGGAAATGCCTCGCGCACCGGCTTGCCTATCAAGTCGCGATGTCCAACCAGTTGGTAATAGGATTCATTGACAATCTCAAAGATGAGCTGGGGGCCATGCAAGATTGCGGTAAATCCTGGCGCCTGCTCAAAAATGCGGCGCAATCGGGCACGTTCCTCGGTCAGATTGCGGTTGCTTTCTTCCAGGTCCTGGCCGCGTCGCAGTATGTTGCCCTCGGTCAGCAGGCCAAAATCATGGTCGGCCTGCGCCGACCCCGCAGGCTTGTTCGGCGCACAGAATTCGGTGACTTCAATCGGGTTGTTGAGAATCAGCTTGACCCGGCCCTGGTCATCCAATATGGGGGTATTGACGACGCTCCAGTAGCGCTCCTCGGACACCGACCCTTCAGGCGTCGGCCGGGGCAGGGAATACCGGAGCGCCATGATGGTGTCGGGCTTGCCGGTTTGAATGACCCGCTCGATGGAAGCTCGCACCTCGCGCTCGTTATTGACGTCATCCGGACTGGCGGGAAGCGTGTCGAAAATATTTCGGCCCAGCAGTTCTTCGCGCGTTCTGCCGACAGTGCGCAAATAGGCCGCATTTACCTCGACCATCGCCAATTCGGTGCTCAGCAACAGGAAGGGATAGGGCGCGGCTTCCAGGGCAGCGGCTGCGATGTCTGCCGTCAGGGTGGGGCTAGCACTGCTCATAAGCACGGGCTGCTCGGAAACCAGTTCGCGAAGTGAGGGGGACAAATCGGCGCGATGCCGATAAACAGTAATTTGGGTATGTCGGGGAATCGCTGTCAAGTTCCCGGGGCGGACGCAAATCACCAAGTTTGCGGCGTATCGCCATGACCACTGAAAAAAGAAAAGGCTCCACGCTTTTACGTAGAGCCTTTCGGAATTTTTGGCGGGCCGACCTGATTCGACTATTTATTCAGGTTTTTTTCCGGGTTGAACCCGTCCCAACTCTCGAAAACGTCCATGAAACCGGGAATGGTGTCCCCACGTGCCCAGTCGCGCTGAAGCTCGCAATAGAGCTGTGTTTTACTGATGAGCTGGGCCCCTGCCTGCTCCATGCGGCGCAGCGCCGTTTCATGCGCGGTGACTGAGGTGCCGCCGACTGCATCGACAACGGCATAGACCTCGTAGCCTTCCTTCAAGGCATCAAGGGCCGGGAAGGCCAGGCAGGCTTCCGTCCAAAGCGCGGTCATGATGAGTTTCTTGCGGCCCGTCTCGACTACAGCCTTTTTGAACTCGACATCCTCCCAGCTGTTGATCGTGGTGCGGTCGTATGTTGGATAGTCCCCCAGCAATTCCATGAGCGGCTGGATCGGAGGTTTGTTTCTCCCGGTCCCGACATTCACTGTCGAATGAACGATGGGAAGCTTGTAGTTGAGCGCTGCCTTCACGGTATGGACGATATTGAAGACCAGTTGCTTCTGCTCCATGGAGCGGATCGAACTGACCTGGATCGGCTGGTAGTCGATGATGATGAAGGCCGAGTTCTGTGGTGTAAGAAGATGGTCCTTGAGCGGATCACGAATCGATTCACTGGCCATGTTCAACTCCTTGAAGACGAGATTGGGCGGGCACCGGTTGAGGCTTGCTTGAAGTATCGCTGAACGGTGGACGGATGTCAGCGTTCGTGCAAGGACGCATGCGTGCGTTTGACTTTGGACAAAGATTCCATGCATTCGATAATTCGAGTATTATCAAAATATGGAAACGAAGAATGCCGTCAAAGCTCTCGCAGCCCTTGCCCATGATTCCCGCCTCGCGGTGTTTCGCTTGCTGGTCCAGGCTGGTCCGGAAGGAATGGCCGCCACCCGGATCGCGGAAGCCCTTGGCATTGCGCCGTCCTCCCTTTCCTTCCACCTGAAGGAGCTGGCGCACGCCGGATTGGCCACGCCCACGCAGATGGGTCGCTCAATCATTTACTCCGCCAACTTCGAGGAGATGAATGGATTGCTTTCATTCCTGACGGAGAACTGCTGCGGCGGCAATAGCTGTTCCCCGGTCAGCCTTTCCAACTGCACCGAGCGGCCGGGCCGTTCTGCCCAGGCAAACAAAAAGACTTCCAACCACCGCTGAAGACAGCGACATGAACCAGGATCGCACCTACAACATACTTTTCCTCTGCACCGGCAATTCCGCCCGCAGCATCATGGCGGAGGCTCTGGTGACCACCCTCAGCAAGGGCCGCTTCCAGGGCTTTAGCGCCGGCAGCAAGCCGGGAGGAACCGTGAACCCGTTCGCCATTGAATTGGTGAAGCAAACCGGCTATCCAATCGAGAACCTGCGCAGCAAGAGCTGGGACGAGTTCGCGCTGCCCGATGCGCCGCACATGGATTTCATCATCACCGTCTGCGACAACGCCGCGGGTGAGGTTTGTCCCATCTGGCCGGGCCACCCGAGCACCGCGCACTGGGGTTTTGAAGACCCTGCTGCAGTGGAAGGAAGCGATGAGGAGAAGAGGGCCGCCTTCGAGCGCATCTTCCGCCAGATCGGTACACGGATGAGAAACTTCCTCTCGCTTCCGCTTCACACGCTGGACAAGCACGCCATACAGCGCGAGATCAAGGCCATAGGCGAGAAAGCGGTATGAGCCTGGCAAAGCGGGTCGTGGCAGAGGGATTGGGAACCGCCTTTCTGCTGGCCGTGGTGATTGGCTCCGGGATCATGGGAGAGCGGCTTGCCGGCGGCAACGTGGCCATTGCGCTGCTGGGGAACACGCTGTCGACGGGCGCAGGGCTGGTCGCGTTGATCCTCATGTTTGGAGCGGTATCCGGCGCGCATTTCAATCCGCTGGTCACGCTGTCTGAAGCGTGGCAGGGCAATGTTCGGCGGAGGGAGGTTCCGGCGTATGTCATTGCGCAGCTTGTTGGAGCATTTGCTGGAGTCGCTGCGGCCCATGCCATGTTTGGTGAACCGAGCTTCTTCGCTTCGGAGCATGCCAGATCGGGGCCCGCGCAGTGGTGGAGCGAGTTCATCGCCACCTTTGGATTGATCGGCGTGATCATCGGCTGTTCCAGAAGCCGTCCGACTGTCACGCCCTTTGCGGTGGCTGCCTACATTACGGCGGCTTACTGGTTCACCGCATCGACGTCCTTTGCCAATCCTGCGGTGACGCTGGCGCGGGCTGCAAGCAATACCTTTGCGGGGATACGGCCGAGTGATGCGGTGGGCTTCATCATTGCCCAATGTCTCGGCGCAGCGGCGGCAACCGGTGTGTTCACTTGGCTTTATCCGGCGGTTAGTCCGACGGCGACGGTGGGTGGGACGGTGGCGCCTAATCAGTTCGACGAGGGGCGGGGGTAGGCGGTAACGGGCACGGGGCGGAAATGAAAAAGGCCCCACGTTTTCACGTAGGGCCTTTCGGAATTTTGGCTCCCCGACCTGGACTCGAACCAGGGACCTGCGGATTAACAGTCCGTCGCTCTACCGACTGAGCTATCAGGGAACAGAGAAAGCGATTATATGGGTCTGTCGGGCAAATGTCAAAAGCTTGCGTGAGGAAAACGAAGATTTTTTTCGTTCACGCCTGCCGGTAACTTCTGCCCGACTTTCCTTCGCTTACAGCACCTTGGCGATGGCGTCGGTGACGTAGTCGATGTTCTTGGTGTTCAGCGCGGCGATGCAGATGCGGCCGGTGTCGATGGCATAGATCGAGTACTCGGCGCGCAGGCGCTCCACCTGGTCCTTGGTCAGGCCGGAATAGGAGAACATGCCGCGTTGCTTGATCACGAAATCGAAGTTGTGGCTGGGGGCCTTCTGCTTCAGCTTTTCAACCAGCAGCTTGCGCATTTCCTTGATGCGGCCGCGCATGACGGCCAGCTCGTCTTCCCACAGCTTGCGCAGTTCGGGGTTGGTCAGGGTCATGGCGACCACCTGGCCCACGTGCATGGGCGGGCTGGAATAGTTGGTGCGCACCACGCGCTTCATCTGCGACAGCACGCGCGCAGCTTCAGCGGCGTCGGCAGCGACGATGGACAGCGCGCCGATACGCTCGCCATACAGCGAGATCGACTTCGAGAACGAGTTCGAAACAAACAGCGGGCCGCCGGCTTCGGTGAAACGACGCACCACGGCGCCGTCTTCGGCAATACCGTCGCCAAAGCCCTGGTAGGCCATGTCGAGGAAGGGCACCAGCTTCTTGGCCTGCACGACCTTGATCACTTCGCCCCATTGCTCTTGCGACAGGTCGGCGCCGGTCGGGTTGTGGCAGCAGGCGTGCAGCAGGATGACGTCGCCGGCCGGTGCGGTTTGCAGGTCGGCAATCATGCCTTCGAAATCGACGCCGCGGGTTTCCGGCTTGTAGTAGCGATAGGTCTTGACGGTGAAGCCGGCCGATTCGAACAGGGCGCGGTGGTTTTCCCAGCTGGGGTTGCTGATCCAGACCGCAGCGTTCGGACGCAGGCGCTTGATGAAGTCGGCGCCCAGCTTGAGCGCGCCGGTGCCGCCCAGGGCTTGCACGGTCAGGGCACGCTTCTCTTGAATTACGGGGTTGTCGGCGCCAAATACAAGCTCTTGCACCGCTTTGTCATACACGGCCAGGCCGTCGATGGGCACGTAGTTGCGCGGCAGTTGCTGGGCCAGCATCTTGGCTTCTGCTTCCTGCACGCATTTCAGCAGCGGCACCTTGCCGTTGTCGTCGTAGTAGACGCCTACGCCCAGGTTCACTTTGCTGGGGTTTTTGTCGGCGACATAGGCTTCGGTAATCCCCAGAATCGGATCGCGGGGGGCCATCTCCACGGCGGAGAACAGGTCTGCAGGAGCGGGTGCGTTCATCGTGATAGTATGAAAAATTCGCTGGGCCGGGCCAGGCGCCATGTCCAGCAACAAGGTAGGGAGCCGGGGCGGGTCCGATGCGCATTTGACACGCATTCTTTGCCCACGACGCAACCCGGGATTTTACCAAAGGTCGGATTCAATGGCGGAATTATCGGAAGTCACCAGCAATATCGACGAATCCAAAATCGTCACCTTTCCCAACTCTCCCTTCAAGCTCTACCAACCCTTCCCCCCCGCGGGCGACCAGCCCACGGCCATCTCGCAACTGGTGGAAGGGGTGGAAGACGGGCTGTTTTTCCAGACGCTGCTGGGGGTCACCGGCTCGGGCAAGACTTATACGATGGCCAATACCATCGCCCGCCTGGGACGGCCGGCGATCGTGTTTGCGCCCAACAAGACCCTGGCGGCCCAGCTCTACAGCGAATTCCGCGAATTCTTCCCGCACAACGCGGTGGAGTACTTCGTCAGCTATTACGACTATTACCAACCGGAAGCCTACGTTCCGCAGCGCGATCTGTTCATTGAAAAGGACTCGTCCATCAATGAGCACATCGAGCAGATGCGCCTGTCCTGCACCAAGTCGCTGATGGAGCGGCGCGATGTGGTGATCGTGGCGACGGTGTCGGCCATCTACGGTATCGGTAACCCGAACGAATACCACAAGATGATTCTCACCCTGCGCAGCAAGGACAAGCTGGCGCAGCGCGATCTGCTGGCCAAGCTGATCCAGATGCAGTACACGCGCAATGAAATGGATTTTTCGCGCGGCACCTTCCGCGTGCGCGGCGACATCGTCGATATCTTCCCGGCTGAACACGCCGAGCTGGCCTTGCGGGTGGAAACCTTCGACGATGAAATCGAAAGCCTGCAACTGTTCGACCCGCTGACCGGCAAGGTGCGGCAGAAGATTCCGCGCTTCACGGTCTACCCCGGTTCGCACTACGTCACGCCGCGCGCCACCGTGCTGAACGCAGTGGAAACCATCAAGGAAGAATTGCGCGAGCGGCTGGAATGGTTCCGCTCGCAAAACAAGCTGGTCGAAGAGCAGCGGCTGGAACAGCGCACCCGCTTCGATCTGGAGATGTTGGCCGAAATCGGCTTCACCAAGGGCATCGAAAACTATTCGCGTCATCTCACCGGCTCCAAGCCGGGCGAGCCGCCGCCGACCCTGGTGGACTATTTGCCGCAAGACGCGCTGATGTTCATGGACGAATCGCACGTGCTGCTGGGCCAGCTCAACGGCATGTACAACGGCGACCGCGCGCGCAAGGTGAATCTGGTGGACTACGGCTTCCGCTTGCCTTCGGCGCTGGACAATCGCCCGCTGCGCTTCGACGAATTCGAAAAGAAGATGCGGCAGACGGTTTTTGTCTCCGCCACGCCGGCCGAATACGAAGGCACGCATGCCGACCAGGTGGTGGAGCAGGTGGTGCGCCCCACCGGCCTGGTCGATCCGCAGGTGATCGTGCGTCCCGCCAGTTCGCAGGTGGATGATCTGATGTCCGAAATCACCGCGCGGGTGAAGGTGGATGAGCGGGTCCTGGTCACCACGCTCACCAAGCGCATGGCCGAGCAGCTCACTGAATTCTTGACCGACAACGGCGTCAAGGTCCGCTATCTGCACTCCGATATCGATACCGTGGAGCGGGTGGAAATCATCCGCGACCTGCGCCTGGGCACCTTCGATGTGGTGGTCGGCATCAACCTCTTGCGCGAGGGTCTGGATATTCCGGAAGTGTCACTGGTGGCGATTCTGGACGCCGACAAGGAAGGCTTCCTGCGTTCCGAGCGCAGCCTGATCCAGACCATCGGCCGCGCCGCGCGTAACCTGAACGGCACCGCCATCCTGTATGCCGATCGGGTCACCGATTCCATGCGCCGCGCCATCGATGAAACCGAGCGCCGCCGCGCCAAGCAGATGGCTTTCAACGAAGCCAACGGCATCAAGCCGCAGGGCATCAAGAAAGAGATCCGCGAGATGATCGACGGCGTCTACAACCCGCAGGAAGCGCGCCTGGAACTGATGGTGGCCGAGGAAACTGCCAAGTACGGTTCCATGAATGAAAAGCAGGCCAGCAAGGAAATCAAGCGGCTGGAGAAGCTGATGATGGAAGCGGCCAAGAACCTGGAATTCGAAAAGGCGGCCAAGATGCGGGATCAGCTGCATATGCTGAAGGAGCAGCTGTTCGGTGCGCCGGGGGACGACAATCTCAGTTCGGTGTCCGGGAAATAGGGCAGGTTGTTTGGCTTGCGACCGTTTCGAAAGTAACGGCTTGCGTTTCTTTTGAAGCGTGCTAATTTGATGGGCATGAGTCCTCTACTTGCCCAGCCCGAAGCCGATAGCGATCCCGGCGCACTTGCCCGCATGGTCATGACCCTGTTTGAGCATTGGCAACTGAGTACCGAGGATCAGGCTGTCTTGCTGGGCCTGGCTTCCGGCAACCGCGCCGCCCTGGCGCGCTATCGCAAGGGCGAGCCCATCGGCTCCAGTCGCGACCAGTACGAAAGAGTCGGGCATCTGCTGGGCATACACAAGAATCTGCGCTTGCTGTTTCCCGCCAATCGCGACCTGGCTTACCGCTGGATGAGCACCCCCAATCGCGCCTTTGAAAACCGCACGCCGGTTGAGCTGGTGCGCGAATGGGGCTTTGCCGGCTTGCTGGTCTTGCGCACTTATCTGGACCGTGCCCGTGGCCGCTGAGGGGCCGGCTGAACTGCCCGAAGATGGGCTGTTCAATGAATTGCGCCTGGCCAATTTTCGTGGCGCCCTGATCCGCAATATCGTTTCCCTGCGCGTATCCGAATACCTGTTCGACGATTTGTCCGATCGCCCGCAGGATTGGAAGCTGGCCCAGCAGGTGGAAGACGCGGTCAAGCCGCAGCCCTATCAGTCAGCCCAGCCTGTGATCGACCGGCCGTTCGAGGAGGCGGTCTGGTTCCATGCCGTTGGCTTCCCCTTCAACACCTGGAGCGGGAGCCGCTATTCCGACGGCAGTTTCGGCGTCTGGTATGGGTCCGATACGGTTGAAACCGGCGTCTGGGAAAGCGCCTGGCACTGGTACTTCGGCTTTCTGGCCGATGCGGGTTTCCAGCAAGAGGGTGTCAGTTGCGAACGCAAGCTCTATCAGGTCGATTGCCGGGCTGCCTTGCTGGATTTTCGCGGCCTGTGTCGCCGATATCCGGCATTGGTGCACCCCGGTGATTACAGCTTCACCCAGGCTGTGGGGCAGCGCATCCATCGGGAAGGGCATCCAGGCCTGGTCACGCAATCGGTACGGTTTCCACAGGGCGAGTGCTTCGGGATCTTCAATCCGGCCGTGCTGTCGCGGCCGCGGCAGCACGGTGCATTGAGTTACCGGGT
>JAEVZY010000269.1 GCA_023392035.1 Pseudomonadota bacterium | reverse complement strand
GGCGGGCAGGGTGCACCTGCCGCTGCGCGCCACCTGGAACGGCGTCAACGTCGGCGCGCCGGATGCCGGCAGCGACATGGTGTTCAACTTCCCGCAACTGATCGCGCACCTGGCCAAGACGCGCAATGTGCGCGCCGGCTCCATCGTCGGCTCGGGCACGGTGTCCAACAAGGACCCGAAGAAGGGCTATACCTGCATCGCCGAAAAGCGCTGCCTGGAGATGATTGCCGACGGCGAGGCCAAGACCCCGTTCATGAAGTTCGGCGACACCATCCGCCTGGAGATGCTGGACGCCGACGGCAAATCCCTGTTCGGGGCCATCAACCAGAAAGTGGTGGAGAAGAGCGCGCCCGGCACGCCACGTCAATGATGCCGGCCCATCGTTTTCCTCTGCATCGATTTTTCCTGCACTGATTTCCTTTGTATCGATTTCCCTTGTTTTCCATCGTCTGAAAGAACCACCATGCAATTCAAGACCACGCGCCTGCTAGTGGGCGCATCCCTGCTTTCCACCCTGATCGCCAGCGCTCCCGCGTTTGCCCAACTGAAGATCGGCGTTTCCATCTCCACCACCGGACCGGCTGCGGCCATCGGCGTGTCGAGCAAGAACTCGGTCCTGTTGTGGCCGAAAGAGATCGCCGGCCAGAAGGTGCAGTACATCCTGCTGGACGACGCCTCGGACGTCACCAGCGCCGTGCGCAATATCCGCAAGCTGACCGCCGAAGAACACGTGGACGTGGTGGTCGGCCCCAACACCACGCCCAATGCCCTGGCCATGCTGGACGTGGCCGCTGAAACCGGCACGCCGCTGGTGACGCTGGCCGCTTCGGCTTCCATCGTCGAGCCGGTCGACGGCAAGCGCATCTGGGCCTTCAAGATGCCGCAGAACGACACCCACATGTCGACCGTGCTGACCCAGGACATGGCCGACAAGGGCGTCAAGACCGTGGCCTTCATCGGCTTTTCCGATGCCTACGGCGAAGGCTGGTGGAAAGAATTTTCCAAGCTGGCCGAACTGCGCAAGATGAAGGTGGTGGCCAACGAGCGTTATGCGCGTACCGACACCAGCGTCACCGGCCAGGTCCTGAAGATCATGGCCGCCAAGCCGGACGCAGTGCTGATCGGCGCTTCCGCCACCCCGGCCGTGCTGCCGCAAAAGACGCTGATCGAGCGCGGCTACAAGGGCAAGATTTACCAGACCCATGGCATCGGCACCCTGGACTTCCTGAAAGTGGGCGGCAAGGACGTGGAGGGCACGCCTTTCCCGACCGGTCCGGCGGTGGTGGCCAAGGGCCTGCCGGACGGCAATCCGGTCAAGAAAGTGGCGCTGGAATTCGTGAAGAAGTATGAAGCGGCCTATGGCGTGGACACCACCACCCAGTTCGCCGCCGACGCCTGGGGCGCCTACATGCTGATCGCCAACGCCGTGCCGCAAGCGCTGAAGACCGCCAAGCCCGGCACCAAGGAATTCCGCGCCGCCTTGCGCAGCGCCATGGAGAACACCCACAACCTGACCGTCCCGCAGGGCATCATCAACATGAGCCCGAAAGACCACGTTGGTCTCGACCAGCGTTCGCGCGTGATGGGTACGATCAAGAACAACAAGTTTACGTATGCGTCTGGCGGATAAGTCTTAAGTCTTGAGGTCCGGGTCGCAAGGTCCGGACCAGATAGCTTGCATTGCCCGCTCAATGCAAGCTGCGCAGCTCCTGTACCACCACCGCCTCATGCCTTTGCTCCATCCCATAGGCATAATCCACGCAGTCTTCAATCGCGTCGAACGACGCCAGCTCATGTTCATCGCCGACTTCGTGCACCATCCAGCGGCCAATGGCATTCAACTCCATCTGCACCAGTTTTTCGCTTGATCCCTGCATGATCAGCTCCCGTTGGTTGATCCCTGCCCCTTCAATGCACCTGTGAAACCAGCAATTCCCTGAATGCCGTCGGCGGCAGCGCTTCCGAGTAGTAAAAGCCCTGGCCGTAATCGCATTCGGCAGCGCGCAGCAATTCCAGCTGGGCGCGGGTTTCTATGCCTTCGGCGATCACCTTCAAACCGAGACGGTGTGCCATGACAATGATCGATTCCGCTATCGCCCGGTTCCCTTCGTCATGCTCCATGTCCTGCACGAAAGACTGGTCGATCTTGAGATAGTCGATGTCAAAGCGCTTCAAATAGGCCATGGAGGAATAGCCGGTTCCGAAGTCGTCGATCGCCACTTGCAGGCCGGCATCGCGCAATTCCAGCAGCCGGGCGGCGATGCTGTCCGAAGCATGCATCAGCAGGCCCTCGGTGATTTCCAGCGAAATGCACTGGCCCGACAGCCCCATGCGGCTCAGGTATTGCACCGGGTCTTCCCCGCCGCGCGAAAGGAATTGCGCCGGCGAGCGATTCACGCCGATCTGGAAGGTCCGCCCCAGCACCTGGCCCCATTCCAGCGCGCGCTGGGCGGCTTCGCTCAAGACCCAATCCCCGATCATGGTGATCGTGCCGGATTCCTCGGCCACCGGAATGAATTCCGAGGGCCGGATCGTCCCCAGGCGCGGATGTTGCCAGCGCAGCAGCGCTTCGGCCTTGACGATGGCGCCGCTGCGCAGATCGATCACGGGCTGGTAATGCACTTCCAGCTGATGCTCGGCCAGGGCCGAACGCAATTCATTGGCCAGCCGCAAGCGCAAGTGCGCCCGCCGGTCCATCTCTTCGGTGAAGTAGGCAAAGCGGTTCTTGCCGGCATTCTTGGCCGCGTACATCGCCTGGTCGGCCTTGCGCTGCATTTCCTCGGCGCTGGCGGCGTCATTCGGATACAGGGTGACGCCGACGCTGCCCGACAGATAGCTGACCTCGCGCCCCAGCTTGAACGGCTGGGCCAGCGCGTCCAGGATGCGTTGCGCCACGATTTCCACCCAGCCGGGCGACTCCAGCGGGGTCAGGATGACGGTGAATTCGTCGCCCCCCAGGCGCGCCACGGTGTCGGTATCGCGTACGCAGGCCGAGAGCCGTTCGCCGGCCTGGCGCAGCAGTTCGTCGCCCATGTCATGGCCCAGCAGATCGTTGACCTGCTTGAAGCGGTCGAGGTCGATGAACAACAGCGCCAGGCGTGAATCGAGGCGCTGCGCCTTGCGGATTTCCTGCTCCAGCCGGTCGCGGAACAGGCGCCGGTTGGGCAGGCTGGTCAGGGCGTCGAAATTGGCGTTGCGCCAGATCAGCTCGTCGGCGCGCTTGCGTTCGGAGATGTCGGTCATCATGCCGGTCATGCGCAAGGGCCGGCCGGCGCCGTCGCGATTGGCGACGATGCCGCGCGCCATCATCCACTTGTACTTCCCGCTCGTGGTGCGCACCCGGAATTCGCTGACGAAGGAGGGCGATATGCCGCGCAGGCAATCGTCGATTTCGGCCTGCACGCGCTCAAGGTCATCGCGGTGCACGCGGTCGCGCCAGACCTGGGCATCGATGGCCGACTTCGGCACCTCGAGCTCGAGCATTTGCGCCCAGCGTTCGGAAACGATCAGTTCGTCGCTATCGAGATTCCAGTCCCACACGCCATCGCCGGCGCCTTCCACCGCCAGGTTCAGGCGCTCGTTGCTGAGCGCCAATTCGTCCTGCACCCGCTTTTGCTCGGTGATGTCCGACAACAGCAAGGCGATCCGGCGGCGGCTGCGGCGGCCGACCGCAAAGGCGTGCACCGACAGCCAGCGCCGCACCCGCCGCGCATACATGACGCGGCGCTCCGAGCCGCCGGAGTTGAAGACGTGGCCGAGATAAGGGAGCCAGAAGCTTTCGCGCCCGGTCACCAGCCGACGCACTGTCTTGCCGGTGACGCTTTCAATTCCGGTCTGGCGGAAAAAAGCCGGATTCACTTCGGAGATGCGGTAATCGATAGGGTTGCCGGCCAGGTCGAGTATCGGGTCGAGCAGGCAGAAGCCCTCGTCGATCGCCTCGAACAGCATGCGATAGCGCTCTTCGCTCTTGCGGTGCGCTTCCTCCGCGCGCCGGCGCGCCGACAGATCGACCGTCACCACCAGCACCCCGCGTGCCTGGCCGTTTTCGTCGAGCAGCCGATTCAGCATGGAACTGACCGGCACCCGCGTGCCGTCGGGCCGCACGTACTCCTTGTCGATGGCGGTGGGAACGCCGGTTTCCAGCACTCTTGCAATGGCCTGATGCGCGCGCGCCATATCGCCGGGCGAGGTGACGGCTTCGGCCGTGGACGCCAGGAGCGCCTCCTCGCTGCGTCCCAGCATCTTGCACAGCGCCGGATTGACGCGCAGGAAGCGCCCGTCCAGACCAAGCTCCGACAAGCCAACCGGCGCATTGCAGAAGATGGCTTCCAAGGCTTGCAGCCTGGATTCCGGCGCCCAGGCTGTTGCCAGGTTGAGCGGAGTTGTGGCGGACATACCGTTAAGAGTCCGGCTGTCGGCAGCGGTTTTGCGTACTGTGCAAAAAGTTTGAGCAAACGCACCCGTGGCATTGAACCTTGTCGCGGCGGCCGCTCAAGCCCGCAGCGCCTGCACCGCCTGCACCATGCGCTTCAGGCGCGGCGAGAGCTCCACGTTGCCTTCATTGGCATAACGTTCGTGGTTGCGTTCGATGCGGTCCAGGTCATACAGGTAATTGACCATGAAGCCGCCGGCCTGGCGGATGCCCTTGGCCGATTTGTCGCCCATCCAGTTCACCTGCTCCAGGCGCGCGCCATTGCCGAGATGGAAGCGCGCCACCGGATCGACCGGCTTGTCCTGCTTGTCCTTGGCCAGCGCCAGATAGCTCAGCAGGGCGCGCGTCATGACCGGCTCCAGTGCGGCGCAATGGGCCGCATTGCCTTGCCAGTCGCTGCCATCGAGCAGCTTCAATTGCTTGCGATCCTCGGCGCTGAAGTGGCTGGCGCCGGCTTCGCGCCGGCCCTTGAGCCAATCCATGAAGCCCGGCACCGGCGACAGCGTGACGAAAGTTTTGATGCGCGGCAGTTCGCGCTTGAGCTCTTCCACCACCTGCTTGATCAGGAAATTGCCGAAGGAAACCCCGCGCAAGCCTTTCTGGCAGTTGGAGATGGAATAGAACACGGCCGTGTTCATCTTGTCCGGGTCGAGCGGCCGGCGGCCGGATGCCAGGAGGGGCGCAATGGCATCCGGGATACCATTGGTGAGCGCCACTTCAACGAAGATCAGCGGATCGTCGGGCAGGGTCGGATGGAAAAAGGCGAAGCAGCGGCGATCGCGCGGCAGCAGCCGCAGGCGCAGATCGTCCCAGCTGTCGATGGCATGCACCGCCTCGTAGGCGATGATTTTTTCGAGAATGTCGGCCGGGGTCGACCAGTCGATGCGGCGCAGATTGAGAAAGCCGCGGTTGAACCAGGAAGAGAACAGGTGGGTGAAGTCGGCATCCACCAGCGCCAGCTCCGGCGCCTGCTTCATGCGCGCCAGCACGTCTTCGCGCATCTGCACCAGCTGCGGCATGGCGCCGGGCGCCAGGTTCATGCGGCGAATCAGTTCCTGGCGCGGCGACTCGGCGGCATTGTGCAGGGCTTGCGCGGTCCTGGGATCGGGCTTGGCGCTCCAGGCCTCCACCGCGCGCGCCAGTTGGCGCGGGTCGGGTCCGAAATCACGCGCGAGAAAGCTCAGGAATTCGCCCTTGACGCTGTCGCTGGCGCGGGCATAGCTCTCAATCAGTTGGCCGGCCATGGCCACGCCCGAGGCTTCGCCGCGGCCGGAGACCAGGGCTCTGGCCAGTTCCGACAATTGCGCCGCGCTGGGCGCCTTGCGGGTGCCGATGGCACGCAGGAAATCGCTGAAAATCTTGGGCTTCACGGGCTTGGCTCCTGTGGTTCCGGTGGAATTTCAGAAGAACGGGGAGCCTGCCTCCCCGTTCCGCGGTCCAACTTTATCCCAAGCCCGCGCCTTCGGCTTGTGTCACATCAGAAGCGGTAGGCTGCGCGCACCAGTCCCAGGTTGACGCCGCTGTTGGGCTCCTTGAAGCCGCCATTGGAAAAGTGCTGCACGCGCAGGCCCAGGTCGAAATTCTGGGTGAAGCGATAGCCCACGCCGATCAGGGTACCGAACTGGTAGTGGGTGGAGAGCTTGGAGGTGTTGTTGTTGTACAGCTGCGAGAAGTAGTGCACGCCCAGGCCGGCCTCGCCGTAGATGCCGGTCTTGCTGCCGGCCGGCTGCAGGCGGAACACCGGGGTGACACCGGTCGACCAGAAGTTTTGGGTCTGGCCCGGCACGTTGTCGAAGCGGTTTTCCTTCCAGTGCGACAGGTTGACGTCCCAATGGCCCGTCAATTCGGTGGAGGCCGAGCTCCACAAGGGCTTCTTCCAGTTCCACTGGGCCGAGACGCGTACCACGTCGGTACGGTTGCCGTTGCCGTATTCAAGGGCCATGCTGTCGATGGCGAAGGCGGAAGAGGCGGACAGAACAAGTGCAAGCGCGGTCGCGGCACGCAGAGCTTTCATGGGTTTTTCCTGTTATTTGGTATGGGTGAAGCGCGTGGCAGCGTCCTCGCGCGTGGCGTAATGGTAAACGCTTCGCTCTAACTCGTGCAATTGGGCAATGCGGGCGAAAAAAAAAGCCGGTCATGCGACCGGCTTTGTTGGGGACTGGCTGGTCCTCCTTATTCAGCGGTCGCGCCCGAAGACTGGATGACCTTGGTCCACTGCTCCATGTCCTTCTTGACGAAGGCGCCCAGCTGGGCCGGCGTGCTGCCGATCGGGTTGGCGCCCAGCGACATCAGGCTGTCGCGGAATTGCGCTTCCTTGACCGCGACATTCACTTCCTTGGCGATCTTCTCGGTGATGTCCTTGGGCGTCTTGGCCGGCGCGAACAGCGCATACCAGGCGGTCACTTCAAAGTTGGGCATGCCCTGCTCGGCGTAGGTCGGCACGTCCAGGCCGGGAATGCGCTTGTCGGAAGCCACGGCCAGGGCCTTGAGCTTGCCGCCCTTGATGTTGGTGGCAGCTGCCGTGTACTCGATCGACATGAAGCCTATCTGGCCACCCATCAAGTCGGTCATGGCCGCGCCCGAGCCCTTGTACGGAGCGTGGATCACGTCCAGGCCGGCGCGCGACTTCAGCATCTCGCCTGCCAGATGATGGGGCGAACCGATGCCGGCCGAACCGAATGCCATGCCCTTGTGGGCCTTGGCGTAGGCGATGAACTCCTGCAGGTTCTTGACCGGCAGGTTCGGATTCACGATCAGCACGTGCGGAATGGTGGCGATCAGCGAGACCGGTTCGAAATCCTTGACCGCGTCGTAAGGCTTGGTCTTGTACAGCACCGGATTGATGCCGTGCGTGGTGGTGGAGCCCAGGAGCAGCGTCATGCCGTCCGCCGGCGAACGCATCACGAACTGCGAGCCGATGATGCCGGCCGCACCCGGTTTGTTCTCGACGATGAAGGTGCCCTTCATCTGCTGGCCAAGATGGGTGCCGACGCCGCGCGCGATGAAGTCAAGTGCGCCGCCCGGAACGAACGGGGCCACGATCTTGACCGGCTTGTCGCCGGGGTAGGCGGCGGCGGATTGCGCGCTGGCCGAAGCCGCCGTCAGCGCCAGGCCGGCCAAGAGCGAGAGTTGGATGAGGGGTTTGATGCGGGTAAGGCGAGACAACATTTTCATATCTCCGGGGGTGAGTGAATCTTTTTTGCGAACTCTGTTTTTTATGTGCAAGACCCGTTCCAGCGTCTTGCGTAATGAACGACCCACAACTGTGCACGCCGCCACGCGCGCACTTTTCCTGCTACTCCTGGACCGCGGCCTTGCGCAAGCCCGCCAGGATGCTTGCGCTGACTGCCGCGAAATGTCGCTCCGCCACCTGGCGCGCACCAGCGGCATCGCGTTTCTTCAAGAAGCCGATGACCTCGCCATGCTGGCCCGGCGCATCGGACAACAAACCGGCGCGTATGCCTGAACGCACGCGCGCCCATTCAAGATGGCGCGACAGGCTCTGGTGCACTTCAGCCAGGCTGGCATTGCCGGACAATTCCACCACGCGCCGGTGGAAGGCCTGGTTCAATGCGTGGTAGCCGGCCAGGTCGCGCGCCTTGAAGCGCTGCTCCAGATCGGCCTGCATCTGCTCCAGCCCGGCCAGGGCTTCATCGCTGGCATTGACTGCCGCCAGTTGCGCCGCCAGACCTTCCAGGTCCTGCAACAAGACCAGCTTCTCGGCGGTGTCATCCGCCGTCGGCTCGCACACAATTGCCATGCGATTGGGCGCCAGGCTCAGGAAACCTTCCGACTCCAGCACCAGCAAGGCTTCGCGCACGGGAATGTGCGAGACGCCATAGCGGCTGGACAGCACATTGGCCGGCAGGCTCGCGCCCGGCGCCCAGATGCCGGACACGATCTCGCCGCGCAAACGTTCAACGATTTGCGGCGCCAGCTTTACACGCACCAGCGTGGCTTGCGGATTGGTTTCCATGCGGGCTTGCATGCAGCGCTTGCTTCTACGTTCAGCAGTCGACAAAAACCTCGCCGTTCTCGACCTTCACGGGATAGGTCTTGAGGTTGTCGCAAGTCGGGCCGGAGCGCAGCTCGCCGGTGGGGATGTGGAACACCGCCTGGTGCAGCGGGCATTCGATGCAGTCGTTTTCCACATAGCCGTCCGACAGATAGGCATGCTCATGCGTGCAGATATTGCTGGTGGCGAAGAGCTGGTCGTTCAGACGGTAGATTGCAATCGATTTCTCGCCGATGTCGACCGGGGTCGGGTAGGTCGGATCGATCTCGTTTTCACTCAGGGCTTTTTGCCAGGCCATTTGCTTGCTTCTCCGCGTATTTCAGGTAATGAGGAAATGAGCGCGCCTGTCAAAACGCCCAGGATCCGGGAGCCTGCGGTACGCGGGTACCGCCTGTGGCATTGCGCCCGGACCTGGGCATGTTGTGGCGCTTCGTTTGGGTCAGAGCGGAATCACGAGCAAGGCATCGACCCGGCTGGAATCCGTGACCACGATTTTATGCGCAAATTGCAGCGCGCCGTCGATTTCGACGATCCGATCGTGGTACACGCCGGTGGAAAACAGCTCCTGGCGGCCGTCGTGCATGACGCGCGCCACGATGTAGCTGGTCTTGGCTTCCAGCGCGCCGTCCGCCAGCACGCTCACGGTGCTGCGGCCGGTCACATGGCGATAGGTGTGCGGCTCATAGATATTGGCCTTGTGCATCGACATGATGCGGTCGCGCAGCATGGCGCGGCTGTCGCAATACA
>JAEVZY010000198.1 GCA_023392035.1 Pseudomonadota bacterium | reverse complement strand
ACCCCGGGCAGTACCAGGCCTGGATTGGAGAATTCGAAGAACATTCCATACACGCCAACCATCATCAGGATCAGCGCGATGCTGGGGTCGGTGATGGTGGCCAGCAGGCGCTCGCGCCAGTCGGGCTCCAGCACGACGATGACGGCGCCGGCGCTGTGCAGGGTGCGCTTGCCGGCGCTGGTGGTGATGGTGCGTCCATCCAGTTGCTTCAGCAGGTCCGGCACGTCGCGCGCGGTGTACTCGCTCACCTTTTGCTTCAGCGCTTCGTCGGCGGAGAGGCTGACCGCCTCGCGCACGGCGCGTTCGGCCCACTCCGCATTGCGTCCGCGCAGCTGCGCCAGCCCGCGAATGTAGGCAGAGGCGTCGTTGACCACTTTTTTCTTCATCGCAGTTTCGCCTTGCGCCGCTTCATCCTTGCCGGAGGGCGGCTTGGCGCCGCCCAGGCCGATCTCCACCGGCGAAGCCGCGCCCAGGTTGGTGCCGGGCGCCATGGCAGCGATGTGACTGGCGTACAGAATGTAGGTGCCGGCGCTGGCTGCGCGCGCGCCGCTGGGGGCGACGTAGCTGGCCACCGGCACCGGCGAGGCGAGGATGGCCTGGATGATCTGCCGCATCGAGGTATCCAGCCCGCCCGGCGTATCCATTTGCAGCACCACCAACTGCGCCTGCTGTTGCTGCGCCAGCGCCAGATGCCGCACCACAAAGTCGGCGCGCGCCGGACCGATGGCGCCGTTAATCGGAATCACCATCACCTGTGGCGCGGCGCTGCAGGGTGCTGCGAGAACGAGCCCAAGCCAGAGCGCGGCAAGGGCGCGCAGTAGCGCAGCCGGACTGGCGAAGGGGAGACGTCTCATGAGGCAAGCCGTGGCCCGAATCGGGAAGGGTGTGTTTCAAGTTTAGGACGGTTTTGGGCGGGTTGCTGGTGTTGTTCGCCCGCCTGGCTCTGGCTGCTGTGTGTCGAGAGCCCGACATTGACGGGCGGCAGCTTTACAGCATTGTCTTTTGGGCCGGGCCGAGCGTACGATCTGGGCCCCTGCCTGCACAAATTCGCGCATGAGTAAGAACAAGCTGAGAGTCGTATTTGACACCAACGCCTTCACCCCTGGGAATTTCGAACTTCTTGAACGAGGGCCACTGATTAGGTTGTGTAGGGCGGGGCGGATCAGTCCTGTTTACGGGCATGTTTTCCTCGAAGAGACTTTTCGCGCCTACGGTCAGCTCAACAAGCGAGACGATTTAATCAACTGCTGGATTCCCTTCATTTCCACTACAGTCGACCGCTTCTGTGACGATTTCTTGACCATTTGGCACCGGGAGCTCGTTCAAGCTCGTGGTATTCGCACCGACATCTACATGAGTCCAAGAGCACAGCAAAGGCTGATTGAACGCATCGCCCTCATACCTCTTGATGGGACCTGGCACGCTTGGCACGAATCGAGGACAGCAAGGGCCGTCGAAGACCAAAAGCGAACCGATCAGCGGCAAATGTCGAAGGACATTCGCCAGGAAGTGGCTGACTGGCGGAAAATGGTCAACTACACGCCGCGGAAGCATGGAACGCCCAACTACTGCCACTTCCTGAGTACTGAGATTGACCGTCTCGGCCGTGAAATCATCATGGCCAAGGTCCGTTGCCACAATGCCCTGGAAGTGGCCTGTAGGTGGTCGCGCCACAAACATACCTTTCCTTATTTCACGACGTTCGTCGAGAACATGCTCTACATCGCTTTCTGTGCAATGACGCGGCCCAACGACAAAATTGACCTGAACGCCCAGGCTGACCTGGACCTGATGACCCACCTCCTCCGGGCGGACGCGTTAGTCTCCAATGAGCAAGGATTCCTCAGAAGGGCCTTCGACGACATCTGGCGTCCCAAGGGAAAGGTGATCTTCACGTCGCAAGAGTTCTCCGATTTCATCGAGATGCTATAGACCGTTTCTCCGTTTCTGAGGCCTCTCGCTACCGCTTGCAGAACCTCCGGGGATTGTGCCTGACCGCCAAGAAGGAATAAACGAAACATGTAGAATCCCGGCCAGCGAAGAGGGGGCGCCGCTGTAGTTGTCCATCTCCGCCTCATCTCGGCGATGTACTTAGCAGACCGTTCCTCGACTATTTGTCCCATAAGACCTAACCAGCATATGGAGAGTGCAGAAATTGGCAGACTTCAAGTTCACGAACGAGGGCGTTGACTACGAACTCAATGGGATAAAGTGTATCAACGTCATCCTCGGTCGTAACGGAGCGGGGAAGAGTCGCTTCCTCCGTGCCATCGATCAGCATCTGGCTCTGAATCCCGAATATCGAGTCAGCTACGTTACCCCGGAGAGGAGTGGATTCTTTCGACGGGACGGCGGTGTCGAGACGAACATCTCCAGCAGCCCGAACTGGGCGAAGAGCGTCAGGCGCGCCAATCAACTAAGTGGCTTCAAAGCCATGTCGCATCTCGCTTTGCGCAACGCTGAGACGGCATACCTTCGAAAGCTTCAGGATATCGACGCACGTGGCAAGAGTTTTCAAACTGACTGTCTTGGGCCTATCAACCGGATGCTGAGTAATGTATTCCTCGAGCAAGGAGACAACGACTTCTCGATTCGTACCATGGACGGAGTTCTCATCACTCCCGAGAACTTGAGTAGCGGAGAATCCGAAACGATCGCCCTTGCCTCTGAAGTGATGAGCTTCATCATGGCCGTAGATGTGAGCAAGGACAATGTGCTGCTATTGGATGAGCCAGACGTGCACCAGCATCCGGACCTGCAGGCGCGATTCGGGCACTACCTTCTCGAACTACTCGGGGCAATGCCAGAGGATGCGAGGAGACGAACATACCTCCATATCGCGACGCACAGCACGGCGCTCGTTTGCTCGCTGGCTGCAAGCGAGCTTGTCGCTGTGGGAACAAAGGAGTTCCACAGCAACATCGTCAATTTTGAGGCGGTGTCTGACGACCTCAGGAAGGTCGCCCCATTTTTTGGACATCCGCTCTCCATAAGTTTGAGCAATGATCCTCTCCTGATATTGGAAGGTGAGGACGACGAGCGGGTGTGGCAACAAGCCGCAAGGTCGTCGAGTGGGCGGATACGTGTGTTTCCCGTGCTGGCCCAGTCCGTCACCCAGCAATCGGAATTGGAACTCTTTTGCGCCAAGATGCTGGCCACCGTCTACGACAACCCAAAGGCTTTCTCCATGAGAGATGGCGATGGCGTGACAGGCCCGCTCAATCCCGTTGGCTGCATCGAGCGATTCCGGCTCCAGTGTTACGCGATTGAGAACATGCTCGTGACGAGTGAGTGCCTGGCGATTCTCGGCCTGAGCTGGGCAGAATTTCAAGAGCGTGCCCATGCTTGGATCAATGAGAACCGGGGACACGAGAGTATTGACCTCTTGCAGAACCTCCTGAGTGCTGAAGATCGATTGAGACATACCAAGATCAAGGCAATTCGACAGCTGATCGTGGCTATCAGTGGATCTAAAAAGCCTTGGGAAGTCGTCGTTGGACAAGCCTTGTCCACTGTGATTGGCGGGACCTTGCCCCCCAAAGATGCATTCTCGCTTCTGGCCTTTGTCGGCGAGTCCGCTGCCGTGGGGCTCCTTCAGGCCCGCGTCTCTTGAGATTAATTTGAAACCAAATTCAGCGTAGGTCGCCTCTTGCACGCGTAACTCGGGCGGTCACTTGCTAGCTTGTTTTTATCCGGGTATTATTCGACTCAAATTTTATCCGGGTAAAAATAGCATGAAACATTCAGCAAGCAAATCCTTCACCGCCTTCCTGGGGCCGGAATTGGTCGCCTCGGGAACCCTTAGCCAGCTTGCCCTTGCCCTTCGCAGCCGGCTCAAAAAGAAGTCGAACGACATGCCGCTGGTTTTCGACGATGACACGGGAAATCCCGTTGAGCTCGATCTGCGCGGGACTGCCGCCGAAGTGGCAGGGCGTTACGCCGACAGTCCAGCTTTTGAGCAAACTAAATCAAGCGAACAGATTCCCCTCACGCCCAGTCGTGGCCGGCCGCGCCTCGGCGTCATCGCGCGGGAAGTGACTTTGCTTCCCGAGCACTGGGAGTGGTTGGCCGCGCAGCCCGGCGGGGCTTCTGTAGTCTTGCGAAAACTGGTGCATCAAGCCAGGCAGGCAAATGCGGAGCGCGATCAGAAACGACATGTCCAGGAACGCGCCTACAAGGTGATGTCTGCATTGGCCGGAAACCTTCCGGGCTTTGAGGAATCCAGCCGCGCCCTGTTTGCGGGAGAGCTCAATCGCTTGGCGCGCACGGCCCATGCCTGGCCGGCTGACATACGGGATTACGTGCTGCGCCTGGCCACCAGCAAGCCCGTGCCGGCCACGGAGAGCAAGCCGGCATAGGGCTTGGTCTTGGGGCTTGGGCTTGCCAGCGCTTATGGTGATATGCTCCTGCGACCTCGCTTGATCGTGCGCGCGTTGCGCGCACCCAAGCGGGTTCTTTCCACAATCACGCTTTACCACGGGTTGCTCCGAAGGCGGCTGGCTTGCATCCGGGCGACCCTGTTGACTTCGTATGCCCTCTAATTCATCTGTCGACTCCAGGCAAGCCTGGATGATCGTAGTGGCCTGCCTGTGTTGCCTCGGCATGTCATTCGGCGCACCGCTCGTTGCAACCATAGGCCTGAAGGTGATCGCGGCTGAAATGGGGGGCGCACGTTCAACCCCCGCACTGGCGAGTTCCCTGGCATGGCTGGGCTCTGCCGTGGGCGGTCTTATCATGGGGCGCCTGGCGCATCGCTACAGCGTGAAATGGACGGTCGCCGCGGGCGGCATTTCGATTGCCCTTGGATTGGCCTTGTCCAGCCTGGGCGGAGCCTGGCGCCTCTACATCGGCCATGGGGTGTTCATCGGCATGCTGGGCCTGGGCGCCTTGAACGCGCCGCTGTATGTGTACGTCAGCAACTGGTTCGAGCGCCGGCGCGGATCGGCCCTGGCACTGCTGGCCAGCGGTCTGTATATCGCCGGCACGGTGTGGCCGGTGATCTTCGAATGGAGCATCGGCAAGTGGGGCTGGCGTTCCACGATGATTGGTTTTGGATTGACGCAAGCGGTGGTGGTGGTGGGATTGGCGCTGAAATTCCTGCAGCCCCCGCCAGCCGGGCGGCCGGCGGCTTCGCTGCCTGCCAAAAACGTGCGCACCCGTGTCTTCGGGCTGCATCCGCGCCTGGCCTTCCTCATGCTGTGCGCGGCCGGTTTCCTGTGTTGCGTACCGATGGCGATGCCGCAGGGGCACCTGGTTGCCTTGTGTTCCGATCTTGGTATTTCCGCGCGCGTGGGCGCGGCGATGCTGTCCGTCCTGCTGGCCGCCGCTTTCATCAGCCGCCAAGGCTGGGGCCTGATCTCGGACCGGATTGGTGGACTGCAAACGGCGCTCATCAGTTCAAGCCTGCAGCTGCTGGCGTTTTCCGGCTACCTGTATGTCACCCAGGAATTTGGCCTGTTCGCGGTGTCGATCGCCTTCGGCATGGGATTCAGCGCGCTGGTCCCCGCGTATGCGCTGGCGGTACGCGAGAATTTTCCGGTTGAAGAGGCCCATTGGCGCGTGCCCACGGTGCTCTTGATGACGGGCTCCGGCATGGCGGTCGGCGGATGGCTTGCCGGCTTCCTGCATGACCGTTTCCTTTCCTATGATTCCTCGTTCATGGCCGGGGTTGGCTCCAACGTCGTGAATCTCCTTTTGCTTGGCACCCTCACCCTGCTCATGCGCCGATCGCGCAAACCGCTGGCTGAATCGATGGCATCGGCTTTGCCTTCGGCGCGAAGCTAGAAGCTGTGCGGCCGCTGCAGCAGCATCGGCGCGTAGGTTTTTGCGAAGAAGGCCAGCGTGATGCACGAGGTGGCCAGCAAGGTGAGGGCGCGGATGATGCGTGGCGGCGCGCGGCGACCGATGAGAGCGCCACCATATCCACCCGCAATTGCGCCGACGAGCATGACCAGTGTCTCGGGCCAGCGCACCGCGTTGGCCAGGGTGAAGGCAAATACCGCCACCACGTTGGCTGCGCTGACCAGCAGGGTGCGGGGCGCGTTGAGGCTCTTGATGTCGCACTTGTCCAGCAGGCCCCACATCGCAATCATCATGATTCCAACCGCGCCGCCGAAGTAGCCGCCATAAACGCCAAGCATGAACTGAACTCCCAGCACCGCGTGCCCGTGGATCTGCCAACGGGCGCGCAAGGCGTCTCCAATCCGTCTCCCAAAAGCCAGCGCAATGGAGGCAAGCAAGAGCAGCCAGGGGAGCACGTAGGTAAACGCGGCCGAAGAAGTGCGCAGCAAGAGCAAGGCGCCGATCAGGCCGCCGCTGACGGTGGCCATCAATAGCGACCGCAGCGACACGCTGCCAACGGGGCGCAGTCCGTCGCGATATGCCCAGGCGCTCGCCAAGCCGCCGGGAAACAGGGCGACCGTGCTGGATGTGTTCGCCTGAACCGGAGGCACACCTGCCGCGAGCAGCGCCGGCAGAGTGACGAACGATCCGCCTCCCGCCAATGCGTTCATCGCTCCAGCCAGCACTCCCGCAGAGAAAACCAGAATCATCGCTTCCATGGGCGCCATGGTAGCCGCTGGCTGCCCTTGGCACTATCTGGCAATTCCGGTGCTAGACTTCGCCGAATCCGAATTCTGCGGCCGGGGCTGACATGCGCTTTGATCTCACCGATTTGCGGCTTTTTGTGACGGTCGTCGAGTGTGGGAGCCTGACCCAAGGTGCCCAGACCATGCACTTGGCCCTGGCGTCTGTGAGCGAGCGCGTGGCCGGCATGGAGGCAATTCTCGGTGCGCCTTTGCTGGAGCGTAACCGGCGCGGCGTGCGTGCCACTGCGGCAGGCGAAGCGCTGGTCCGGCATGCGCGATCAATCCTGGGCCAGGTCGAGCAGATGCGGGGAGAACTTCGCACCTATGCCACCGGTTTGAAGGGCCGCATCCGCTTGCTATCCAATACCGCCGCCATGGCCGGAGTGCTGCCTCTACAGCTTTGCCGATTCCTGGCGGCGCATCGCGACTTGTCGATCGACCTGGAAGAAAAGCCCAGTACGGACATCGTGCAAGCCCTGGTCGACCGGCGTGCGGATTTGGGCGTAGTAGCGGACATCACCGACCTTGGCCCGCTTCAGACCCATCCGATTGCAAGTGACCAATTGGTTGTGGTGGCAAGCCAATCGCACCGCGTGGCGCGACGAAACAAGGTGGCCTTTGGCGATCTTCTAAACGAACCCATCGTTGGCATGTCCGACACGGCGCTTGAAACGCATCTGGCAGAGCGCGCGTCGCGACTCGGCCGGCAACTTGACTACCGCATCCAGTTGCGCAGCACTGAGCAGTTGGCCTCTTTCGTCGAGGCAGGCATCGGTATTTCGATTCTTCCCGAGGCGGTGGCAAAGAGCCTGCAACGCGACTTGGCCATCGTGCCTTTGGCGGAAAGCTGGGGGACCAGGCGACTGCATCTTTGCGCACGCGATTTTTCCACGCTTACCCCACATGCCGACCTGCTCGCGAAGCAGATATTGCACGCAGCGCCGTAGTCCGAGTGAGCAGGATCAAAAAAAACGATCATGTCGAGCCCGAGAACCTCACTGAGCGTAGCGTAATGCCTGCGCGGCGAAGATCGGTTTTGTTCGGGACCGACCAAGGCGACCAGCGTTGCGCGAAGAAACTGTTCCTGAAATCGCGATGCGGAGGTGCAATCATGGAAGCTGTAATAAGGAGATATTCGGGGAAGGGCGGGAAGGAGCTGTCAGATCTGCTGGAACAGCGCAAGGCAGAAGTCGAACAGCTGATGCGCTCGGTCAGCGGCTTTGTCAGCTATACGCTTGCGCGTACGGATGACGGTGGTTTCTCCGTCACAGTGTGCCGCGACAGGGCGGGGATAGACGAGAGCGTGCAGAAAGCCAAAACATGGATTGCGGAGAACGCGGGGCAGACCGGCGTCGCCGCTCCACAAGTGACGACTGGGACCGTGATCGTCCACCTCGGCTAGTTCTTCCTCGAAGAGGCAAGGGGCGAGATCGTTCGCCCTTGCCTCATGGCTTCACGCTTCTCTCCCCGGCCGCATCCAACGCTCGCCAATGCGCTCAGGGAAATCGAAGGCTACTGAGTGTGGCGAACTAGGCAGCAAATCCCCCATCGATTGTCAGGCTCGCTCCGGTGATATAGCCGGCCTCGGCACTCGCCAGATAAGCCACAAAGCCGGCAATTTCATCCGCCCGGCCATAGCGGCCGAGCGCCATCAGGTTTTTCAAGGTCTGCGCAAGATCGCCACTGTCCGGGTTCATTTCGGTATCGACCGGCCCGGGTTGCACGTTGTTGATCGTGATGCCGCGCGGACCGAGGTCACGCGCCAAGCCGCGGGTCAGGCCAACCAGCGCCGCCTTGCTCATTGCGTACGGTCCGCCGCCCGCAAACGGCATGCGCTCTGCATTGGTGCTGCCGATGTTGATGATGCGTCCGCCATTACTCATGTGCCTTGCTGCTTCCTGTGTCGCCACGAACACGCTGCGTACATTGATCGCCAAGGTGCGATCGAAATCCTCAAGGCTGAACTGCTCCAAAGGCGCCATGGCCAGCACACCGGCATTGTTGACCAGGATGTCGAGGCGGCCCATCGTTTCAACCGCGCTGCGAATGGCGGCAGTCAGCGCGTTGGCATCTGCGCTGTCGGCCTGGATTGCCATGGCGCGCCCGCCCGATGCCTCGATTTCCCGGACCACGGCCTGCGCCTTGTCGGCCGCGCTGACGTAGGTAAGGGCAACGGCGGCGCCATCGGCGGCCAGGCGTTTCGCAATGGCCGCGCCGATGCCGCGCGAACCGCCCTGGATGAAAGCGACCTTGCCCGACAAATCAGCCTTGATCGACATGAACCTGCTCCTCGGAATTGAATGAAGGCAGGCAGTATCGGTCGACAATTACGGCATGACTAGCAGGTAATCGCTATATTCAGTTCATACCAACAGTTTGAAGTGGCACCATGGAAACCTTGAACAGCATCGAATGCTTCGTGCGCAGTGCCGAAGCCGGCAGCTTTTCCGAAGCGGCGCGAAGACTCGGCCTGACCTCGGCTGCGGTCGGGAAGAATGTGGCCAAGCTGGAGGCAAGCGTAGGGGTGCGGTTATTCCAACGCAGTACGCGGCATCTGACCCTGACGGAAGCCGGGCAACGCTTCCTGGCGGAAGTCAGCGGAGGCCTGCTTGCCATCCAGACTGCGGTGGCCAACCTGGGCAGCGCGGCCGGAGAGCCGTCCGGTACGCTGCGCGTCAGTATGGGCAATTCTTTCGGGCTGACCTACATCGTTCCCTTGCTGGATCGCTTCCTGAAGCAATACCCGCATATTTCGCCCGACTGGCACTTTGACAATCGTCCGGTGGACCTCATCGGCGAAAACTTTGATGCCGCCATTGGCGGCGGCTTCGATATTTCGCCTGCCGTGGTGGCGCGCGAGTTGGGGCCGGCGCATCGGGTGCTGGTGGCGTCGCCGCAGTATTTAAGCCAGCGTCCGCCGATTTCCGCGCCGGCGGATCTTGCAGAATGCGACGGCATCCTGGTCCGATCGCCGCAAACCGGTCGAGTGCGCACCTGGCCCCTGCGCAATCGCGCCGGACATCAGGCCCCTATTGAACTGCGCGAGCGCATGACGATGAGCGACTCCGACGCCGTGTGCCGAATCGCTGAAATGGGACTGGGCATCGGCGTGGCCAGCATGCCGCACGCAGTTCCCTACCTGGAGAGCGGCAGACTGTTGCGAGTGCTTCCGGACTGGTATGTTGACGGCGGCATGTTGGCACTCTACTTTCCCGCGCAGAAGCTGATCCCGGCAAAGACGCGCGTCTTTGTCGATTTCATCGTCACGCATTTTCGTCAACAGAAGCTGGCGCAGCGTTTCTCCGCAATTTTGTGAGGAGCAGGCCGGCCGTCATCGAACGTGGCACATGGCAAACAAGCGCACTGCCTAGCGCTGAATCAAGGACAGAAACTCCGTGCGCAGCGCAGCCGAGCTTTTCAGTTCACCCAGCAGCGCCGAGGTCACCGTCTCCTGATTCGGGCTGCGTATGCCGCGGCTCTCCATGCACATGTGGCGGCAGCGCACCACCACGCCCACCGACAGCGGCTCGAGATGGGTCATGAGGGCGTTGGCGATCTCGGCCGTCATCCGCTCCTGCACCTGCAGCCGGCGCGAGAAGCAGTTCACCAGCCGGGTCAACTTTGAGAGGCCGACGATCTTTCCCCTGGGCGTGTAGCCGATGTCCGCCGTGCCGAAAAACGGTGCCATGTGATGTTCGCAGTGGCTGTACACCGGAATGCCGCGCACCACGATCAGTTCGTTGTAGTGCTCGGCGCCGTCTTCAAACACCTTCAGGATTTGCGCCGGGTCTTCGGCATAGCCGGCGACCCAATCCTTCCATGCCTTCTCCACCCGTGCCGGCGTATCGCGCAAGCCTTCGCGATCGGGGTCTTCGCCAAGATGCGCCAGCAGGCGGCGCCAGTCCCTCTGGAAGAACTGCTGTGTGGGGTCGGGGCTGAGATGCTGGTGTTCGTGCAGGTCCATGTTTGTCTCGTGATTCAGTTGTCTCGTGATTCAGTTGTCTCGTGATTCAGTTGCCTTTGCACATTCGATGAATGCAATCGCCGCGGCGTTCCGGGTTTTCAACCTGCGTCAGCAAACGGCGCTGTGCCGAAACGTGGAGAAAACGCGCTTCATCCAATGCCACAGGGAGCCATGCAAAGGGGAGGGTGCGAACGGAGACAGACACGATGGACAGCGAAGAAACGCAAACGATGGCGGCCGGGCAAATGCCGCTGATGCCTGCACGGCGCCTGGCGGTCGTGGTGGTGGCAGGCGCGGTTGCAGCCATCCTGAGCAATTGCGGCGGTAGCGATGGCGGCATCGCGCCCTCGGCCTCGGCCTCGGCTTCCGGCAGCGGCAACCCGGCCAGCGACCAGCAGGCAGCACTGGTGGAACAAGGCAAGCAAATCTTCCGGTTCGATACCTTTGGCGATGAAACGCAATGGACCGACAAGCTGCGCATGAACGAAGTGATCCAGAGCGCGGTGGACCCGACCACTGCGCTGGCGGTAGGCCTGAAGGTCGACAGCGACGCGCTGCCGGATGCGATCAAGAGCGCGCTGGCCAAGGGTGAGGTCGACCTGAAGAGTCCCGCCACCACGCTGGCCCTGCTCAAGCTGAATGCGGTGGTCGGCCTGCAGGGCAAGGTGGAAACGGTGAACGGCAAGGACACGCTGACCAGCGTCGGCGTGACGTGCGCGCTGTGTCACTCCACGGTCGACAATTCCTTCGCGCCCGGCATCGGCAAACGGCAGGATGGCTGGCCCAACCTGGACTTGAATCCGGGCGCCATCATCGCGCTTTCGCCGGCCCTGACCAAGGCGATGAAGGATGTCTACAACTCCTGGGGCAAGGGCAAGTACGACCCGCGCTTCAATCTGGATGGCAAGAACGGACCGGTGGTGATTCCGCCCGCTTATGGGTTGGCAGGCATTCACCGCATCACCGTCACCGGCGACGGTGAAGACATCGCCTACTGGAACCGCTATGTCGGCGTGACGCAAATGGGCGGGCACGGCAGCTTCTCCGAACCGCGCACCGGGGTCAGCGTCACCAACGGCACTGACGATCTGATCAGCAGCAAGCTGCCCGCGCTGCAGGCCTACCAGCTGAGCCTGGCGGCGCCCGCGCCACCAGCAGGAAGCTTCGACGCCAACGCGGCAATGCGCGGCCAGGCGCTGTTCAATGGCAAAGCCAATTGCGCCTCATGCCACAGCGGCGCGCTGTTCACCGACGCCAACCTGCGCCTGCACCTTCCTTCCGAAGTGGTGAGCGAGCCTGAGCCGAACGGAGAGCCCAGCTACGCCTCGCGCAGCGCCACCAGGATGTATCGGACCGCGCCCTTGCATGGCGTATGGCAGCACGGACCCTGGTTCCACAACGGCACTGCGGCGACGCTGGAAGCGGTGGTGCAGACCTATAACGACAAGAAGTCGCTGGGGCTGACGGAGCAGGAGGTGAATGATATTGCGCAGTATTTGAAATCGCTTTAGCGTTCAGCAGAGGTTTGCATGTTGCGGTCACGCCGGGGAGGGCGTGAC
>JAEVZY010000150.1 GCA_023392035.1 Pseudomonadota bacterium | reverse complement strand
TCCACAAGCCATGCGCGCCGCTGGTGTCCACATTGGTGTAGCGCAGCACCTTCAGGGCGCCGGTTTTCGGATCCTGGTCCAAGGCCACCACCGCAATCGGCGAGGGCAGCATGCCGTAGGTGGATTTGCCGGCGGCATCGCGGCTGGTGTACTCGAACTGCACCACGGCGAACAGCGGCTTGCCCTTGGCGCCGGCGATGCGGGCGCCGGGAACGCTCAACAGCGAACTGCCATCGGGGCAATCGGAAAAGAATTGCGCCTTGTTGGGATCGCTGGCGTCCAGGATCGGCTGACCTTTGATATCGACATAGCCGCCGGCCAGGATCTGTCCGCCATGGCCATCGGGCAGCATCTCGCCGGTCATGAACAGCGATTGGTATTGCAGGGCCTTGACGCTCTTCTTGCCGGAAGCGGACACCACTTCCACCAGGCTGTCGGCGCTGACGCGCGCCATGGCAGCAGGCTGATCCAGGCCAGGCGCGGGCATGCCCTTGAAGCTGACCGAAACGATGCGGCTGGAAGAAGACTTTGCCGCTTGCGCCACGCTGGGAAAGGAGGCAAAGGCCGGCAGCAAGGGCAGGCTGGCAACAAGCTTTAGGGCGTCACGGCGCGAAGGCTGGTGTGAAGGCATAGTGATTGGACTCGGATACGCCGCGGATGCGGCAACCGGTCCATGCTAGGTCGCCAATGTGACTGCCCCGTGAAGCAGCCACGCCAGCGGCGCGCTACATCTCGAAATGCAGCCGCAGCGAACCGATGGAAACCGGGCCGCGGTCGCGGTTGTAGCCGGGATTGACGATGCGCTGGAAATCGGCGGTCAGCCACAGATTGCGCGCCAGGCCGAAGCTGTAATACACCTCGAGGGTACGCTCGCTGCCGTAGTTGTTGAGCTGGCCATCGCCGAGGAATGCGCCCAGGCCGCCGGCCGCCAGGTAGTCGCGATGCGCGGCCGAGATGTCGTTGCGTACCAGGGCCAGGCCGGCGCTATCGTTGGCGCGGCCCCACCAGCGGCCCTTGGCCGACAGGCCGGCCGAGAAGGAACGGTCGATCTCGGTATAGGCAAAGGTTTCGGTGCGGCCGTCATTGAAATTGGCGCGTCCGAACAGGCCCAGGTTCTCGCTCAGTTCCTGCTCCAGCGCCAGGCCGGCGCCCAGCTTGGATTGCGGCCGCCGCACATTGTCCAATGAAGGCGTGCCGCCGTTGGCCGCCGCCAGCGCATCACGGAAGGCGCCCATGTTGGCGTGGTTGCGAAACAGCAGCAGGCGCAGCTTGCCTTCGCGTCCGGCCAGCTTGTGGCCATGCTCCACCTCGAACTGGTCGCCGTAGAACTTGAAGATGCGCGTATCGAGCGGCAAGCCGTTGGACTCTTGCGGTTGCATGAAGCGTCCGAAGCGCAGCGCCCATTGATCGTGATACCACTCGCCGGCCACGCCCCAGGTATAACCGCGGGCGTCGGCGGCATAGTCCCAGGAGGCGTGCGCCATCAGGGCCCAGTTCATGAACTGGGTGCGCGCATCGTGGGCGTAGGTGTTGTCGTCAAAGATATCGGTCACCGCCAGATTGCCGGCGGTCAGCACGAAACGGCGCCGGCCGACGGTCTGCCCGAACTGGTTGGCGTCGGCTTCGATCTGTTCCTGCTCACCGGGCAGCGACCAGGTCTTGCGCATGAACAGGCGCGCGCGATAGACGGTGAAGTTGGGACCCGTGGTTTTTTGCTGCTCGCCGTTGGGAAAGCCGCCCAGGCCATGCAGGTCGGACAGCGGCACGCCGCGCACCACTTCCGGGTTGAACCAGAATTCCAGGTCCGGCTGCGGCCGGTAGCCGAGGAAAGCCGTGGTGCTGAAGGTGTAGGCGCTTTCCCGCCCCGGCAGCAGGCTGTTGGGGCCGCTATAGGGCGCATGAAACGGTGTTTTCAGTTGCCGGACCCAGGTGCTTTGCAGGCGCGCGTCCCATGGCTTGTCCTGGACGGATGCGGCGTCGGCCTGCGGCTCCGACGCCAGCGCCGGCAGGCCGGGCAGCAAGGCCAGGCAAAGGCAGGCGCACTGGCGCGCCAGGCGCGTGCGCAATCGGGCAAATCGTGGCGACATTACTGGAAAAGCAGACGGGATGGCTTGGCGGATTTTGACAGCCCCGCATGGTAACCGAAGTGCGCGCGCCGGTGCACCGAAAGTGTCAACAACAGCCCGATGCCGGCCACCAGCAGCATGGCCAGCGCGCCCAGCAAGGGGATGCGCGCCGCCAGACCGGCGCTGAGCAGGAAATCGATGGCATCGCTTCGCAGCAGCGCCAGCGCATCGAGCGGGTCGAGCGGATGCAGCATCAGGCCGGTCAGGAACAGGCACAGCGCCGGCAGCAGGAACAGGGCCCAGGCACGCGCCGGGCAGGTGGCAGGAGCGGTTCGCATGCCGCCATTGTCATGCGCGAACATGACAATGGCGTGAAGCCAATGTCAAATGCCTGCGGACTGCGCGGCAAAAAGCGGCGCGGCCTTGCAGGCGCCGTCTTTGCTGCCGCCCAGGCCGCTACTGCGACAAGGCCTGGGCCGAGCGCGGAAAACGCGCCGTGAAGACGCTGCCGCGCCCCGGCGTGGAGGCGATTTCCAGCGTCGCCCCATGCCGCATCAGCACATGCTTGACGATCGCAAGTCCCAAACCGGTGCCCTGGGTTTCGCGCGAACGGCTCTTGTCGACCCGGTAGAAGCGCTCGGTCAAGCGCGGAATATGTTCCGGCGCAATGCCGATGCCGGTATCGCGCACGGTGAACACCGGCCCCGCATCGCTGCCCTTCCATTCGACGCAGATGCGCCCGCCGTCCGGCGTATAGCGCACGGCATTGCTGACCAGATTGAGCAAGGCGCTGCGCAATTCCTCGGGGCTGCCGCGCAGGTCGGGGCCGTCGAGCTTGAGTTCCAGGCGATGGCGGCCGGCCGACAGGGCGCGGGCGTTGTCCATCACCTCGCCCAGCAAGGCTTGCATCGCCACCGGCTCGGCATGCAGCGGCGACTCCAGCGATTCCAGCCGGGTCAGGGCCAGCATGTCGTCGATCAGGCCCTGCATGCGGCGGCCCTGCTCCAGCATCAGGTTCAGGTGGCGCTGGCGCACTTCGGCCGGCATCTGCTCTTCCGAGAGATCCAGTTCCAGGAAGCCGTTGATGACGGTCAGCGGCGTGCGCAATTCATGCGAGGCATTGGCGATGAAGTCGCGCCGCATGCGCTCGGTGCGCTCGGCCTGGGTGACGTCGTGCGACACAAGAATCCGGTGCTGGGTCTGGAAGGGAATGATGTGCAGCCGATAGCGGCGTTCGCCGATCTCCAGCTCCAGCGGTTCGTCAAAGCGCGCCATTACCATGTAGTCGATGAAGCGCGGATTGCGGATCAGGTTGGTGATGCGCAAGCCGCAGTCGCGTGACAAGTCCAGGCCCAGGTGTTGTTCGGCGGCGGGATTGCACCACTCCAGGAACAGGACTTCGTCGATGATGGCCACGCCATCGGGCAGCCGGGCCATGGCTTCGCGAAAGCGCGCCAGCCATTCCGAGAGTTCGGCACGGGCCTTGTCGTCTTCGCGCCGCAGGCGGTACAGGCGGGCAAACACTTCCGACCAGGCGCCCCAGCCTTCGGGCAGGCGCTCCTGCGGCGCATCCAGCCATTGCGCCAGCCGCTGCAGGTAACGCAGCTGTACCAGCAACAGCAGCAGCAGGCCGGGCGCCACCACGGCCATGCCCCAGTTCGGCCCCCAGGCCGCAGCCACGCCGCCGGCCAGGACAAACAACAGGGCGACCCGCAAGGCGGCGGGCATCCAGAACACGAGATTGGGATTCAAGATAGAGACAAATAAAGTTGCGCCGGGCCTTACTCGTGCGAGAACAGGTAGCCCGCGCCGCGCACGGTGCGCACATAGCCGCCGGCCTCACCCATCGCCTTGCGCAGGCGCAGCACGTGCACATCGACCGTGCGCAGCTCGACGCTGATGTCGCTGCCCCAGACCCGGTCCAGCAGGTCCGAGCGCGAAAACACCCGGTTCGGATGGGTGATCAGGTAACGCAGGAGCTTGTACTCGGCGTTGGTCATTTCGGCGCGCTCGCCCTTGATGCGCACGCTGTGGCTGGCCGGGTCGAGCCAGACCAGGCCGGCCGAAACCGGTTTTTCATCGTGCTCGGGCGCGCGCCGGCGCAACTGGGCGCGCACGCGCGACACCAGCTCGCGCGGCGAGAAAGGCTTGGTGATGTAGTCGTCGGCGCCATTGTCGAGGCCGGCGATCTTGTCTTCTTCCATGCTGCGCGCGGTCAGCATGATGACCGGCAGCGCGCGGAAATGGGCGTCGCCGCGCAAGCGCGAAAGAAAGCGCAGGCCGCTCTGGTCGGGCAGCATCCAGTCCAGCAAAACCAGGTTGGGCATGGATTCCTGCAGCGCCTTCCAGGCGTCGGCGGCCGATGGCGCCGTGCGCACCTGCCAGCCCTGGCCGCGCAAGGCGTAGCTGATCAGCTCGCCGATCGGCGCCTCGTCTTCCACCACCAGGATGTCAGGCCCGTCGCGGCTCATGCGCCCAGGTCCTCCACCGGGTGCGGGTGCTGATGGCGGATATCCTTGCCTTCCACCACGTACACCACGTACTCGGCAATGTTCTTGGCATGGTCGCCAATGCGCTCGATGGCCTTGGCCACCCACAGCGTATCGAGCGCGCCGGAGATGGTGCGCGGATCTTCCATCATGAAGGTGATGGCGTTGCGCAGGATGGAGCGGAACTCGTGGTCCACCATTTCATCCTGGGTCAGCAATTGGCGCGCACGCGGGCCGTCCAGGCGGGCAAAGGCGTCCAGCGCATCGTGCAGCATGTCGCGCGCCTGGCCGGAAATCACGCGCACGGTTTCGTAATGGTTCAGCGAGGGAAAGGCGCGCTGGCTGATGGTGGTGGCCACGCGCGCGATCTTCATCGCTTCATCGCCGATGCGCTCCAGATCGGTGATGACCTTGATGGTGGCCATCACCATGCGCAAATCCACCGCGGCCGGCTGGCGCTTGACGATCAGGTGGCTGCAGGCGTCGTCCAGCGCGATTTCCAGCCGGTTGACCGCTTCGTCATTGGCCATCACGGCGGCGGCACGTTCTTCATCGCCCAGGCGGAAGCATTCCATCGCTTCGCTGAACTGGCTTTCCACCAGGCCGCCCATGGTGAAGACCTTGGAGCGGATCGCCTCCAGGTCCATGTCGTATTGGCGCGATGAGTGTTCGGAAGGCATGTGGGTCTCCTGCGATCAGCCGAAACGGCCGGTGATGTAGTCCTGGGTTTCCTTCTTGGAAGGATTCAGGAAGATGGTGTCGGTTTCGCCGAACTCGACCAGTTCGCCCAGGTACATGTAGGCGGTGTAGTCGGAGCAACGCGCCGCCTGTTGCATGTTGTGGGTGACGATGGCGATGGTGTAATCCTCTTTCAGCTCGGCGATCAGCTCTTCGATGCGGGTGGTGGAAATCGGGTCCAGCGCCGAAGTGGGCTCGTCCAGCAGCAGCACGTCGGGCTTGACCGCCACGCCGCGCGCGATGCACAGGCGTTGCTGCTGGCCGCCGGAGAGCGATAGGCCGCTCTTGTTGAGCTTGTCTTTCACTTCGCCCCACAGCGCCGCTTTTTTCAGGGCCCATTCGACGCGCTCGTCCATTTCGCCGCGCGACAGGTTTTCATACAGGCGCACGCCGAATGCGATGTTGTCGTACACCGACATCGGGAAGGGGGTCGGCTTCTGGAACACCATGCCGATCTTGGCGCGCAGCATGTTCACGTCCTGGCCCTTGTCGAGAATGTTGCGGCCGCGGTACTGGATGCTGCCCTCGGCGCGCTGGCCGGGGTAGAGGTCATACATGCGGTTGAAGGTACGCAAAAGCGTCGACTTGCCGCAGCCGGAAGGGCCGATGAAGGCCGTCACCTTCTTCTCGTGGATGTCGAGATCGATGCCCTTCAGGCCCTGGAACTGGCCGTACCAGAAGTCCAGTCCGCGCACCGAGATGGTCTTGTTCGGAAGATTCACGGCCGCGGCCGTTTCGGTTGTCATGGCTTGCATCATGATCAGCTGTGTTTGGTCTGTTTGAACAGGGTGCGCGACAGGATATTCAAGCCGAGCACGCTGAAGGTGATGAGCAGCGCCCCGCCCCAGGCCAGGGAACGCCAGTTGTCGTAGGGGCTCATCGCGAATTGGTAGATCACCACCGGCAGGTTGGCCATGGGTGCGTTCATATTGGCGCTGAAGAACTGGTTGTTGAGCGCGGTGAACAAGAGCGGCGCGGTCTCGCCGGAGATGCGGGCCACGGCCAGCAGCACGCCGGTCACCACGCCCGCTTTCACCGCCCGCAGCCGTACCAGCAGAGCCACTTTCCAGCGCGGCGCGCCGAGCGCAAAGGCGGCTTCGCGCAGGCTGGCCGGCACCAGGTTGAGCATGTTGTCGGTGGTGCGCACGATCACCGGCACCGCAATCAACGAGATGGCGAAGCTGCCGGCCCAGCCGGAAAAGTGCTTGATGTTGGCGACGTAGATCGCATACACGAACAGGCCGATCACGATCGACGGCGCCGACAGCATGATGTCGGTCACGAAGCGCGTCACCTGGCCCAGCAGGCTCTTGTCGCCATATTCGGCCAGGTAGATGCCGGCCAGGATGCCGATCGGGGTGCTGAGCAGGGTCGCCACGCCCACCATCATCAGGCTGCCGACGATGGCATTGATCAGGCCGCCGCCATCGCTGCCGGGCGCCGGCGTGGTCTGGGCAAACATGGCGGGCGAGAGCGAACCGACGCCTTTCAACAGCAGCACGAACAGGATCCAGGCCAGGAAGACGATGCCGATCGCCATCGCCAGCACGCACAGGAACATGC
>JAEVZY010000122.1 GCA_023392035.1 Pseudomonadota bacterium | reverse complement strand
CCGGGTCCCCCGGAGCTGGGGGGGGGCGGGGCCGCGCGGCCGCGCCGGCGGCTGGGCTTGTGCATTGTTTTCACTTGCGCTCATATCTACTGCCTTTCTCAATTCGAATTCTTTGCCATGGCCGGCTCTGCGGCCAGCCCCAGGGCCTGGGCGTCGAAGCCGCCGCCCAGCGCTTTCACCAGTCCCACCTGCAGGTCGGCGCGGCGGGCTTGCAGATCAAGCTCCAGGCGCTTTTGCGACAGCAGGTTGAGCTCGGCGGCCAGCACCGGCAGCATGTTGCTGGTGCCCTTCTTTTCGCGCGCCTGCGCCAGGCGCCAGGCTTGCTCGGCGGCGTCGCCGGCTTGCTCCAATTGCCGCGACTGCGCCTCGGCGCCGCGCAGGCCTTGCACCTGGTCCGCCACATCGTGCAGGGCATCGGTCAAGGCCTGGTTGTAGGAAGCCACCGCGGCGTCGTAATTGCCGGTGCGGCCTTTCAATTGCGCGCGCAAGGCGCCGCCTTCAAAGATGGGCAGGCGAATTGCAGGGCCGACGCCAAGGGTGCGGCTGCCGGCGTTGAGCAGATTGTCCAGGCCGAAGGCGGAGAAGCCGGCGAAGGCTGCCAGGTTCACGCTCGGATAGAACTGGGCACGCGCATTGTCGATATCGCCCTGGGCCGCTTCCACCCGCCAGCGTGCCGCCACCACGTCCGGCCGCCGTCCCAGCAAGCCGGACGGCAGTTGCGCCGGCAGCGCCAGTTGCGCAGGTTCGGGCAGCTTGCCGGGCTGGATCGAAAGTCCGCGGTCCGGCCCCTGCCCCAGCAAGGCGGCCAATTGGTTGCGGGTCAGGGCCATGGCTTCCTGCCATTGCGCCTGTTCCACGCGCAGCATGGAAATCTGCTGGCGCGCCTGCTCGGTGTCCACCCGCGCATCGAGTCCGGCCTGGAAACGCAGGCGGGTCAGGTGGTCCAGCTTTTCGCGGGCCGCGATCTGGCGACCGATCAATTCGACCTGTGCGTTCTGCCGCGCCAGCTGCATCCAGCCTTTGGCCACGGCGCTGGCCAGCACCAGGCGCGTGCTGTGCTGCTCGGCCTCGGCCACCTGCCCCTGGGCCAGGGCCGACTTCAATGCCGCCTCATGCTTGCCCCAGAAGTCGAAGTCGTAATTGAGGTTGAGCTGCACATTGCTGTCGGTCACGTAGCTGCCGGCCAGGGGCGGCGGAAACAGGCCGTGCTCGGTGAAGCGCTGGCGCGTGGCGGAAGCCTGGCCGCTGACATTGGGCAGGGTCGCCGCCCGCGCCGACTCGGACAGCGCGCGCGCGGCGGCCACGCGGGCACGGGCCGCCTGCAGGCTGGGGTTGTCGCGCAGCGCTTCATCCACCAGCGCCATCAGTTCATCGCCGCCCAGGCTTTTCGCCCAGTCCAGCGTCGGCCAATCGGCCTGGCTCGCAGCCAGCGTCTTGCTGCTGGCATAACTTTGCGGGTCGGCCATGTGCTGCGTGCTCTGGATGCCGCGCTGGCTGGCGCAGGAGGCCAGCAGCAGGCAAGCGGCCACGGCCACGACGCCTCGCTTGATGCTTGAATTCGATTCGCTCACTTTCTACTCCTGCAAGAATTTCTTCAGCAGGCCTTTCAGGGTTTCGGTTTCTTCTTGCGTGAATTTGGCGAAGTGCTTGTTCAACACCTCGACGTAGCAGCCCGGCAGGGTCTGCGCCAGTTCATTGCCTTTGTCGGTCAGGATCAGCTTGACCACCCTCCTGTCATTCGGACAAGGCACGCGCTGCAGCAGGTCGCGCTTGGCCAGGCGGTCGATCATGCGGGTGGTGGAGGCGGAGTCGATGTAGAGCTCGCGCGCCACGTCGGCCGCGGTTTCGCAGGTGCCGCTGGCCAGCAGCATCAGGAAAGCGCCCTGCTGGCCGGTGATGTCGCGATCGCTCAAGGCGGTGTCGATCGACTTGGCCAGCTTCAGGCGCGCGCGCCCGAGCAGATAGCCGGGGCTCTCCTGCACCTGGTAGGTGGAAATCTTGAAATGTGTTTTCTTTCCGGTCATTTCCCTGCCCAGACAGTATTTGACTAAGCAGGCATTTTACCGGAAGCACCGAAACTTTGCCGGGCCCGCGTTTGAGGCGCGCTTCTAAATTCGGGACTTGCTGTTATTGTTCGGGGCCACAGCCAAGGAGTACGTATGACGGGAGAAGCGCCAGGCAGCCACGAACAGGTGCTGCGGTTCTGGTTTGAGGAGATCGAGGAAAAACTGTGGTGGTCTGCCGATCCGGCTTTCGATGCGCTGCTGCGCGAGCGCTATCTGGACTTGCAGCAGCAAGCCAGCCGCGCCGAGTTGGCGCCCTGGCGCAGCAGCGCACGCGGACGGCTGGCGGAAATCATCGTGCTGGACCAGTTCTCACGCAACATTTATCGCGGCACGCGCGAAGCCTTTGCTACGGATGGCATGGCCCTGGTGCTGGCCCAGGAAGCGGTGGCGCAGGGCGTACATCGTGAACTGCCGGCGCAGCAAGCGGCCTTTCTGCTGATGCCTTACATGCACAGCGAATCGCGCCTGATCCACGCGCAGGCGGAACCGCTCTTCAAGCAGTACGCGCCGGAGGGAAATTACAAGTTCGAGCTACTGCACAAAGTCATCATCGACCGCTTCGGACGCTACCCGCATCGCAACGCCCTGCTCGGCCGCGCTTCGAGCGATGAAGAGATCGAATTCCTGAAGCAGCCGGGCTCGCGCTTCTGAGTCCTTGCGAGCCGGCTGCCGTTGCTGCTGACTACATCCGGTTCAAGCCAGGGTGAACTTCAGATTGCCCAGCTTTTCGATGCGCGTTTCCAGTTTGTCGCCCGGCTTCAGCCAAACCTGCTTGTCTTTCGGGTAGCCGGTGATCACGCCTTCCGGGGTGCCGGTATAGATGATGTCGCCCGGCTGCAGCGTGAAGATCTTGGAGGTGTAGCTGACGATCTGCGCGCAGTTGAACACCATGTCGTTGGTGTTGGATGACTGCCGCACCCCGCCATTGACGTATTGCTCGATCTTGAGCTGGTTCGGATTGCCCACCACATCGGCACAGACGATGTAGGGACCGACCAGGCCGAAGCCGTCATTGGTCTTGCCTATCATCCATTGGCTGCTGCGGCTTTGCAGATCGCGCGCGGTGAAGTCATTGCCGGTGGCATAGCCGAACACGTAATTGAGTGCGTCGGCCTCGCTGACGTTGGCCGCCTGGCGTCCCATCACGATCACCAGTTCGGCTTCATAGTCGAAGTTGGTGGCATTCACCGCCGACACCCGCACCGTGCCATTGTGGCTGTTGAGGGTGTTGTTGAACTTGTTGAACAGGATGGGCAGCTTGGGGATGGGATTGCCGGTTTCCCGCGCATGGCGTGCATAGTTCAGGCCGACGCAGACGATTTTTTCCGGATTGGTCACCGCCGGCGCGAAGCTGATCTTGTCTTCGTCCAGGAACAAGTCCTTTGCGCCCTTGGCGTTGGCCGCGGCCACCAGCTTCATCAAGCCCTGGTCGCCGTTTTGCAGCAAGTCGTCGGTGCTGGTCGGCGCGCGCATCTTCAGCGTGCGCGCCGCCTTGGCCACTTGCAGGATGCCCTTGTCGGTTTTCACGCCCAGCTTGACGGCAGACCCGTCGCGGTAATTCAGTACGGTCAGCCCCTTGGCCATTTCCGGCCTGGGATTGCGGTTGGCTTGGGACCCGGGTCCGGCGCCCGCAGCCGAGGCCTCGGTCACGACCAGCGGTTGTGCCAGCACTGCGCCGCCGGCAACGGCGGACGCTTTGAGGAAACTACGGCGGTTGCTCATGTCTCGCTCCTTTGGTTTTGTTGTTTGTTGCCCGCAAACAGGCAACTTTCTTTTTATACGCGAGGAGATGAGGCGCGGCAAACCCTGTCCGGTCAAGTTGCGAACGTTGCGCCGATCTAGGGCAAGGCTTCCGCTTCGTTGAACGAGGCGATTTCCTTGCGCAGCGTGTTGTAGCCGAGATTGGCCGAGTCGTCGCAACAGAGTTCGCAATCGGCGCCGCCCAGATAGGGACAGCTGCCGAACAATTCGGTGACCCAATCGACGAAAGCCCTGACCTTGGCCGACAGATGACGGTTCTGCAGATACGCCACCGAGATCGGTACCGGCGGCGACTCCAGCTCCGGCAGTACCTGCACCAGCCGGCCCGACTGCAAATGCTCATGCAGCATGAAGTGCGCCGACTGGATCAAGCCGAATCCCTGCAAGCCGCAGGCAATATAGGCTTCGCTATCGTTGACCGACACCGCACCCTGCATCTTCACCGGACGCGACACGCCATCGACCAGGAATTCCCAATCGATGGTCTGGCCGGTGCGGGCCGAGAAATAATGGACCGCGCGGTGGTTCTGCAAATCGTCCAGGCTTTGCGGCGCGCCGTGACGCTCCAGGTATGCCGGCGCGGCGCAGGTGATCATGCTGAACGAGCCGATGCGGCGCGCAACCAGGTTGGAATCCACCAGTTCGCCGCCACGAATCACGCAATCCACGGCTTCGCGCACCAGGTCCACCTGGCGGTCGCCCATGCCGATCACGAGGTCGATTTCGGGATAGCGCTGATGGAACTCGCACAAGGAAGGAATCAGCACCAGGCGACCGATGGAAGCCGGCACGTCGATCCGAAGCCGCCCCTTGGGTCCGCGCGCCACGTCGCGCAAGGCGGCCTCGGTGTCTTCGATCTCGCCCAGGATGCGCTGGCAGTGGTCGTAATAGGCTGCGCCATCGGGCGTCAGGCTCAAGCGCCGGGTGGTGCGATTGAGCAGCCTCACCTGCAGCCGTGACTCCAGCGATTGGATCACGGTGGAGACCGTCGCCCGCGGCAGGTTGAGGCTTTCGGCGGCGCCGGTAAAGCTGTTGGCATCCACCACCCGCATGAAGACTTTCATTGCCTGGAATCGATCCACGAGACTTTCCTTTGCGCAGCATTGTTCGGAATGGATGAACAGTGTTGTACAAAATCGCCGATTTATCAAGCCCAGGCCAACAGTCAGAATCCCGCAATTCATCAGTTCAAGGGATTCCCATGTCTTTCAATAACAAGCGCAAGGCGGCGCTGGCTGCCGCAATTGCCATTGCCCTGGCCGGTTCGGCGGCGGTCTGGAAGGCGTCGGCCGACAGTCCGGCTCCGGCTGCCGCGCCCGCCGCTCCCGAGGTGGATGTGGCCGAGGTCAAGCAGCAGGAAATCACGGAATGGCAATCCTATTCCGGCCGACTGGAAGCCGTGCAGCGCGCCGAGATCCGGCCGCAGGTGTCCGGCATCCTGACGGCGGTGCATTTCAAGGATGGCAGCCTGGTGAAAAAAGGCGAGGTCTTGTTCACCATCGATCCGCGCCCCTTCGCCGCCGAAGTGGCGCGCGCCGAAGCCCAACTGGCCGCCGCCGAAGCCAGGAACGCCTATACCGGCAATGAATTGGCGCGCGGCGAACGTCTGCTGGCGGAGAACGCGATTGCCCGCCGCGAGTGGGAAGAGAAGCAAAATGCCGCCCGCGAAGCGCAGGCCAAACTGCGCGAAGCCAAGGCTGCACTGCAACTGGCCAGGCTGAACCTGGAATACACGCAAATCAGCGCGCCCATTTCCGGCCGCATCTCGCGCGCCGAAGTCACCGTGGGCAACCTGGTTGCGCCCAATGGCCAGGCGGCGCTGACCAGCATCGTCTCTGCCGACGAAATCTATGTCGCCTTCGATGTGGACGAGCCGAGCTATCTCAAATACGTGGCGGGCAAGGGCCGCGGCTTGCCGGTGCAGGTGGCGCTGGCCGACGAAGCCAGCGC
>JAEVZY010000120.1 GCA_023392035.1 Pseudomonadota bacterium | reverse complement strand
GGTCGGTCGCCACTTGCAGCTCGGCGCCGCCCAGGGCAGCGGCCAGTTCACGGCCGGATGCGGCATCCAGCGGCATGGTGCGATTGCAATTGCAGATGCGGTAATGCGTGCTCATGGCTTGGGTGTCTCCCGCTCCGGGTGATTCCCGGATGTGTCATGTGTAGGCGCGGACCTTGCGGCCGGCTCTTGCACGGCCGGCCCTTCTTGTTCTGTGGCGCCCGCTTCGGGTTGAGGCAGGTCTGCTTGCTGTGATGCTTGCTGTGGCGCTTGCTGTGGCGCTTCCTGTGCTGCGGGCGGTGTGGCTGAGCGCTGCGTGTCGGCCGACGCTTCGCCAGCCTCAGCCTCGGATGCGGCCGGCGCGCCGCCGGAAGCGACATCGCCAGGCGTCGAATCGCGCGCGCTGCGCAGGGCCATCACCGGCTGATCCTTCAAGCCTTCCGGGTCGAGCAAACCCTTGGCATGCTGCAGCATGGCCATCATTTCCGGCGGAATCGGGTCGGACTTGTTGTAATCGTCGATGTAGATGTCCAGGCCGTCCATGATGTTGAAGTGCGGATCGGAGAACAGCTTCTTCAGCGCGGAACGCTTGAGGTTCTCGTCCACCCCCTGCTTCATGAAGGCGGAAAAATCGCCTTGCGGGCTCAGTTGGTCCAGATCCTCCTGGGTCGGCGTGCGGCCCTCGTAAGGGTCGGGCGCGGGCGGAGCCACAGGCTCGGCCGATTTGGCCTCTTGCGCCTCCTGGTTCTTCTTCGCCCAGCGCGAGAAAAAATCTTCAGCCGACATGGCCGCCGCCTTTTTCCGCCTGGGCCATGGCTTCCACCCCGGCTCCGCCTTCGAAGGAAGGCCGCCTGCGCTTGCGCTTGGGCTCGGGCTTGTAGTGCTCGGCCACGAAGGCGGCCAGCCATTGCACCACCTGCGACGGCGCCGGCAGGATATCGACCTGCTCGCCGCCATCCATCAGGCGCGCCGCCTCGTTGTACGACAGCATGACCCGCTGCGGAATCGCCTGCGGACCGCCCTCTTCCTCATCCTGCCTGCGCCACATGACGAACCAGCTCGGCGTGGGCGAATCCACGTTCAGGAAATAGCCTTCGGCCTCATTGCGGAACAGCTCGACCTCAAACGGACCGTGCAACCAGCGACTGTCGTCTTCGCCTTCGAGCAGAAGTCGCGGCTCGCCCAGGGCCAGGCCTTCGGGCGCGACAATCACTTCCAGCGGCCGCCATTGCCAGGGCTGCCAGCGGTTGGCCAGGGGCCGCCGCTGCATGATGACCGCCACTTGCAGCTTGCGTTGCTCGTGCATGGCCTTTGAATGGGTCTAATCGTTCTTGATGACGATGCTGGGGAATTTGCTGGACATGTCGCGTGCCTTCTCCGCCACCTTGACCGCGATGCGGCGCGCGATTTCCTTGTAGATGGCGGCCACCTTGCCGTCCGGATCGGCCACCACCGTCGGCCGGCCGGAATCGGCCTGCTCGCGGATTTCCATGGCCAGCGGCAAGGCGCCCAAAAAGTCCACGCCGTATTGCTCGCACATCTGCTTGCCGCCGCCGGCGCCGAAGATGGGTTCGGCGTGACCGCAGTTGGAACAGACGTGAATGCTCATGTTTTCCACTACGCCCAGGATGGGAATGCCGACCTTCTCGAACATCTTCAGGCCCTTCTTCGCATCCAGGAGGGCAATGTCCTGCGGCGTGGTGACGATCACCGCGCCCGTGACCGGCACCTTTTGCGACAGCGTGAGCTGGATGTCGCCGGTGCCCGGCGGCATGTCGACGATCAGGTAATCGAGGTCGCGCCAGTTGGTCTGCTCCAGCAGTTGCTGCAGCGCCTGGGTGACGATCGGGCCGCGCCAGACCATGGGTTCGTCCGGATCGATCATGAAGCCGATCGACGATACCTGCAGGCCATGGTTTTCCATCGGCTCCATGGTCTTGCCGTCCACCGTTTCCGGACGGCCTGAAATGCCCATCATCATCGGCTGCGAGGGACCGTAGATGTCGGCGTCCAAGAGGCCCACCGCTGCGCCTTCGGCCGCCAGCGCCAGCGCCAGGTTGACCGCGGTGGTGGACTTGCCGACACCGCCCTTGCCGGAGGCCACGGCGATGATGTTCTTGACGTTGGACAGCAGCTTGACGCCGCGCTGGGCTGCGTGCGCCACGATCTTGCTCTGCAGATTGACGCTGACATTGCCCACGCCGGGCACGCCGCGCAGGGCCGCGATCACCATCTTGCGCAGGCTGTCGAGCTGGCTCTTGGCGGGATAACCGAGTTCAATATCGAGCGAGACATCGGCGCCGTCGACCTTGATGTTCTTCGCTTCGCGGCTGCTGACAAAGTCGCGGCCGGTATTGGGGTCGATGACTTGCGCCAGCGCTGCCTTGACTGCTTCAACCGTGATACTCAATTGACTCTCTCCCATATGATGGGAAGCTAGTCTAAACCAATCCCGCGCCGCTGCGCATAAAAGCCGCGCGCGCTTGGGGTATATTCGCAGGCCTCGGCAAGGAGCCTGCACCCCGCCTCTGGCAGACAGAAAGGACATCGATGGAAACCCGGGATATCACCGGCCTGATACTGGCCGGCGGCCGCGCCACCCGCATGGGCGAGGTGGACAAGGGCCTGCAGCAGTTTCGTGGCGCGCCCATGGGCCTGCACGTCATGATGCGACTGCAGCCGCAAGTCGGCGACCTGATGATCAACGCCAACCGCAATCTCGGTCCATGGGAAGCCTTTGGCGTGCCGGTGTGGCCGGATGAGATCGGCGGCTTTGCCGGTCCGCTGGCGGGCTTGCATACCGGGCTTTCCCATTGCAGCACCGAATGGATGGTGACGGCGCCCTGCGATTCGCCCTTCCTGCCGGACGACCTGGTGGCGCGCCTGGCCGACGGTCTTGAAAGCCGGCATGCCGACCTGGCGGTGGCAGTCACCGGCAGCGGCGCGCAGCGCCAGCCGCATCCCGTGTTCTGCCTGCTGCGCACCAGCCTGCTGCCGCACCTGGACAATTACCTCAAGAGCGGCGGCCGCAAGGTTGACGCCTGGTATGCCAGCCTGGATGTGGTGGAGGTGGATTTCCCGGACGAAGACGCCTTTCGCAACATCAACTCGCTGGAGGACTTGCAGCGCTACGAAGCGCAATAGCCGCGACCGAAGCTAGCAATTGCCCTTGGTCGCCTGCGCCGGCGGACAGAAGTCGCCCACCACTTCGCGCATGGTGACCCCGCCGCTGGCGCCGGAGCTGTCCGGCGTCACGCTGCACGCGGAAAACAGGGCGCACAGCGCCAGCAGCAGGCTGGCGTGCAAGAGCTTGTGCCAAGCCTTCATCCCGAACCGCCGCAATCGCGTTGCTCGAAGCTGAGCTTGCCAATGTCGCTGCCGTCGCGCCCGCGGTAGGCATAGCCGATGCGCGCGCCGCTTTTCAGCAGGCGCAGCGATTGCGGGTCCTGGCACAGCCTTTCCTTGACCGCGTTCGCCATGCGGGTATTGAAGACGCTCTGCGGCAGTTCGGCGCCGGAAATGCGCAGCAAGGTGTAGTGATAGGTCAGTTCGGATTGCTTGGCGCTGACGCCGTCGAGCCGCACATCATTGCCCAGTTCCTGCGGCGTGGCGCTGTTGAGCTGGACCGCCAGCCGGGCGACGGCATCGTTGAGCGCGCCAGGTTCGGAGTAGCCGCCGATGCTGCGTCCTGCCAGCGCCCCCAGCATGTCGCCGAAACCCACTGCGCCGGCGGGTGCCGCGGCCAACAGCCATGCCGCCAGCGCCAGCGCCATCGGCGCCGCACGCCTCGAACCTTCCCCGCTCCCGGCCGGCTTCCGTTTCATCGCAATAGCCTCACTCCGCCTGCGGCATCGGCAGCGCGGCCGACTTCGGCTTGAAGTGCTTGTCGCTGATGCGGAACTTGTTGCGACGATCCCCCAGGAGCGAACGCAGCTCGCCGATGGAAAGGTCGGTCACCTCATGCATGCGGATCAGCAGCGAGCCGGTCACCGGCAGGCGACGATGGCGGATCTTGCTGATCACCGGCGGAGACACCTCCAGCGCGCGCGACAGGGCCGCATCGTTCTTCAGTTTGAGGCGTCCAATCAGGCAGGCCAGCAGATTGTCCGGATCGTAGTTGCGTTGTTCCATTGTCTCCATGCGGTACCCCGAAGTGGTCAGTGGTTGGACGGTTTTCATTGTGAGCACATGCTTTGATGTCGTTTTGATAATCCACAATCGGCCAAAACGAGTAGCGCAAACCGCGGTCAACTGACAGGCAGGCGCGCATCAAAGCTGCAGGTCCCCATCATTTTGCGACGCGCCGCTTGCCCTGACTTGCGCCCAATACAAGGTCCTTCATGAGCCCGCGAGAAAAAAGCACAGGCGGCACGCCGGTGGTGCGACATGCAAAGGTGGTGTTCCAGGCCTTGCAGCGATTCGGCAACCAGGACATGCCGACCTATGCCGCGGCCCTGGCCTTCCAGGCCTTCTTCTCGGTCTTTCCCTTCCTGCTGTTCCTGATTGCCCTGCTGGCCTTTCTCGATGTTCCGCAGTTCTTCGACTGGTTGACCCAGCAGGTCAGCCTGGTGGTCCCGCATCAAGCCATCGATCAGGTGATGCGGGTGATCCAGCAGATCCGCACGCCCAACAGCACCCTGCTTTCATTCGGCGTGGCGGCCGCCTTGTGGG
>JAEVZY010000053.1 GCA_023392035.1 Pseudomonadota bacterium | reverse complement strand
GCCGCGCTTCGCGCGCCGATGCTGGCCGCGCACAGGCGGCCAGCACTCCACAGCTTACAGCATGGCTTTGAGCAGACGTGCCATTTCCGACGGATTGCGGGTCACCTTGATGCCGCAGGATTCCATGATCTGCAGCTTGGCGTCAGCGGTGTCGGCGCCGCCCGAGATCAGCGCGCCGGCATGGCCCATGCGCTTGCCCGGAGGCGCGGTGACGCCGGCGATGAAGCCGCCCACCGGCTTCTTCATGTTGTCCTTGATCCAGTAGGACGCATTGGCTTCGTCCGGTCCGCCGATCTCGCCGATCATGATGACGGCGTCGGTATCGGGATCGTCGTTGAACATCTTCATGACGTCGATGTGCTTCAAGCCATTGATCGGGTCGCCGCCGATGCCGACTGCCGACGATTGGCCCAGGCCGAGCGCGGTGAGCTGCGCCACGGCTTCATAGGTCAGGGTGCCGGAGCGCGACACCACGCCGATGCGGCCCTTGCGATGGATGTGACCGGGCATGATGCCGATCTTGATTTCATCCGGAGTGATCAGGCCGGGGCAGTTCGGGCCCAGCAGCAGGGTCTTGCTGTTGGTGCGCTTCATGTGGTCTTTCACTTCCAGCATGTCGCGTACGGGAATGCCTTCGGTGATGCAGATCGCCAGCTCCAGCTTGGCATCGACCGCTTCCTTGATGGCGGCCGCGGCGCCGGCCGGCGGCACATAGATCACGGAAACCGTGGCGCCGGTCTTGGCAGCGGCTTCGGCGACGTTGGCAAAAATCGGAATGCCCTCGAAATCTTCGCCGGCCTTCTTGGGATTGACGCCCGCCACGAAGCAGTTCTTGCCGTTGGCGTACTCGACGCACATGCGGGTATGGAACTGGCCGGTCTTGCCGGTGATGCCTTGGGTGATGACTTTGGTGTCTTTATTGATCAGGATCGACATGTTTGTGTTCCTTGCGATTATTTGCCTTGGGCGGCAGCGACAACCTTCTGCGCGGCTTCTTCCATGGTGTCAGCGGAGATGATCGGCAGTCCGGAGTCGGCCAGCATTTTCTTGCCGATCTCTTCGTTGGTGCCCTTCATGCGCACCACCAGCGGCACGCCCAGTTTCACGGCGCGCGAAGCGGTGATCACGCCTTCGGCAATCACGTCGCAGCGCATGATGCCGCCGAAGATGTTGACCAGGATCGCTTTCAGGCCCGGGTTCTTCAACATGATCTTGAAGGCTTCGGTCACTTTCTCGGCCGTGGCGCCACCGCCGACGTCGAGGAAGTTGGCCGGCTCGCCGCCGAACAGCTTGATGGTGTCCATGGTAGCCATCGCCAGGCCGGCGCCATTCACCAGGCAGCCGATATTGCCGTCCAGGGAAATGTAGGCCAGGTCGAATTTGGAAGCTTCGATCTCGGCCGGATCTTCTTCATCCAGATCGCGGTAGGCGACGATCTCGGGATGACGGAACAGGGCGTTGGAGTCGAAGTTGAACTTGGCGTCCAGCGCGATCACCTTGCCGTCGCCGGTCAGGATGAGCGGATTGATTTCGGCCAGGGAAGCATCGGTTTCCCAGTAGGCCTTGTACAGGTTTTGCAGCAGCACGCGGGCCTGCTCGATGGAGCCGGCCGGAACGCCGATCTTGGCGGCGATGTCATCCGCCTGCGCGTTGGTCAGGCCGGTAGCCGGATCGATCTCGACCTTGTGGATTTTTTCCGGATGGCTGGCGGCCACTTCTTCGATATCCATGCCGCCTTCGCTGGAGGCCATCAGCACAACGCGCTGGCTCAAGCGGTCGGTGACCATGGAGACGTACAGTTCTTTCTTGATGTCGGCGCCTTCTTCAATCAGCAGGCGGCGCACTTTCTGGCCTTGCGGGCCGGTCTGGTGGGTCACCAGCTGCATGCCCATGATCTGGTGGGCATAGGTATTCACCTCATCCAGCGACTTGGCCACTTTCACGCCGCCGCCCTTGCCGCGTCCACCGGCATGGATCTGGGCCTTCACCACCCACACTTTGCCGCCCAGTTGTTCGGCTGCCTTGACGGCATCATCAGCGGACATGCAGGGAATCCCGCGTGGAACTGTCACCCCGTACTTGCGGAGGATTTCTTTACCCTGATACTCATGGATTTTCATGCGAGCTTCCTTATAGACGCTGATTGAAAAGGGATGGGGGATTCTTCGTCTTGCCGATCATCGGCATTGGCTACCGCCCAACGCGGATAAAACTGGGCCACGACCGGGCCATCGGTACGCAAAGCGCGGCATTTGCCGAGCTGGAAAGGCATTTGCACGCTGCCGTCTGGATTCTTGCCTTCGACGGTATCGATCACATCGCCGGCAAACGCCTGGATGGCGGCGGTGGGCAGGACCTGGGTCAATTCGGTGAGATGGGTGCAGCCTTGCGTGCCGCTCAAGCGTTCGCGCACTGCGTGGCGAAAACCTTTCACCAGGTTCAAACCAACCAGACGCTGATATTGCCCTCCGACCCGATCGCAAGAGCCGGGATAAGGCACGCCATCCGATACGGCTTGCGCTTCCAGGATATTGAACTGGGTATCGATGGTGATGCGCAGCCACAGGTCATGGATGGGCTGGCCCGCTTCGCGGATGCCGCGCATGAGCTTGGTGGGTCGGGTCTTGGTATCGGTGATGTTGGCTTCGATATCCCAAAGCCCGTCGTCCCGGGCAAAGGCCTGGACCTGAATGGCGCGGGTGTGTTTGAGAACTCGCTTGGGGCCGGTTGATGAAGGCGCTGACAAAGGCATAGTACCGACGGCGCTGAAAGAGCGCGGTGAAACCTGGTTTGACGCAAGGCGCACGGGGTGCCGGATCGGGTCCGGATTGCCGCCACGACAAGTGCCGCAAAGCTTGCGAGTGTAGCACAGCAGGACTATCGAAAAATGAGCTGAATCGCCGTTTTCCCTCTAAAAAACTGACGCGGACAGCCGATTTGAACGCAAATTTGCAACATCCAAAACGGATGCCTGATCATAGCCATCAAGAGGGATTAATGATGGGCAGGCCCGGACTGGCCGCGATTGCCGGCGTGACTTAATTGGGGACCCAAGCGGAGACTCAAGCGGACTTAATCAGCGACCTGTTCCGCTTCAAAGCGCTTGATGGCCTGGCGAATCGCCTCCTGGCCAAAGCCGCGCTGCAGGAGAAAGCGCATCTGCTTGGCGCGGGTTTCCATGTCCCTGGCGGGAACCGCATATTTACGCCGCAGGATTTCCAGCGCCCGTTCCACTTCATCGGTTTTGAGGCTGGCCTTCAGCTGGTCGAGGGCGGGCCCGCGCAAGCCATGGCTTTGAAGTTCTGAAAGGATGCGTTGGTTGCCGAAGCGGGCGGCGCGCCGGTGCACCAGCGCTTCCGAGAATCTTTCGTTGGAGAGAAATTTGGCCGCTTCCAGTTCGTCGAGCAGGCGCTCGATATTGTCTTCTTCGCTGGCATGGCGTGCCAGCTTGCGCGCCAGTTCCAGGCGGCTGTGTTCGCGCTGGGCCAGATAACGCAATGCCCGCGCTTTCAGGCTGGGCTTGGGCGCGGGCATGGAAGGGATTGCGGATTTGAGGGCGTGAATGAGTGAAGCAGGGGCTGCAATACCGCCGCAGCCCCTGTCCACATGGCAATCACTCCACTTCGCGCGCCGGCACTTTCTTGGCGGCGGCGGTTTCGCTGCCGGCGGGCGCCGGCAGCAGGGGCACGTCCAGCGATTCGCGTACCTTGTTTTCAATTTCAAAGGCCAGCTCGGGGTGCTCTTTCAGGAAGTTGCGGCAATTGTCCTTGCCCTGACCGATGCGATCGCCGTTATAGCTGTAGCTGGCGCCGGATTTTTCAACGACCCGTGCTTCCACCCCCAGATCGATGATTTCGCCTTCGCGCGAGGTGCCTTCTCCGTACAGAATGTCGAAATGCGCTTCCTTGAAGGGCGGCGCCACCTTGTTCTTGACCACCTTGACCTTGGTCTCATTGCCGATCACCTCATCGCCCGACTTGATGGAGCCGGTACGACGAATGTCCAGGCGCACCGAGGCATAAAACTTGAGCGCATTGCCACCGGTGGTGGTTTCGGGGTTGCCGAACATGACGCCAATCTTCATGCGGATCTGGTTGATGAAGATCACCAGGGTATTGGTGCGATTGATCGATCCGGTCAGCTTGCGCAGGGCTTGCGACATCAGGCGGGCTTGCAGGCCCGGCAGCGAGTCGCCCATGTCGCCTTCGATCTCGGCCTTGGGCGTCAATGCTGCCACCGAGTCGATCACCACCAGGTCCACCGCGCCGGAACGCACCAGGGCATCGGTAATTTCCAATGCCTGTTCGCCGGTATCGGGCTGGGAAATCAGCAGGTCGGAAAGATTCACACCCAGCTTTTGTGCATACACCGTATCCAGCGCGTGTTCGGCGTCGATGAAGGCGCAGGTACCGCCCAGCTTTTGCATCTCGGCGATGGCTTGCAGGGTCAGCGTGGTTTTACCGGAGGATTCAGGACCGTAGATTTCCACCACCCGGCCGCGCGGTAAGCCGCCCACGCCCAAGGCAATGTCCAGGCTGAGCGAACCGGTGGAAACGACTTGCACTTCTTCCGCCACCGCACCGTCGGCCATGCGCATGACCGAACCTTTGCCGAATTGCTTTTCGATCTGGGACAGCGCGGCCGCCAGGGCTTTGCCTTTTTCCGATGCGTTCAGGGATTTTTTGTCGTCCATGGGTCTCTTTCGTGCTGATGTGCGTGGTCGTGTGCTGTAAGGGAGGGAGATTTACTGTCATCCCGCAGGCGATCAGCCAGTACTGTATAAACAAACAGTGAATTATGCAAGGGGAAAAGCAGGTGTTTTTCCGGCCGGGCAGTGTACCTTGCGAAGCTTCCATTTGCAGCCGGCATGCTCGCTTGCCGCCCTGTCGGAAAGGCACTAGACTGGCCGCTCCTCAAGAACCTGGCCTCTCATGCGCATCCTGCTTGCCGAAGATGACAGCGTGCTGGCTGACGGACTGACCCGCTCCCTGCGCCAGTCCGGCTATGCAACTGATTGCGTGAAGAACGGCCAGGAGGCCGACCTCGCCCTGTGCGCCCAGGATTTCGATCTGCTGATCCTGGACGTCGGCCTACCCAAGATGAATGGACTGGAAGTGCTGCGCCGCCTGCGTTCGCGCGATTCGCGGCTGCCGGTCCTGATCCTCACCGCCAACGATTCCATCGAGCAGCGCGTCAAGGGCCTGGACCTGGGCGCGGACGACTACATGGCCAAGCCTTTTGCGCTGTCCGAACTGGAAGCACGGGTGCGGGCCCTGACCCGGCGCGGCATGGGCGGCGGCCCGACCGTGATGCGCCATGGCCCGCTGTCCTATGACCAGGTCGGCCGCATCGCCTACATCAATGACCAGATGCTGGATTTGTCTGCGCGTGAGCTGGGCTTGCTGGAAGTGCTGCTGCAGCGCACCGGCCGCCTGGTCTCAAAAGAACAGTTGGTGGACCATCTTTGCGAATGGGGCGAAGAAGTCAGCAACAATGCCATCGAAGTCTATGTGCACCGCCTGCGCAAGAAGATAGAAGTGGGCGGAGTGCGCATCGCCACCGTGCGCGGCCTGGGCTATTGCATGGAGAAGTTCGTCGAGCCGCCTGCCTCGTCCGCCTCGCCTGCCCAGCCGCCGGCCGCTTCAACCTAGGCATGCTGCGCGCGCCTCATGCCAGGTCGGCGCCGGAAGGCGGCGCCGGCACGCCGGCCGAACCCGGCGAAAAACTGCAACGCTCGCTGTTCGGCGAAATCCTCGACTGGATGCTGGTGCCGCTGCTGCTGCTGTGGCCGATCAGTATCGCCATCACTTTCCTGATCGCCAAATCGATCGCCAACACGCCCTTCGACCGCGCGCTGGACGATCGCGTCACCGTGCTGGCGCAGCAGGTGAAGGAAGTCGATGGCCAGATCGTGGCGCCGCTGCCGCGCTCCACCCGCGACATGTTGCGCGCCGACGATGTGGACAATGTCTGGTTCCAGATCCTGGGGCCGGGCGGCGAGCTGCTGGATGGCGATCGCGACTTGCCGCCGCCGGCCGAAGACGAAAGCCGCCAGCCGTGGGCGGTCCAGTTGCGCAACGAGACCCTGCGCAATGTCGATGTGCGCGTGGCCTGGACCTGGATCGATCTGAACCGGCGTCATCCCGCCGCCGGCGCCCCGGCCAACTCGCGCATGGTACTGGTGCAGGTCGGCGAGACGCTGGACAAGCGGGTGAACCTGGCCAACCAGATCATCAAGGGCGTGATCCTGCCCGAGTTCCTGATCCTGCCGATCGCGCTGGCGCTGGTGTGGTTTGCGCTCTCGCGCGGCCTCTCGCCCCTGGCCGAGCTGCAGATGCGCATCCGCGCCAGGCGCGCAGATGACCTTTCACCCATCGAGCAGGGCCAGGTACCGGAAGAGATTGCGCCGCTGGTCGGCTCGCTCAATGAATTGCTGGACCGCCTGTCGCAAAACATCCAAATGCAAAAGCGTTTCATTGCCGATGCGGCGCACCAGATGAAAACGCCGCTGGCCGGCATGCGCATGCAGTCGGAACTGGCGCTGCGCCAGACCAGCGCCCAGGAAATCCATCGCTCGCTGGAGCAGCTATCCAAGAGCTCGGAAAGCGCCACCCGCCTGGTGAACCAGTTGCTGGCCCTGGCGCGCGCGGAAAACCAGACGCCGCAGGCCGCGCCCCTGGCCAACGTCAACCTGGTGGCGCTGGCGAAGGACGCGGTGCAGGAATGGGTGCAAGCGGCCTTTGCCCGCTTGATCGACCTGGGCTTTGAAGAGCCCGGCCATGCGGTGGTCATCCGCGCCAATCCGACCATGCTGCGCGAGCTGCTCAACAATCTGGTGGACAACGCGCTGCGCTACACCCCGGCCCACGGCAGCGTCACCGTGCGCGTGCGCATCGACGACAATCTCGAGCGCGTCTGCCTGGAAGTGGAAGACACCGGCCCCGGGATTCCGGCCGCGGAACGCGCGCACGTGTTCGAACGCTTCTACCGCATCCTCGACCAGAGCCACAGCGCCGAAGGCAGCGGCCTGGGCTTGTCCATCGTGCGCGAGATCGCCCAGCAACACCAGGCTGAAGTGGATGTGTTCAGCAATCCGCGCAGCCATGATCCGAAGCTCCCCGGCAGCCTGTTCCGGGTCTCCTTCCGTACACGGTGAGACGCCACCCCATGCGCACACCCGCACCCGAATTCTGGCCCCGGCTGCGTCGCCTCACCTTGCGCCTCTTGCTGTGCTGGCTGCTGATCACGGCGCTGCCGATCTGGTTCGCACGCGAACTGGCCCGCATCAATTTCTTTGGCTGGCCGCTGTCCTTCTATCTGGCGGCGCAAGGCGTGATTCTCGGCTTCCTGGTGCTGGTCGGCCTGTACGCCTGGAGTTCGTCCAAACTGGAAGCCGCCGCCAGACAGGCCGAACATGGCGAGTGAAAAGCAAAACTTCAGCCGGCGCCTGACGCGCTACTACCTGTGGTTCACCGCCGGCTTCCTGCTCTTGCTGGTGGCCCTGGCGATCCTGGAACAGGAAGGCTTTCCGCGCATCTGGATCGGCTATCTCTTCCTGTTCTCGACCATCGTCATGTATGCCGGCATCGGGGTGATCTCGCGCACTTCGGACGTGACCGAATACTACGTCGCCGGCCGCCGCGTGCCGGCGCTGTTCAACGGCATGGCCACCGCCGCCGACTGGATGTCGGCCGCCACCTTCATCAGCCTGGCCGGCGGACTGTACCTGCAAGGCTTCGACGGCCTGGCCTACATCCTGGGCTGGACCGGCGGCTACTGCCTGGTGGCGCTCCTGATTGCGCCCTACCTGCGCCGATTCGGGCAATACACGGTGGCCGATTTCCTCGGCGAGCGCTATGCCGGCCAGCGCGGCAGCCAATTGGTGCGCATCATCGCCGCCATGGCCACCATCGCCATTTCCTTCACCTACGTGGTGGCGCAAATCTATGGCGTGGGCCTGATCACCTCGCGCTTTACCGGCATCGATTTTTCAGTCGGCATTTTCCTGGGCCTGGCCAGCATCCTGGTGTGCTCCTTCCTGGGTGGCATGCGCGCCATCACCTGGACCCAGATTGCGCAGTACATCATCATCCTGATCGCCTATCTGATTCCGGTGGTCTGGCTCTCGGCCAAGCATACCGGCGTGCCGGTGCCGCAACTGGCCTATGGCGCGACCATGGAAAAGCTGGCCGCCAAAGAGCAGGAACTGGTGCGCGACCCGCGCGAAAAACAGGTTCGGGTGGTGTTCCAGCGCAAGGCCGAGGAATACGAGGAAATGATCCTGCGCCTGCCCGCCTCCTGGGAAGAGGGACGGTTGCAGGCCCAGGAGCGGGTGCAGGAATTGAAGTCGTCCAACGCCTCGCTGCTCGATATCAAGGCTGCCGCGCGCGAGGCCGCCGCCTATCCCAAGGATGCCGAGGAAGCCGCCCGCCAATGGAGCGAGGCGCGCAAGGCGGCACTGGCGCGCGCCGCCGCGCCGCTGCCGCTGGCCGAGCCCTTTGCCGCCGCCGATCGGCAAGCGTCCGACATCAAGCGCAACAACTTCCTGGCGCTGGTGCTGTCGCTGATGATGGGCACTGCCGCCCTGCCGCACATCCTGGTGCGCTACTACACCACGCCTTCGGTGGCCGAAACCCGGCGCTCGGTGTTCTGGACCCTGTTCTTCATCATGCTGGTCTACACCGCGATCCCGGCGCTGGCGGCCCTGGTGAAATTCGACGTGCTCAGTTCGCTGGTGGGCACTGAATTCGCGCGCCTGCCAAGCTGGGTCAGCTATTGGGCCAATATCGACAAGAGCCATCCGCTGGTGGCAATCCATGACATCAATCGCGACGGCATCGTGCAGTTGGCCGAAATCTCGATGGATGCCGACATGGTGGTGCTGGCCACGCCGGAAATCGCCGGGCTGCCCTACATCATTTCCGGACTGGTGGCCGCCGGCGGCCTGGCGGCGGCGCTGTCCACCGCCGACGGCCTGCTGCTGGCGATATCCAACGCGCTTTCGCACGATACGTATTACAAGACCATGGACCCCGGCGCATCGACCCAGAAACGGGTCACGGTGTCCAAGCTGTTGCTGCTGGTGGTGGCGCTGGTGGCGGCCTATGCCGCGTCGCTCAAGCCAGGCGACATCCTGTCGGTGGTGGGCGCGGCGTTTTCACTGGCCGCCTCGACCCTGTTCCCGGCGCTGGTGCTGGCGGTATTCTGGAAACGCGCCAATGCGCCCGGCGCGGTGGCCGGCATTCTGTCTGGCTTCTTCACCTGCGTGGCCTATATGCTGGCCACCATGCCATCCCTGGGCGGATCGACTTCTTCCCAATGGTTCGGCATCGCCGCTCATGCCAGCGCGGTGTTTGGCGTGCCGGTCGGCTTTGCCGCCATCTTCATCGTCAGCTTGCTGACGCAGCCGCCGCCTGCTTCCAGCCAGGCCATGGTGGACATGCTGCGTTCCTGAAGCGAAGCTCACGCCCACCCGCTTGGTGATTGCGCAAAGCGCAGTCCCGTCTTTCCAGCAAAATCAAGGCGACAAGAAGCTCTTGAATCCCTGGACATGCCCGATTTTTTCAATGAGATGCTGGCCGCCAACGGCGAGGTGCGCGAACACTACCGCGCCTTTTGCGACTGGCTGCAGGCCCAGTCCGCGCTGTCGCTGGCCGACAAGCGGGCCGAAGCCGACCTGATCTTCCGCCGCGTGGGCATCACCTTCGCCGTCTATGGCAGCCAGGCCGGCACCGAAAGGCTGATCCCGTTCGACATCATTGCCCGCATTTTTCCGGCGGCCGAATGGAATCTGCTGGAAGCCGGCTTGCGCCAGCGGGTGCGGGCGCTGAACCTGTTCATCCACGACATCTATCACGAGCGGGCGATCCTGGGCGAAGGCATCGTGCCGGCCGCGCAAATCACCGCCAATGCGCAATACCGGCCCGAGATGCAGGGCGTGGCCGTGCCCTGCGACGTTTACGCCCATGTCGCCGGCATCGATATCGTGCGCGCCGGCGCCGGCGAGTTCTATGTGCTGGAAGACAATCTGCGGGTGCCCTCCGGCGTGTCCTACATGCTGGAAAACCGCAAGATGATGATGCGACTGTTTCCCGAGCTGTTCGTGCGGCACAAAGTGGCGCCGGTAGCGCACTACCCTGACCTGTTGCTGGACAAGCTGCGCTCGGTGGCGCCCCATGCCGTGTCCGATCCGACGGTGGTGGTGCTCACGCCCGGCATGTACAACTCGGCCTACTTCGAGCACGCCTTCCTGGCGCAACAGATGGGCGTGGAACTGGTCGAAGGCCAGGATTTATTCGTCGACGACCTGCAGGTCTTCATGCGCACCACGCGCGGACCGAAGCGGGTGGATGTGATCTACCGCCGCATCGATGACGACTTCCTCGATCCGCTGGCTTTCCGTGCCGATTCCGCGCTCGGTGTGCCGGGCCTGCTGGCGGCCTACCAGGCCGGAAGGGTGACACTTGCCAATGCGGTCGGCACCGGGGTGGCGGATGACAAGTCGATCTACCCTTTCGTGCCGGACATGATCCGCTTCTATCTCGGCGAGACGCCCATCCTCAACAATGTCCCGACCTGGCAATGCCGGCGGCGCGAAGACCTGGCCCATGTGCTGGACCATCTGTCCGAACTGGTGGTGAAGGAGGTGCATGGCGCGGGCGGCTACGGCATGCTGGTCGGGCCGGCATCGACCCAGGCCCAGATCGAAGAGTTCCGGCAGAAAATCATCGCCCGGCCGTCTGCATATATCGCCCAGCCGACGCTGGCGCTGTCCACCTGCCCCACCTTTGCCGACGCCGGGATTGCGCCGCGCCATATCGACCTGCGGCCCTTCGTCCTGTCCCGCCAGAGCATATCGATGGTACCGGGCGGCTTGACCCGGGTGGCGCTCAACGAGGGTTCGCTGGTGGTCAATTCTTCCCAGGGCGGCGGCACCAAGGACACCTGGATACTGGAACAGGCTTCGCCATGACTTGTTTCGTCGCCCTGCGGGTACGCCGTATCAAGCGTAGTTGGAAACCTCGATCAGGTTCCCGTCCGGGTCCCTGAAGTAGATGGAGCTGATCGGACCGAGCGCGCCGGTCTTGGCCACCGGTCCTTCAATGATCTGCACGCCGCAGCTTTCGATGTGGGCCCGTGCCTCGGCCAGCGGCGTGGAGGTGATGAAACAGACGTCGGCCGAACCGGCGACCGGCTGCCGCGCGTGCGGCACGAATTCGCGACCGGCCTGATGCAGATTGATCTTCTGCGATCCGAAAGACAAGGCCCGCCGGCCGCCGGCAAAAGTCACCGGCTGCATGCCCAGCACCTGCTGGTAGAAGGCGATGCTGATCTCTATGTCCTGGACGGTCAGGACGAAATGATCGAGCCGGTCGATTTGCATGCTGTGCTCAGATGACGATGGTTTGCGGCTCGTCGCCCTGGCGTGCGCGGATGTGACCCAGTTTGCAGACCTGTTCGCCGGCGGCGGCCAGTTGCGCCATGGCGGCATCGGCCTGGTCCGCGCCAACGATCACCTCCATGCCAATCCCGCAGTTGAAGGTGCGATACATTTCGCTTTCGGCCACGCCGCCCTGCTGCTGCAGCCAGGTGAACAGCGGCGGCATGGTCCAGGCGTCGCGCGAGAGTTCGGCCGTCAGGTTGTCCCTCAGCACGCGCGGCACGTTTTCCAGCAAGCCGCCGCCGGTGATGTGGGCCATGCCCTTGACTTCCATCTTTTCCATCAGGGCCAGCAGCGGCTTGACGTAGATGCGGGTGGGCGCCATCAGCACGTCGGCCAGCGGCCGGCCGTGGAAGTCGGCATTCAGGTCGGGCTTGGCCACCGAGATGATCTTGCGCACCAGCGAATAGCCGTTGGAATGGCAGCCGGAAGAAGCCAGGCCCAGCACCACATCGCCCGGAACGATCTTGCTGCCGTCGATGATGCGCGATTTTTCCACCGCACCGACGGCAAATCCGGCCAGGTCGTATTCGCCATCCGGATACATGCCCGGCATTTCGGCGGTTTCGCCGCCGATCAGGGCGCAGCCGGACTGCTCGCAGCCCTGGGCGATGCCCTTGATGACATCGGTGGCGGCCGGCACATCCAGCTTGCCGCAGGCAAAGTAGTCGAGGAAAAACAGCGGCTCGGCGCCCTGCACCAGGATGTCATTGACGCTCATGGCCACCAGGTCGATGCCGACCGTGTCGTGGCGGTTCAGCTGAAAAGCCAGCTTGAGCTTGGTGCCCACGCCGTCGGTGCCGGAAACCAGCACCGGCTCGCGGTATTTCTTGCTGATCTCAAACAGCGCGCCAAAGCCTCCGATGCCGCCCAGCACGCCTTCGCGCATGGTGCGCTTGGCAAAGGGTTTGATGGCGTCGACCAGCGCATCGCCGGCATCGATGTCAACGCCAGCGTCACGATAGGACAGGGAAACCTTGGTAGGGGATGTCATGATTGGAATGAATGCAGGGACGGTAAAATAAGCGGCCGCCAAAAGTCCGGACGGCAAGGGCAAAAACAGGCCGGTGCCAAGCGCAGCCTATAATTCCGCTTTGCCGGCCCTTTGGGCAGCGGGCGCTATTCTATCAAACCGCCCCGCCGCGCCCTCCCCTGACCATCGCTGCCCGTTTGGTTTTAGGAAGGACCCAGGCCCTTACAGAA
>JAEVZY010000030.1 GCA_023392035.1 Pseudomonadota bacterium | reverse complement strand
GCCAGGATTCCAGGCTGCCCTGGGCGCCGAACACGGGTTGGCCAGTCGTCAAGGTGACGCGGCTGGCATTGATGAAGCCGCAGCCATTGCAAGTGATGCCCGAAGGATTGGCCACCACCACCTGCGCGCGCTGGCCGGCCACTTCCAGCGGGCCGAACAGCTTGCTTGGATCGTTGCTGCGCACTTCGTTGAGGATGATGCGCGCCGAGCCGGTGGCGAGCCAGGGATTGCCATTGACCCAGCCGCCCAGCTGGGTCTGGGTGGCATTGCGGCTGTTGTTGAGGATGGCGCCGTTGGGATCGATGTCGAACTGGATGTAGTTGTTGCGCGAGACGCCGGCCGCGCTGGGCGTCTGGATATTGACCAGAGGCCGGCCGTTGGGCGCGGCCAGCACGGTGGGACGCTGGCGTCCCGGCGCATTGGGGTCGGCGATGATCTGCGCGTGCAGGGCCGTGGCAAGCAGCAGCAAACAGGGCAGCCATGGCCGGATCGCCTTCGCGGTAAAAAGGCGGCCGTGCGCGGCGCGGAAAATGAGAAGCGCGCTCATCCAATCTCCTGACTGATCTGGGACTTTGCCGCGGTCTGCGGCAGCGTCAGGGATTAGCGCACGTTCGAAATTGGGCGGGGGTTAGGAAATCAAAAACAAACAAAAACAATGTTCGAGGAGAGCGGGTGTTGGGCGGGCATCGAATTGCACTATCCCACGCGCATTCATATCGGCGTCCGATGTTCGGCTAGCGATGAGCTTTGCGCGCATTCCGGACGCAAGGCGCGAGGCTTGGACTGGGGGAGAGTGGCTTCAAAAACTCAGCGCCCTCACCTTCCAAATCTCATTGGCATAATCCGCGATCGTCCGATCCGAAGAAAACACCCCCATCCCCGCCACATTCAACAAAGCCTTCCGGTTCCATAAATCGGGATCGCGATACAAGGCATCCGCCTGCTCCTGCGCCTTCACATAACGCGCATAGTCCGCCAGCAGCAGGTAGTGGTCACCATAATTCACCAGCGCATCGAAGATGGCCTGGAAGCGCCCGCGGTCGTCGGGCGAAAAGAAGCCGTCGCGAATCTGGTCCAAGGCCAGCTTCAATTCCGGATCGGATTCATAGAACAGGCGCGGCTGATAGCCGTGGGCGCGAATGTCCTGAACCTGCGGCGTGGTGTTGCCGAAGATGAAGATGTTGTCGGCGCCTACCTGTTCCAGCATCTCGATATTGGCGCCGTCCAGGGTGCCCATGGTGAGCGCGCCATTCAGGCCGAACTTCATGTTGCCGGTGCCGGAAGCTTCGGTGCCGGCCAGCGAAATCTGCTCGGATAAATTCGCCGCCGGGATGATCAGTTCAGCCAGGCTCACGCTGTAATTCGGTATGAACAAGACCTTCAACTTGCCCGCCGCCAGCGGATCGTCGTTGATCCTGGCGGCGATATCGTTGATCAGCTTGATGATCAGCTTGGCCATGTAATAGGCCGATGCCGCCTTGCCGGCAAAGATCACCGTGCGCGGCACATGCTCGCCATCCGGATCGGCCAGGATGCGGTTGTAGCGCGTGACCACATGCAAGGCATTGAGCAGCTGCCGCTTGTATTCGTGGATGCGCTTGACCTGCACGTCGAACATCGAAGCCGGGTCGATGGCGAGATTCATGTTCTCGCGCACCCAGTGCGTCAGCCGGTCCTTGTTGTGCTGCTTAGCCTGCCCAAAGCGCCGCACGAACTCCGGGTCTTCCGCCAGCACCTTCAGTGCGCCCAGTTGATTCAGATCGCGCCGCCAGTCGCGGCCGATGCGCTCGTCGATCAAGGACGCCAGCGCCGGATTGGCTTGCGCCAGCCAGCGCCGCGGCGTGATGCCATTGGTCTTGTTGGTGAAACGTTGCGGGAACACGCGCGCGAAGTCGGCAAAGATGGATTGCTTCATCAGATCCGAATGCAGCTTGGAGACGCCATTCACCTTGTGGCTGGCCACCACCGCCAGATAAGCCATGCGCACCCGGCGCTCGCCGCTTTCGTCGATCAATGACAGGCGCCGCATCAGGTCGATGTCTGAGCCGAACTGCTCGGTCACGCTGGCCAGGAACGCGGCATTGATGTCGAAGATGATTTGCAGATGGCGCGGCAGCACCCGGCCCAGCATGTCCACCGGCCAGGTCTCCAGCGCCTCGTGCATCAGGGTGTGGTTGGTGTAGGAGAAGATCTGTTGCGCCATGGCCCAGGCTTCTTCGCGCGACACGCCATGCTCGTCGATCAGGAGCCGCAGCAGCTCCGGCACCGCCAGCACCGGATGAGTATCGTTCAAATGAATCGCAATGCTGGCGGCCAGATCGGAAAAATCCGGATGCTGGCGCAAGTGCCGATGCAGCATGTCCTGCAGGCTGGCGGAGACAAAGAAATATTCCTGGCGCAAGCGCAATTCACGCCCGGACAGCGTGGAGTCATCCGGATACAGCACGCGCGAGACGTTCTCGGAATGGTTTTTTTCTTCCACCGCGCCGAAATAATTGCCCTGGTTGAAGGCGGAGAGATTGATTTCCCGCGTCGCGCGCGCCGACCACAGGCGCAAGGTATTGGTGGCCTCGGTGGCATAACCGGGGACGATGTTGTCATGAGCCATGGCCAGCACATCCTGGGTGTCCACCCAGTGCGCCTTGCCCTCGCGCGTCTCCACATGGCCGCCATAGCGCACCCGGTATTGCACTTCAGGCCGGGGGAATTCCCAGGGATTGCCGCCGGTCAGCCAGTAGTCCGGCGTCTCCACCTGGTTGCCGTGGATGATGCGCTGCCTGAACATGCCGTAGTCATAGCGGATGCCATAGCCCATGCCGGCCAGGCCTAGGGTCGCCATCGAATCCAGGAAGCAAGCAGCCAAGCGGCCCAGGCCGCCGTTGCCCAGGGCCGCATCCGGTTCTTCGTTGGCGATCTCTTCGATGTCCACGCCCAGCTCATCCAGCGCCTGTTTCACTTGCGGATAGATGCCCAGTGCCAGGGCGGCATTGGTGAAGGTGCGGCCGATCAGGAATTCCATCGACAGGTAGTACACCCGCTTGGCGTTTTGCTGGACCGCGGCGCGCGTGGTTCTCATCCAGCGTTCCACCAGGCGGTCGCGTACCGCCAGTTCGGCCGCATGCAGCCAGTCGTTGCGGCTGGCGGTGACCGGGTCCTTGCCGACGGCGTAGATCAGCTTGTCGGCGATGGACTTCTTGAGCGCCTCGGCGTCGTTGGCGTAGTGCTCGAAATGGAAGTCGGTGATGTTCATCGCTTGCTGCACTCCAATCGTATCGGTTCAGTCGGCCGCTTGCGCGAAGGCTGTGTCCAGCTCGCGATAGATCGGCATCAGGTGCGCCGCCGCGTCGTCCCAACTGAAATGGGCGCGCATGCCGTTGCGCTGGGTTTCATGCCACAGGCGGGGGTCTTGCCACATGCGCAGGGCGCGGTCCACCGCCGCGCCGAAGGCGGCATCGGTAAATTCGCCAAACACAAAGCCGGTGCCCGCATGCTGCTCGAAGGCGGCTTCATTGCTGTCCACCACGGTGTCGGCCAAGCCGCCCACGCGCCGCACCAGCGGCAGCGTGCCATAGGCCAGCCCATACATCTGGGTCAGGCCGCAAGGCTCGAAGCGCGAGGGCACGACGATGACATCGGCGCCGGCAATGATGGAATGCGAACGCGCTTCATCGTAGCCAATCTCGACCGCGACCGCGCCCGGGTAGCGCAAGGCCGCATCGCGAAAGGCTTGTTCCATCCAGGCTTCGCCGCTGCCCAGCAAGACCACTTGCGCGCCGCGTTCCACCATCCAGGGCAGCGCGTTCAACAACAACTGCAAACCCTTTTGCTCGGTCAGGCGGCTGACCACGCCAAACAGCGGCGCCTGGTCCTGTTCACGCAAGCCGAAGGCGCGTTGCAGGGCGCGCCGGCAGCCACGCTTGCCCTCCAGCCGCTGGCTGTCGTAGTTGGCGGCAATCAGGCTGTCGCCGGCGGGATTCCAGGTCTGGTAATCCACGCCATTCAAGATGCCGGTCAGTTCGCGCGCGCGGGTGTGCAGCAAGCCATCCAGCCCGCAACCCTGCTCGGCAGTCTGGATTTCCAGCGCGTAGGTGGGGCTGACGGTGGTCAGCCGGTCGGCATAGTAGAGGCCGGCCTTGAGGTAGGACATCTGGCCGTAGTATTCGAGGCCGTGCATCTGCATGAAATCGGGCGGCAAGCCCAGTTGCGCGAAACTGGCAGCGGAAAAAATGCCCTGGTAGGCCAGATTGTGCACGGTGAAGACGCTGGCCGCGGCGCGCCGCCCTTCGCGTCTTTCCCAAGCCTTGAGCCAGGCCGGCGCCAGACCGGCGTGCCAGTCATGGCCATGCACGATGCGCGCCTGCCAGTCGGGATCGAGACCGAGCGCCAGGTCGGCCGCCACCCAGCCCAGCAAGGCGAAGCGGCGGTCGTTGTCGGCGTAGGCATTGTTGTAGGCGTCGGCATAGGGATTGCCGGCGCGCTGATACAAATCCGGCGCTTCGATCGCATAGGCGGCAATGCCATTGGGCAGCCGGCCCAGCAGCAGGCGCACATTGGCGGCGCCGAAACGGTGGGACAGGCGCACCACTTCGCGCATCTCGCCCAAGCCTTCCAGTATCGCGGGAAAGCCGGGCAACACCAGCCGCACGTCGCAACCCAGCGCGGCCAGCGCCGCCGGCAGCGCGCCGGTGACGTCGGCCAGGCCGCCCGTCTTGAGCAGGGGATAGACTTCGCTGCAGACGTGCAGTACGCGCATCAAGCCCTCGCCATTCGATCCAGCATGGCCTGGGTCACCAGCACCACGCCATTGTCGGTACGGTAGAAGCGCGCGGCATCCTGCTCGGCATCTTCGCCGATTACGGTGCCGTCCGGGATCACGCAGCCGCGATCGATCACCACCCGCTGCAGGCGACAGTTGCTGCCGATGGTGGTCTGCGGCAGGATCACCGCCTGCACGATGCGGCAATACGAGCTGATGCGCACGTTGGAAAAAATCACCGCCTGGGTAATGTCGGAACCGGCCACGATGCAGCCGCCGGAGATGAGAATGTTGGCCAGCTTGCCGTGGTTGCCGCTTTCATCCGGCACGAACTTGGCCGGCGGCAGTTGTTCCTGGTAAGTCCAGATCGGCCATTCGCGGTCGTACAGGTTCAGCTCCGGCATGTTGGAGGCGAGGTCGAGGTTGGCCGACCAGAAGGCATCCACCGTTCCCACGTCGCGCCAATAGGGCGGCACCCCGGCCTGGCGCGGCACCGACGACATGTTCAGGGGATGGGCCAGCGCATTGCCCTCGCGCACCACGCGCGGAATGATGTCCTTGCCAAAGTCATGGCTGGAGCTGTCGTCGGCCATGTCCTCTTCCAGCAATTGGTAGAGATACTCGGCATTGAAGACGTAGATGCCCATGCTGCCCAGCGCCACGTCGGGCTTGCCCGGCATGGCCGGCGGGTCCTTGGGCTTTTCCAGGAAGTCGGTGATCCTGCGCTCGCCATCGACCGCCATCACGCCCAGCGCCGTGGCTTCCATGCGCGGCACTTCAATACAGCCTACGGTGCAGCCGCGGCTGTTTTCCACATGGTCCAGCAGCATCAGCGAGTAATCCATCTTGTAGATGTGATCGCCCGCCAGCACCAGCAGGTACTCGGGCTTGTAGCCGCGCAGGATGTCGATGTTCTGGTACACCGCGTCCGCCGTGCCCCGATACCAATAGGATTCGTTCACCCGCTGCTGGGCCGGCAACAGGTCGATGAATTCATTGGCTTCGCCGCGCAGGAAGTTCCAGCCGCGCTGCAGGTGGCGCAACAGCGAATGCGACTTGTACTGGGTGGCCACGCCGATGCGGCGGATGCCGGAGTTGATGCAGTTGGACAGCACGAAATCGATGATGCGGAATTTGCCGCCGAAGAAAACGCCGGGCTTGGCGCGGCGGTCGGTCAAATCCATCAGGCGCGAACCGCGCCCGCCGGCCAGCACCAGGGCCACCGTGCGCTTGGGAAGTTGCCGGCCGAGGACGAGTCGGTCGGTATCGTCGAGTTTGAGTTCGGTCATGTCTCCATCCTTGTCTGGGTCGGGGGCCGCTTTGCATCGGCCACTGCTTCAAGCACTGCTTTTGGTCATGAGCAGCAGCGTGTCCGCCGCCACTTCGATTTGATGTTGGAACAGCTTGCCGCTTTCAATGGCGCCGCTGCTGGCGAGCCGGCACTGCCAGTCGCCCGCCGGCAGGTGGAACCGGCGCGGGCCGGGGCCGCGGTTGAGCAGGATCTGCAGATCCCCTGCCTGGGGCGAAAACAGCGCAATCGCCATGGCGTCTTCGCGTTCCCAGTCCTGCGCCTGCATGGCGGCGCCATCGGCCTTGAGCCAGGCGATGTCGAGTTCGCCGCCGCCCTGCTCGCGATGCCATTGCGCGTGACGCAGGGCCGGCAGTTCGGCGCGCAGGGCAAACAGTTGGCGCACGTAGTCGATCAGATCGCTGTCGGCGCTGGCCCAATCGAGCCAGGTGGTTTCATTGTCCTGGCAATAGGCATTGTTGTTGCCGCCCTGGCTGTGGCCCATTTCGTCGCCGGCCAGCAGCATGGGCGTGCCCTGCGAAAAAGCCAGCGTCGCCAGCATGGCGCGCGTAAGCAGCTTGCGGCGCGCATTCACTTGCGGGTCGTCGCTTTCGCCTTCCACGCCGCAGTTGGTGGAGAAATTCTCGCCGTGGCCATCGCGATTGTTCTCGCCGTTGGCCTCATTGTGTTTCTGCTCGTAGGTGCTGAGGTCGCGCAGGGTGAAACCGTCATGCGAAGTCAGATAATTGACCGAGGCCAGCGGCTGCCGGTGGTCATGGGCAAACACATCGTCGGAAGCGGCGAAGCGGCGCGCGAAGCTGCCCAAACCTGCTTCGCGCCGCAGCCAGAAGCGGCGCATGTCGTCGCGATAGCGGTCGTTCCATTCCAGCCAGCCCGGCGGAAATTGACCCAGCCGATAGCCGCCGGGGCCGATATCCCAGGGTTCGGCGATCAGCTTCACACGTGACAGTACCGGGTCTTGCAGCACCGCCGCCAGAAAGCCGCCGCGGGCGTCGAAGTCCTGCTCGCCGCGCGCCAGGAGGGTGGCGAGGTCGAAGCGGAAACCATCCACCCGCATGCTGCGCACCCAGTAGCGCAGCGAATCCATCACCATCTGCAGCACGCGCGGCTGGGCCAGATTGAGCACATTGCCGCAGCCGGCCCAGTTCACATAGCGTGATTTGTCGTCGGCATCGAGCCGGTAGTAGAGCGCATTGGCGATGCCGCGAAAGGAAAGCGTCGGGCCGTTTTCATCGGTTTCGGCGGTGTGGTTGTAGACCACATCCAGGATCACTTCCAGGCCGCGCTCGTGGAAGGCGTCCACCATGTCGCGGAATTCGGTACGCGGGGTGGTGCCGGCGCGGCCGGACCAGTAGCGCGCCTCTGGCGCAAAAAAGCCGATGCTGTTGTAACCCCAGTAATTGGATAGCCCCATGGCTTGCAGCCGCGCCTCGTCCGCGCGCGCATGCACCGGCAACAGGCTGACGCTGGTCACGCCCAGCCGGCACAGATGGTCCAGCACGGCCGGATGCGCCATGCCGGCATAGCTGCCGCGCAAGGCCGGCGGCACATCCGGGTGACGCATGCTCATGCCCTTGAGGTGCGCCTCGTAGAGCACGGTGTCGGCCAGCGCGATGCGCGGCGCGGTTTCGTCATGCACATGGGCGCCGTCGGCGATCACGCGCGCCTTGAGGGCGATGTCGGCGGTGTCTTGTGCGCTGTCGCCATGGAAGGCGGCTTCGCCCTGATAGCGACCAAGAATTTCGCGCGCATAGGGGTCGAGCAGCAGCTTGCCCGGATTGAAGCGGTGACCGCGTTGCGGGGCATACTCGCCATGCACCCGGTAGCCATAGACCGTGCCGGGACCGGCTTGCGGCAGGTAGCCATGCCAGACGCCGTCGATGCAGCCGGCCATGGCGTGGCGGGCGGATTCCTTGCCGGCCTCATCGAACAGGCACAACTCCACTTCCTGCGCATCGGGCGCCACCAGCGCGAAGTTCACGCCCAGGCCGTCCCAGCGCGCGCCCAGGCGCTCTATGCTGCCGGCGGCCAGCCTCATGCCTGCCCTCCTTCAAGCACCAGCATCAGCGTGGCCAGCGGCGGCAGGGTCAGCGCCAGCGATTGCGCGCGGCCGTGGGCGGCTTGCGGCTGGGTCTGCAGGATGCCGTTGGACAGGCCGCTGCCGCCATACACGGAAAGATCGGTATTGATGATTTCGCGCCAGCTTCCGGCCTGCGAGACGCCGATGCGATAGCCGTGGCGCGGCACCGGCGTGAAATTGCAGGCCACCAGCACCACTTGTCCCTTTCCGTCATGGCGGGCAAAGGCCAGGCAGGAATTGTCGCGGTCGTCCGCCACCAGCCATTCGAAGCCGATCGGATTGAAGTCGATGCGGTGCAGCGCCGGAAAACTCTTCAGCACCTGGTTCAGATCGCGCACCAGGCGCTGCACGCCTTGATGCAGCGGATGTTGCAGCAGATGCCAATCCAGACTGCCATCGGCATTCCATTCCGCATGCTGGGCGAATTCGCCGCCCATGAACAAGAGCTTCTTGCCGGGATGGCCCCACATCAAGCCGTAGTAGGCGCGCAGGTTGGCGAAGCGCTGCCATTCATCGCCCGGCATGCGCGACAGCAGCGAACCCTTGCCGTGCACCACTTCATCATGCGAGAGCGGCAGCACGAAGTTCTCGCTGAAGGCATACATCAGGCCGAAAGTGAGCAAGTCGTGGTGGTAGCGGCGATGCACCGGATCCTTCTGCATGTAGCGCAGGGTGTCGTTCATCCAGCCCATGTTCCACTTGTAGCCGAAGCCCAGGCCGCCGTCCTGCACCGCATGCGAGACGCCGGGAAAGCTGGTCGATTCCTCGGCCATGGTGACCGCTTCGACGCGCTCGCGGGAAATCAGTTCATTGGCCTGGCGCAGGAAGGCCATCGCTTCCAGGTTCTCGCGTCCGCCATACTGGTTGGGCAGCCATTCGCCCTCCTTGCGGCTGTAGTCGCGATACAGCATGGAGGCCACCGCATCCACCCGCAAGCCGTCCACGCCATAGCGCTCTATCCACCAGAAGGCATTCCCCACCAGGAAATTGCGCACTTCGTTGCGGCCGAAGTTGTAGATCAGGGTGTTCCAGTCCTGGTGAAAACCTTCGCGCGGATCGGCATGCTCGTACAGATGGCTTCCATCGAAGCGCGCCAGGCCATGCGGGTCATCCGGAAAGTGGCCGGGCACCCAGTCGATCAGCACGCCCAGTCCGGCTTCATGCGCACGCGCCACCAGCTGGGCAAACTGTTCCGGCGTGCCGAAGCGTGAAGTCGGCGCATACAGGCCCGTGGGCTGGTAACCCCAGGAACCGTCAAAGGGATGCTCGTGCAGCGGCAGCAGCTCGATATGGGTGAAGCCCAGGTCGCGCGCATAGTCCACCAGCTGCCGGGCCAGCTCTTCATAACTCAGCCAGCTCCCATCCTGATGGCGGCGCCAGGAGCCGGCATGCACTTCGTAGATCGAGATCGGCGCATCGTGGGCATTGGCGCGCCGGCGTTCATTGCTGGGCGCCACCCAGGCCGGCATGCGCTGCACGATGGACGCGGTTTGCGGCCGCAACTCGGCACGAAAGGCATAGGGATCGGACTTGCGCAGCAAATCGCCCTCGCGCGTGCGAATCTCGAATTTGTACAGATCGCCCTGGCCGGCATGCGGCACGAAGCCTTCCCAGATGCCGCATTCGGGACGCAGGCGCAGCATGTGGCGCCGTCCATCCCAATTGTTGAAGCTGCCCACCACCGAGACCCGCTCGGCATTGGGCGCCCAAACCGCAAAACGCACGCCCCACACCTCATGCACCTGCACCGGATGCGCGCCCAGGAATTCATAGGGGCGCTGGTGCTGGCCCTGGGCAAACAGCCAGATATCCATTTCGCGCAACTGCGGGCCGAAGCGATAGGCGTCTTCCAACACCTGCTGGTGCGTGCCCCAGTCCACCCGCAGGCGATACGGGAAAGGCTGGTGCCGGCCCGGTACCACGGCTTCGAACAGATCGCTGCCCTCATGGCGCAACAGTTCGACCAGGCAGGCATCGCCGCCGGCATCGCTGGCAGCGTCGAGCAATTCAACCTTGACGGCTTCGGGCAGGAGCGCGCGCACCCGCAATTCTTCGTCGATCAAGTGCATGCCCAGCACGGCATAGGGATCGCCATGCTGGCCGCGCATCAGGGCCTGGATCGCGCCCGGGTCGAGTTGGCTCACGCGATCACCTGGCCGTAAAAACCGTCCCAGGGCGAAAGCAGCAGCTTGTTGCCGCGCCGGGTGACGCCCTGCAAGCCGTGTCCGGCGCTGGGCGTCACTTCGAACGGCAGGGGCACTTCTTGCATGCTCTTGCCCAGGTTGAAGGCGCACAAGAGGCGCAGGCCGTCCAGTTCGCGCAGGAACATCAGCACCGGCTCGGGCGCGTCCAGGAAGCGGATGCTGCCGCGACTGAGCACCGGCATGCCGCGCCGCCAGAGGGTGAAGTTGCGAAAGAAATTCAGCACCGATTGCTCATCCTGCTCCTGGCGCGCCACTGCCCGCGGCAGATGGTCCGACGCCAGCGGCAACCAGGGCTTGTGCGGCGAGAAGCCGGCATTGGGCTCCTGGTCGTCCCAGGGCATGGGCGTGCGGCAGCCGTCGCGGCCCTTGAATTCGGGCCAGAAATTGATGCCGTAGGGGTCTTGCAAATCCTCGAAGGCGATCTCGGCTTCGGTCAGGCCCAGTTCTTCGCCCTGGTACAGGCAGGCGCTGCCGCGCAGGCTGCAGACCATGGCCAGCAGCAGCTTGGCCAGTTGGCGGTCGGCCCCGGCGCCGCCCCAGCGTGAAAGCACCCGCGCCACGTCGTGGTTGGACAGGGACCAGCAGCCCCAGCCGCCGTTGTCGGCGATGCGCTTTTCCAGCTCCTGCACTTCGGCGCGGATATGGGCGGCGCTGAAAGTGGGCGTGAGCAGGTTGAAGCTGTAGGCCATGTGCAGCTTGTCGCCGTCGCCCGTGTATTGCGCCATCAGGGACAGCGCGTCCTCGTCGCCCACTTCGCCCAGGCTGACCGCGCCGTAGTGGTCCAGCACCTTGCGCAGTTCCTGCAGGAAGGGCAGGTTCTCCGGCTGGTTCTTGTCGTGCAGGTGGCGCTGCATGGCATAGGGGTTGTCGGCCCGCACGCTGGCCACCTTGGCGTTGGCGGCGGCCGGCGGGTTGTCGCGCAGCTGCGGATCGTGGAAATGGAAATTGCAGGCGTCAAAGCGAAAGCCATCCACGCCGCGTTCGCACCAGAAGCGCACATCGGACAGGATTTGTGCACGCACCTGGGGATTGTGGAAGTTGAGGTCCGGCTGCGAGGGCAGGAAATTGTGCAGGTAGTACTGGCGCCGCCGCGCATCCCACTGCCAGGCCGGACCGCCGAACACGGAATGCCAATTGTTGGGCGGGCTGCCATCCGGCTTGGGATTGGCCCAGACATACCAGTCGTGGCGCAGGTTGTCGCGGCTGTGGCGGCTTTCCACGAACCAGGGATGCTGGTCCGAGGTATGCGAAATCACCTGGTCGATGAAGATGCGCAAGCCCAGTTCATGGGCGCGCGCGATGAGCTGTTCGAAGTCCTGCAGGGTGCCGAAGATGGGGGCGACGTCGCGATAGTCCGACACGTCGTAGCCGAAGTCTTTCATCGGCGAGCGGAAGAAGGGCGAGATCCAGATCGCGTCCACTCCCAGCGCGGCGATGTAGTCGAGGCGAGCGCTCAGGCCCGGCAAATCCCCGATGCCGTCGCCGTTGCTGTCCTGGAAGCTGCGCGGATAGACCTGGTAAATCAGCGCCCCGCGCCACCATTCGCGCGTGGCCAAGCGCGCGGCAAGCCTGTTTCGCATGGAATCTTTCATCTCTGTCGGCAGCGCATCTTACCCAATGGACAGTGTGCTGAGCTTAGTGCGCGCTTGAGCAAAATCAAGGGAAGCAATCCGCTCGCCATCGCCTTCCGGGATGGACAGCAAGGCGACGTGGACGCTCCCGGTCGGCAACGACTATTTTTTGCTGGAGATGGTGTAAAGCAAGAATCGGGGCAGGTATCGGCGCAGTGCTAGCTCATAGCTGGCACCCGATAAAAAAAAAACGGCGGACCCGGAGGCCCGCCGTTTAGAACACAAGCTTCAAGACGCCTGATACAACCAACAGGCCGATCAGGAAGATGATGCCGATGATCCACAACAGGACTTTCACATTGGCCTCGCTATCCAGATGTACTGGAATAAAGACTGCTGTCCTGCATGTGAGTTCAGCCTGGCATGCTTGATGCGACGCATGGCGCGGGCCGGCTCGGTAGCGGGAAGGGCTGTCCCGTTCGACTGATATTTCCTCAGCCCGGGCTGGTCAAGCTGCCGGGACTGAGCTGCCTGCCCCGATACCACAAGAGCAAACCCGCCACCAGCGCCAGCGGCAGCAGCGATCCCATATTGAGCAGCGGCCAGCCGCGGGTGGTGACCAGCGCGCCGGCGGAGAAGGAAGACAAGGCCATCACCGCGAACACGCAGAAGTTGATGGCGGCCTGGGCCTTGTCCTTTTCTTCCGGGCGATAGGATTGCAGGGCCAGCGCGGTGCCGGCGGTGAACAGGAAATTCCAGCCCACGCCCAGCAGGAACAGCGAAGCCGTGAAATGCATCAGGTCGATGCCGCTCAGGGCCAGGGCAATGCAGGCCAGGTTGAGCGCCACGCCGGCCCACAGCACCGGCATCACGCCCAGGCGGCGAATCAGGTGCCCGGTGAAAAAGCCCGGCGCGAACATGCCGATCACATGCCACTCCAGCACGAAGGCGGTGGAGGAAAAGGCGTGGCCGCATTGCTGCATGGCGATCGGCGTGGCCGACATCAGCAGGTTCATCACGCCATAACCCAGCGAGGCAGCAGCCGCGCTGACGATGAACACCGGCTGGCGCACGATTTCCGCCAGCGGCCGGCCGCCCTCGCCCGCCTTGCGCGCCGGCGCCGGTGGAAATTGCATGAAGCCGATGGCAGCCATGCCGGCCAGCGCCACCAGCGCCAGCGACAGGTAGGCGCCGGCATACGGCACGCTCAACAGTTCACGCGTGTGGTTGGCCATGTTCGGCCCCAGCACCGCGCCGAAGATGCCGCCGGCCAGCACCAACGACACCGCTTTCTCTTTCCAGTCCGGCCGCGCCAGTTCGCTGGCGGCAAAGCGGTAGAGCTGGCCATTGGCCTGGTAATAGCCGGCGATGACGGTGCCCGCCAACAGCAGCCAGAAGGATTTCTGCGCCACCGCCCAGGCACACAGCAGGCAGGACAGGATGGCGATCAAGAGGCCAAGCTGGAAAGAGATCTTGCGCCCCCAGCGCATCTGGGTGCGCGCCACGAGTCCCGTGGACATGGCCCCGCCCACCACATAGCCCATGACCGGCAGGGTTGCCATCCATGGCAGCGGCGCCAGGCTCCAGCCGACCAGGCCGTTGATGGCGATGAAGGTGACGTTATTGGTGAGGAAGAAGCCTTGCGCCAGTACCAGGAGCCAGAGGTTGCGGTTCATGCCTTGCCTGCGTTGGAGGGACCAGCCGGCAGTGTTTCATATTGCGGGCATGCGCGCCATGCCGCTGTGCGTTATGGGGTCCGCTATGTGCGCTATGGGGTCAGGCAGCGGTGAAGGGCATCGAACGAGATGTCTAGCGGAGGCCTGCACCCTGCTAAAGCGCCCACATGTACCAGGTGGCCGCGGTCAGGGCGCCGATGCTGGTCAGCACGGCGATGCTGCGCACCGTGTGCAACTGGGTCCACATCAGCAGACCGGTCAGGCAAAGCAGGATCAGGCTGCCGGCGATGGTGTCGGCCAGCAGGACCCAGAAGGCGCTCACGCCCACCGACTTGTGCAGCCGGGCCAGGGTGCCGATCGGCGTGGCGTCGATCAGTTCGACCCGGATGTTGCGATTGCCGACGAAGTATTCGGCCTGCACTCCACGCCCGGGGCTGTTCAGGCCGATCATCCATTTCTCCGGCTGCGCCACCGGCCGGCCATCCCACACCACTTCATGTGCCGGTGCGCGCCGGATCAGCACCGCTTGGGCCGACTCGAAATGCAATTCCTGCTTGAGCCAGTCGGCGATGCGCTCCGGGCTGTCCAGGCCCGGCCCATCCGGCAGACTGAGCTGCACCGTCTTTTGCGCGGTCTGCTGCACCGGAATCTTGAGCACCGCGCGGTGATTCATGATGATGCCGGTGATGCCGAACAAGAGGCCCAGCACCGCGCCCCACAGTCCGACGTAAAGGTGGATCTTGCGCAGCCAGGTCAGGAAAATCGCCCGCTTGCTGCGGCGCCGGCCGCCAACCCGGGCGTTCGCCACGGGAGGATGGACGCTGGTCGGAACCGTTTGCACGAGCGGGCTTTTCATTTCAAGCGAAGGTCTTCGAAGACTAGAAGTTGTAGCGCGCGGTCAGTTGCGCATTGCGCGGCGCGCCGGGCAGGTTGAGGTTGGGGTTGGTGCCGTGGCCGGACACGATATAGCCCTTGTTCAACAGGTTGTTGAGATTGAGCTGGAGATCCAGCTTGGCCAGGCGATAGCCCACCATGGCATCGAATTTCACGTAGGCCGGCAGGACCACGGTATTGGCCGGATCGGCCCAGCGGTCACCCACATAGCTGGCGCCGGCGCCGGCACGCCAACCCGAGCCCAGCGGCTTGGTCAGCCATACCGATGCGCTGTTGCGTGGCGTGAGGGTGGCGTCCTTGCCCTGCAGCGCCGCGTTCGGCGAGGAAGTGACCTGGCTGTCCAGGAAGGAGTAGCCGGACCAGATATTCCAGCGGCCCGGCAGTTCGCCCGTGAAGCTGATCTCGAAGCCGTTGGTGCGTTGGGTCCCGACCGGCACCAGCAAGCCGCTCACGGGATCGGTGAACTTGATGTTGGTGCGCTGCAGGTTGAACACCGAGGCGTTCAGGCTGGCATTGCCGTTGAAGAAGTCCAGCTTGGTGCCCAGTTCATAGTTGGTGGTTTCTTCCGGCGCAAATTGGGAGTTGGCGCTGGCACCGTTGGCGACCAGCGGGAAGATTTCGCTGGAGGGCTGGAAAGATTTGCTGACCGAGGCGTAATAGCTCTGGGCCAGGCTGGGCTGCCAGACCAAGCCGGCGCGCGGGCTCCATTTATTGTCCGTGCGCGCAGCATTGGGCCCGATGTTGTTGCGCAGTTCCTGCTCGAAGCGGTCAAAGCGCAGGCCGGCCAGCGCTTTCCATGTTTTGGACAGCGCCACCAGATCCTGCACATAGGCGCTGCTGGTGGTCATGATGCCGGTATTGTTGGTGCTGACCGTGCCGGGCGGAACGCTGACGGCAAGAGGCACAACCGGCAAGACCGGATTGAACAAGCTGATCGAGCCGGGCACCGCCTGGCTGGCGAAGAACTGGTCCTTGTTCTGCTGGCCCAATTCCACGCCGTACAGGAACTGGTGCTTCATGCCGCCCAAGTCCAGCTTCTGGGTGAATTCGGCCTGGTTGAACCAGCCGTCTTCATTGCGCAGCACATTGCTGTGGCTGAGCGTGGCGGTCTGCGCCGCCGCGTTGACCGTGCTGACCAGGGTGTTGTTGCGGGTCAGCGAATATTGGTAGTAGCGGAAGGCGTTGTGGAAAGACAGGCTGTCATCGAATTTGTGATCGAGCGTGAAGCCGACCGAATTCACCACCGATTGCGAGGTATCGACGTCGCCGGCATTGGCCGCGCCGTAGTAGGTGCTGGGCGGCACCGCCACCGGCCGGCCGTTCAGGGCCGGAATGCCGAAGTCGGTAACGCGCTTGTCGCGCAGATGGTCGGCCTGCAGCAGCAAGGTGGTCTGCGACGACAGTTTCAAGCGCAGCGAGGGAGCCAGCGCTTCGCGGTCCAGGAATTGCTGGTCGCGATAACTGCCGGAACGCTCCAGCGCGCCGGTGATGCGGAAGGACGCATCCAGATCGCCGCCCAGATTGCGGCCGATATCGAATTCGCCGCGCTTCTGGTTCCAGCTGCCGACCGTGCCCGTGACTTCGGTCTTGTCCACGCCCGGCTTCTTGGTGATGCGATTGATCAGGCCGCCGGAAGAGCCGCGTCCATACAGGACCGAGGCCGGACCCTTCAACACTTCCACCCGCTCGACATTGGACAGGTCGCGGAAATACAAGGCGTCATCGCGCAGGCCGTCGACGAACTGGTCGCCGATGGCGGAGAAGCCGCGGATGGTGACCTGGTCGCGCTGCCCGTCGCCGGTGCCCAGGCCAATGCCGGGCACATTGCGCAGCACCGCTTCCATGGAGGTCGCGCCCTGGTCCTTCAGCACCTGCTCGGGAACCACGTTGACCGTCTGCGGAATATCGCGCAGCGGGGCCTTGATCTTGGCGGCGGTGGTGGAAGAAGAAGGGTTGTAGCCCTCATCGGCGTCACGCGACTGTTGCACGTTGACGGTGGGCAGCACGGTTTGTGCAGCGGCGGTCTGGGCAATGCAGGGCAGTGCAAGCGCGACCAGCCAGGGCAATGGCTTTCTTTTCATGTTTGTTCCAATTGTGAGCGGGGGAGCAGGCGATGGCTGGCTTGCTCACTCGATCGGGAACATTCATGCGATCTGCGGGCTGGCGTGCGTGCTGCGGCCCGGCTAAATATAAACGAGAATAATTCTCGTTTCAAGGTGTTCAAACAAAAGAGCAACATATCGGCGCGGCCTCAAGGCCGCACGCCTGGCGCCTCCATCTCCATGCCGGCGCCGCGTCGGGACAGATAGAGTTCAAGCTCGACCAGTTCGGTGGCGCCCAGCGGCCAGGCGGCGGCGCGCACGCCCGAGAGGCAATTGCGCAAGCGCCGCTGCAGCGAACCCATGGCTTGCCATTCCAGCCGATAGACCGGATAGCCGCCCGGATGCGCCTGCGGAATCACGGCGCTGCCCAGGTGCAGTCCGGCGCGCGCGTCATGGCATTGGGCGCAGGAGAGATTGAGCTGGCCCAGGCGCTGGAAGTAGCGGGCCCGGCCGCGCTCGGCAAACGGGTCCAGCCGCGCATCCTGCGGCGGCGCCGCGGGCAGGCCGCGCGACTGCAGGGCGATATAGGCTTCCAGCGAGAGCAGGTCTTCACTTTCCAGCTTCCAGGGCGCGGCTTTCTGCTGCTTTTCGCGGCATAGATTGATGCGCTGTTGAAGATTCACCGGCAAGCCGGAAGCGGCATCGAAGGCGGGATAGCGCGCGGCCACGCCCTTCATGCTGTTGGCGGCCTCGCCATGGCAAGCGGCGCAGCTTTTGCCGCTGCTGGCGGGGGCTTGCGACCACAAGGCTTCGCCACCCTTCACCCACAGCATGCCGGGATTCTGGCTGTCGTCGCGTTGCATGGCCAGCGTATCGGCGCCCATGAAGGCGGAGCCCGGAAGGCGCGCATCGCGGGGCCGTGCATCACGCAATTTTGCGTCACGCACCTGGGCAACACGCACCTGGGTATCACTCACTTGCGCATCACGCAGTTGCGCATCGGCCCGCCCGGCAAGACCCAGCAGGCACAGCGACAGCAGGCACGAGGACAGCGGGCGCAAGGACAGGCGGCGCATGGCTTGGCGACGCACGCTCAGGTGACCGTCAACTGCACTTTTTCGCTCTGCGCGAAACCCTTGTCGCCTTCCCAGGAAAATTCCAGCTGGCCCGATTCGGTGGCCACGGTGTAAAAGGCGAGATAGGGGTTGGCGGCGATCGAAGGAAACAGCTCGGCCGTAAAAATCACTTCGCCGTTGTAGCGGCAGCTGAAGCGGCGAATGATGTCGCGCGGCACCAGCTTGCCGTCCGATCCGCTGCGAAAGCCGGTTTCCATCATGTGCGCGATCAGGGCGCGAATTTCGATCACGTCGCCGCGATGCGCGCTCCTGGGCATGGTGATCAGGGTGCGGGCCATCAATCCCCCTCTATGCAGGCGGCCAGGGTGACGATCACATCCACCGAATGCGACCAGTAAGAACCATCCGACATCTTCGCCACCGCCAGCAGGGTTTGCGAGGTCGCCATGCGCATGCGGGTGGCCACCTGCGCGCGGCCGGCGCGGGGCCCAAGCGTGAAGCGCGCCACATCCGGCAAGGGATTGCGTTCGTTGAAGATGGCGATCGCCACCACGTGATCGGCCGCGCTCATTGGGCTCTCGACGCTCACCGTCACCGGCACGGCATTGCCGTTGTCCACCAGCTTGGCCACGTCCAGCCGCACCCGACCGGGCTTGATCTGTGCGCCGCCGCTCCATTGGGCAAGCACCGCCTTCATGCTTTCGGGCGTGGCCAGTGCCGGGCGCAGCGCCAGCATCAGCGGCAAGGCGGCGCCGGCCTTCAGCACTTGCCGGCGGCGCAGGGCAATGGTCTTCATCTGTTCTGGATTGAGCATCTTTTCATTCCCGCAGGCTGGCCAGGAAGGCCACCACGTCTTCAATCTGCTGCGCCGACAAAATGGTCTTGCCCTGTGCCTGCGCCGCCACCCGGTTGAAACCCTCGACGCGGTAGTAGGCCGGCATGATGCTGTCCGGGTTCACGCGGCTGCTGTCCACCAGGCGCAATCGCAATTGGGCAGGCGACAGGCGCGCGCTGACCACGGCCAGGTTGGGCGCCAGATTGCCCTGGAAGCGCTGTTCCGCAAATGGTCCGCTGTGGCACAGGAGGCAGAGCCCGACACTGCGATTGGTGACAATCGCGCGACCGCGCGCCGGATCGCCGGCTTGCGCCGTCAGCGGGCGCGGGATGCCATCGCCCACTATCTGCACCATCGCCGGCGCCATCGCTTCTTTCGATTGCGCTTTCGACTGACCTTGTGGCTGGACTGGTGGCTGGACTTGCGCCTGTGCCGGCAACGCCAGCCACAAGCACAAGCCCAGGCACCCACTCGCAAGCCAACGCGGGGACAGGCGCCACATGCTCGTGCACATGCTCAAGCACATGAGCATCCCGTCCCCGCCCCCGCTCAAGCCTTTTTCAGGCTGTGGTTCTTCAGCGGCAAATCGCGGATGCGTTTGCCGGTGGCGGCGAAGATGGCGTTCAACACCGCCGGCGCGGCCACCGCGATGGTGGGCTCGCCCACCCCGCCCCAGAAACCGCCGGAAGGCATGACGGTGGTTTCCACCTTCGGCATCTCGTCCATGCGCAGGGGACGATAGCTGTCGAAGTTGGTCTGCTCCATCTGGCCGTTCTTGAGCGTGCATTCGCCGTACAGCGCCGCCGACAGGCCATACACAAACGAGCCTTCGACCTGGGCTTCGATCTGCTGCGGATTGACCGCATGGCCGGGATCGGTGGCAGCGACAATGCGATGAATCTTGAGCACACCGTCATCGCTCACCGAAACCTCGGCGCAGGCCGCCACATAACTGCCAAAGCCCATGGTCTGGGCCAGGCCGCGATACACGCCTTTCGGTGCGGGCTTGTCCCAGCCGGCTTTTTCGGCAACGGCATTGAGCACCGCCAGATGCTTGGGACTGTTGGCCATCAGCTTGCGCCGCAAGGCCAGCGGGTCCTGCCTGGTGGCGTGCGCGATCTCGTCGATGAAGCTTTCCAGGTAGATCGTGTTCTGGTTCAGGTTCACCCCGCGCCAGAAGCCGGGCGGCACCGGCGGATTGCGCATGGCATGGTCGATCAACACATTGGGGATGGTGTAACCGATCGAGGCTTCCGGTCCGGGTGGATTCAAGCCCTGGAACACCACCGGGTCTTTGCCGTTCTGCATGTTCTGCGGCAGGATCGCGGCCACGATCGATTGCCCGGAAATACGCATGGCCAGCGAAGTGAGTTCGCCCTTGTCGTCCAGGCCAGCCACCATCTTGCACTGGGTGACCGGATGGAAGCGGCCATGCAGCATGTCTTCCTCGCGCGTCCACAAGAGCTTGACCGGCGTGCCCGGCATTTCCTTGGCGATTGCCACCACCTGGCGCACCCAGTCATGCACCGCGCCGCGCCGGCCGAAGCCGCCGCCGAGGTTGATCTTGTACACCTCGCACTTGTTCTGCGGCAGACCGGCCGCTTCCGAGGTCGCGGCCAGCGCCGCTTCGCCGTTCTGGGTCGGGGTCCAGACTTCGCAGCGATCAGAGGTCCAACGCGCCACGGCGTTCATCGGCTCCATGCAGGCGTGGTTCTGATGCGGATAGCTGTACACCGCCTCGATCTTGCGGGCGGCGCCGGCCAGAGCCTGCTTCACATCGCCGGCCTTGTTGCCGACCACCGCCTCGGGCGCATCCAGGCCTTCCTTCAACCAGGCCGCGACCTTGGCCGAATCCAGATCGGCGTTGGGGCCCTTGTCCCATTCGATCGGCAAGGCGTCGAGCGCGGTCTTGGCATGCCACCAGGTGTCGGCCACCACCGCCACCGCGCTGTCGCCGACCTTCACCACTTTCTTCACGCCGGGCCGCTTGGCAATGGCTGCCGCGTTATAGCTCTTGAGCTTGCCGCCGAACACCGGGCAATCCTTGATGGCGGCGTTCAGCATGCCGGGCATCTTCAGGTCGGCGCCATAGATTTGCGAGCCATTGGTCTTGGCCACCGTGTCCAGGCGCGCCAGGCGCTTGCCGGCCAGCTTCCAGTCCTTGGGGTCTTTCAGCTTGATGTCGGCCGCGGCCGGCGGCGTCAGCTTGGACGCGGCCACGGCCAGCTTGCCGTAGCTGCTGCTGCGCCCGCTGGGCACATGGGTGATGATGCTGTTGGCCGCGCGGCATTCGGACACCGGCACTTTCCATTCATCGGCGGCGGCCTGCAGCAGCATCATGCGGGCGGCCGCGCCGCCCTTGCGCACATACTCGTTCGACTGCCGTATGCCACGGCTGCCGCCGGTCGAGAAGTCGCCCCAGATCCGATTGCGCGCCAGGCTCTGGCCCGGCGTCGGATATTCGGTGCTGACCTTGGCCCAGTTGGCTTCCAGCTCTTCGGCCACCAATTGCGCCAGGCCGGTCAAGGTACCCTGCCCCATTTCGGAACGGGCCACGCGCACGACGATGGTGTCGTCCGGCTTGACCACCACCCAGGCATTGATTTCCGGGGTGCCGCCCGCGGCCGAAGTTTGCGCCAGCAAGGGAATGTGGAAGCCCACCATCAGGCTGCCGGCGGCAGCGCCGGACCCTTTCAGAAAGCGGCGACGGCCGCTGCTTTGCAATGCGGTGCCTGCGCTCATGTCGTGCTCCCGTCCGCGTGTTGAATGGCAAGGCCGGCGCTCTTGGCATCGCCGCCCATGGCCACGGCCTTGATGCCGGCGCGCACCCGGTTGTAGGTGCCGCAACGGCAGACATTGGTCATCGCTTCGTCGATATCCTTGTCGGTGGGATTGGGCTTGGCCTTCAACAGCGCCGCGGCCGACATCAGCATGCCGCTCTGGCAGTAGCCGCATTGCGGCACGTCCAGCGTGACCCAGGCTTTTTGCAGCGGGTGGCTGTGGCCGTCGGGCGACAGGCCTTCGATGGTGACGATCTTGTCGGTCGACTTGACGGCCGACACCGGCAGCACGCAGCTGCGGGTGGCCTGGCCGTTCAGGTGCACGGTGCAGGCGCCGCACTGGGCGATGCCGCAGCCATATTTGGTGCCGGTCAGGCCGAGCTGCTCGCGCAGCACCCACAAGAGCGGCGTGTCGCCTTCCGCCTTGTAGTCACGGACCTTGCCGTTGACGTTCAGTTTTGCCATGGTTTCTCCTCCAAGGGATGAAGCTTCAATGACCTGCGGTGCTGCTGTTTTTCTGGTTGCTGCTTTTTTGCTGCTGCTTGTTTTGCTGCTCGGTGCTGTCAATCTTCACATCAAGGTATCGGCCCAGATATTGCGCGCCCAGGCCAAGGCATAGCGCGTTTCCTGCTGGTTGGGTTCGCGCGACAGGCCACTGGCGCCCGGCACCGGCAGCAGCGTCTTCTTCGCCGCGTCATAGCGGTGCACGGATGCGATATGCATCACTTCCTGGTCGGAGGTGAAGCTGTAGCAGGTATTGGTGAGCACCAGGTCCTGGTTCGGCGCGCGGCCGGCCAGGACATCGACGATGGCGCCGGCGGCCGCCTTGCCATGCTGGTTGGCCATGTGCCCCGACTTCGGCATCAAAGGTGCGATCTGGATGGCGTCGCCCAGCACATGCACGCCTTTGGCCTGGGTCGATTCAAACGTCAGGAAATCGACTTCGCACCAGCGCTTGTTCATGTTGGCCAGACCGCTCTTGACCGCGATGGCGCCGGCGCGCTGCGGCGGAATCACGTTCAGCACATCGGCCTTGACCTCGTCGCCCAGCTCGGAGATGGCAGTGCGCCTGGCCGCATCCACATCGACCGTATCGAATTGCGGCCGGTATTCCAGCATGTCCTTGTAGCGGCTCGCCCAGACCTTGAGGAACAGCGGTCCCTTGGACACCGGCTCGGGATTGGCATCCAGCACCAGCACCTTGGAGCGCGGCTTGTGACGCGCCAGGTACCAGGCAATCTGCGTGGCGCGCTCATACGGCGCCGGCGGACAACGAAACGGCGCCGTCGGCACGGTAATGACCACCACGCCGCCATCGGGCATGGCTTCCAGTTGGCGGCGCAGGGCCAGGGTTTGCGGGCCCGCTTTCCAGGCGTGCGGAATCTGTTCCTGCGCCGCTGCGCTGTGCATGCCGGGCAGCGTGTCGTACACCATGTCCACGCCCGGCGACAGCACCAGCCGGTCGTAGGCAAGGCTCTGGCCGCCGGCCAGTTTCAGCACACGCTTTTCGCCATCGATGCCGGCGGCGCTGTCGCGCACCAGGCGCACGCCGTGGCGGCTGGCCAGGCGGTCATAGGGCAGCGTGATGTCGGCCATCTGGCGCGAACCGCCCAGCACCAGGTTGGACAAGGGACAGGAAACGAATGCGGCACCGGGTTCGACCAGCGTCACCTCCAGCTGGCTGCGGCTCCACAGGCGCAGATATTTGGCCGCGGTGGCGCCGCCGTAACCGCCGCCCACCACCACCACCTTGGCACGCGCTTGGCCGACCTGGGCCAGGGCTGGAACCGTGCCCAATGCCAGGCCGGTGGCGGCGGTATGAAGGAATTGGCGGCGCTTCATGGCGCCTCCGGCTTCTGGGCCGCGAAGTAATCGGCCATCTTGGCGAGCTGCTCGTCGCTGAAGCCCTTGGCCAATTGCTGCATCACAGTAGCCGGGCGCGTGCCGTCGCGAAATGCGCGCATGCCGGCAATGAGCTTTGCGCTCTCCATGCCAGCCAGGGGGGCAATGGTCTTGTCGGCCGGATTGCCTTGGGTGCCGTGGCAATTGGCGCAGCTTGCCGCCAGGCGCTGTCCGTACAGGCCGGCATCTTGCGCAAGCGATCCCAGGGGCATCAAGGCCACGCATAGCGCAAGCAAGCCAGCACGCTTCATGCAGTCTCCAGTTATTGATTTTCTTGCGGAACTTCCGGCGGAATTTTTTTCGATTCCGGGAAGCCGCCAATTTAGCACAGGCAAATCAATCATGATTTGGCGCAGACGCGCTGCGCCAGCACAAATCAGGGCGGGCAATTGCAAGAATTTCTGCTTGGCCTCATTAAAGATTGGACCGTGGAAAATACGGCTTGCGGCCATTGCGTTTTCTCAAAACCCGGTCCTTTGCTCCGCATAAAGTAGGCCGTCCCAGGCAGGCAGCGGCGACAGGAGCGCACAGCAGATGATCAACTACATCGTGGCAGGACAGGACCGGCGTATCACCCTCGACGTGCTGCAGGCCATACGCAGCTTCACCGACGCCGGCTGCATGGTGATCGGCAGCGAACACAATCGCGGCCTGCGCTGGTCTTCCCTGTGCGAGCAGCAAACCACGATCCGCTTCGACGGCAGCGATGACGACGCTTTCGTCGACCTGGTGAATGACCTCACCTGCTACACCCGGCACCTGGTGTTGATTCCGGCCGACAGCCATGCCATCCGCCTGGTGAACCGGGTTTCCGGTCGGCTGTCGGTGGCGATTTCTCCGGTGCCCGACACGCCGACCATGGACCTGCTCAACGATGCCTGGCGCTTTCAGCGCCTGTGCCGCCAGCACGGCTTGCCGGTGCCGGCCAGTCGCCTGATCGGTGCCGAAACCGAACCGGATTTCCTGGCCCTGGCCCGCGAGCTTGGCCTGCCTTTCAATTTGCGCTCGCTGAACCAGGCCGCGCATGAGCCGGCGCTGTTGATCCACAGCCGGCGCGACCTGTGGCGCGCGCCCACCTCCGGCCTGCTTATGGCGCAGGCGCAGCCGAGCGGCGCTGAAGTGAGCATCAGCCTGTTGTCGGACCGCGGCCAAGTGATTGCCTTCGCCATCGCCGGCCTGGCGCCGGCGCATGCCGGCGAAGTGCGCCTGGAGCTGGAAAAACTGGCGGTGCGCCTGTGCCATGTGTCCGCCTTCAATGGACCGATGCGCCTGCGCGCGCGCGTCGATCCGGCCAGCGGCCGCGTCTGCCTGATCGATTGCGTGCCGCATTTCTGGCCCGGCCTGACGGCCTGCATCCTGTCCGGCCTGAACCTGGTGGCCGAGTGTGTGCGCCCCTCGCCGCGCCAGCATGGCTTGCGGGTGGTGACGCAGGATCACGCCAGCCTCGAACATCCGCTGGCCCCGGTCTGGTGGGACCGCCTGCGCGCGCGCGACGAAGGCGGACGGCTGTTGCGGGCCATGTCGCTGGACCTGTATTCCCTGTCGCTTTCCACCAGCGGCATGCTGCGCCAAGCGCTGGGCAAGCTCAGGCAAAAGCCCCTGCCGCGCCTGCCGCAATTGCCGGACCTGACGCGCGGCGGTCGGCGCACGCGGAAAATCTCTTCGCATTGAACTTGTCGTCGCGCTTGTTCGCCAGCCCGCGGGACGCTATTTCAAGCGCGGGCCCGCGGGCTGGCTTTCGTCCTTGAGCGCAATCCCGCTCAGCTCTTGCAAAGACATCTGCCGCAACAGCCAGGCCAGGCGCGCGGCCGCGTCCTGGACCGGCAAACCCTGCGGACGCACGTTGGAGATGCAATTGCGGGCTGAATCGAGCGTGCCGATTGCGGGCTGCCAGGTGAGATAGATTCCAAGGCTGTCGGGCGCGCTCAAACCGGGACGCTCGCCTACCAGCAAGGCCACCATCTTCGCCCCGAGACAGACCGCGATCTCATCCCCCAGCGCCACCCTTGCCTGCTGCGCCAGCACCAGCGGCGACAGTTTCCATTCCGGCGGCAGCAGCGGCAAGAGCGCACTCAGCAAGGCCGGCGCATGGCTTTGCAGCGCCAGCGCCGACAAGCCGTCCGCCAGCACGATGCACAAGTCGCTTCCGGCGCCGGCATGCGCTTGCAGCATGGCCGCATCCGCCGCGCGCAAGCGCCGCCCCAGATCCGGTCGCAGGAGATATTGCTCGCGGCTTTCGGCACGGCTGTGTACGCATAGCGCGGGCTCGGGCCTGCCAGGCAAAGCCTGGCGCAAAGCCTCCACATCCAGCGCGCAGTGCACGGCGTCGCGCGCCTTGGCATGGTCCATGGC
>JAEVZY010000392.1 GCA_023392035.1 Pseudomonadota bacterium | reverse complement strand
GTTGAACGCTCCCCCCGGCCCGCCGCCCGGGCTCGATCCCCAACCCATGCCGCCGATGGCGGCCCGGGCCCAGCGCACGGTCCATGCGCAGTCGCGCCATGCGTGGGCCGACTCGATCCGCCGGCTGCGACCGGCCAGCGCATTGCGCCAGGCCTCGGGCTACCTGTTCCTGAGCGCAGTAGCCACCCTGGTCCTGCTGGGCATCATGCTGGGCTGAAGAGCGGGCGCGCGTCGCTCAGCGCGTGGATTGATGCTGCGGGGCGGCGGCCGACGGGGCCGCCGTGCCTTGGCTGGCACCGCCCGCGCTTTGCGGTGTCACCGCCTCGCTGTAGGCTCCGGCTTTTTCAAGCGGCCGGCTGTTGAGAGCCGCCGCCGGGACCTCGGTCCGCTCGTCAGTGGACGCGCCCCGGCTCTTGCTCCCCGCCGGATGTTGCGAGCGATATACCTGCACCACGCGGTCCTGCGCCTTTTCCAGCAGCGCCTTTGCCTTCTCCGCATCCTCAGCCGCCTTTTCCTTGGCCGCCGCAGCCTTGGCCTGCTCTTCCGGAGTTGGCGGTGGCAACTTGGCCCAGGCCGTGCCGGTAAAAATGGCAAGGAGCATGGTAAAAAGCGCCGTTTGGGAAAGAATTCGCATGTCTCACCTCTTGGTTGTCGTTTTAAGCCGATGCCAAAGGAGCAAAAGACGTGCCGTCATTCGCACAAAAAACCACCCTATTCCCTATGCGGTGCTAGAATTTCCGCGAGGAAATTAGCCATGAAATCCGCCCCCACCCTGCCCAAAGCACGCCAGCGCGAACAGGCCTTGAAGGCCTTGCGTCTGCTCGACAGCGCGCCCGAAGAGCGTTTCGACCGCATCACGCGCCTGGCGCAACGCATGTTCGGCGTGGGCGCGGCCAGCATTTCCTTTCTGGATACGCAGCGCGAATGGCACAAATCCAGCGTTGGCCTGGCGCACCGGGAAGTGCCGCTGGAGCTGTCCCTGCTGGCCCATGCCCTGCACCACGACGATGTGATGGTGGTCAGCGACACCGAGCAGGAAGAACGCTTCCAGGACCATCCCCACAAACTGGGCGAGCGGCCGCTGCGCTTTTACGCCGCCTGCCCGCTGACCGTGAAAAGCGGCATCAAGGTCGGAGCCCTGACCCTGGCGGGCGTGGAGCCGCGCGAACTGGATGCCGACGATTGCGCCTTGTTGCGCGACCTGGCGCGCCTGGCGGAACAGGAACTGGAAGGCAAGCGGCTTGGCAACATGGATCCGCTCACTCACCTTTCCAACCGCAGCGGCTTTGAAGAACTGGCCCAGCATGCGCTCAACATCTGCCGTCGCTTCGGCAAGCCGGCCACGCTGCTGTCCTTCAATGTGGACGGCATGCAGCAGATCAACCAGCGTTTTGGCCGGGCCGAGGGCGACCTGGCCCTGACCACGCTGGGTCGCCTGATGATCCAGACCTTCCGCGCCTCGGACGTTATTGCGCGCCTGGGCGACGACGAGTTCGTGGTCCTGATGACCGACACCAGCGAGGACAAGGCGCAGCACGCCCTTGGCCGCCTGAATGCGGCCCTGGCGGAATACAACCTCGGGTCAGGCCGCGGCTATGACCTGTCGTACAGCGCCGGGACGCTGCAATACCAGCCCGAAGTGCATCCGTCGGTGACGGGTCTGCTGGGCGCGGCCGACATGGCCATGTACGAGCGTCAACGGCAAAAGCGCAAGCAACTGGCCTGAGCGGGCGCTTGCCTTGATCCCCCGCCGGGTATCAGGCAGCGCCGGAGGGCGGCTGCGACGCAGCGCGGACCCTGTTGGCCGAACGGCTGTCGCGCCAGGGGTGGTCCAGCGTGGCGTGGCCGACTCCCAAGTCATCGCGGATGGCCTGATCGAAGCCATCGGCAGTGCCGGTATCGTCGAAACGGTAGATGATCTCGCCCACTTGCACTTCCAGCGCTGAAACCCGCGTCGTCTGCATCGCACTTCCCCCGGCAGGCTGCTCACGAAGAAAGCGGACGGCCCGCCCTCGCCCGCATGGGCATTCGAGGGCGGCCAGGGCGCCGGGTTCCGTGCTCAGATGACAGCGGCGGCTTTTTTCGGACGCAGCCTGCGTGCGCGCGACGGCGGCAGCCGGCGCAGAGTGCGCAAGGCTTGCACATCCTTGAGCACCAGCTCGCGCTGGTTAATGCTGATCAGGCCAATCTCATTGAATGCGGACAGCGTGCGCGACACCGTCTCCAGGGTCATGCCTAGGTAGCTGCCGATCTCATGGCGGGTCATGCGCAGGCTGAACTCGCGCCCCGAATAGCCCATCTCGGTGAAGCGGTCCGACAGGTTCACCAGAAAGCGCGCCACCCGCGCTTCCGAACTCAGCGAGCCCAGCATGGACAGCATGTTCTGCTCACGCACCAGCTCGCGGCTCATGACGCGATAAATCTCCGTCTCCAGTTCCGGATGGGCACGGCCGAGCGCCACGAACTTGCGGAACGGAATCACGATGATGTCGCAATTGGAGAGCGCCACGGCTTCAGTCTCGTATTTCTTGCTGTAGATGCCGTCGATGCCAAACAGGTCGCCCTTCATCGGAAATCCCAGCACCTGTTCCGTGCCTTGGTCGTCCACTGCCACGGTTTTGACGAAACCGGAGTTCACGAGATAGAAACTGTCGAAGGACTGTCCCAGCGTGTAGATGCGCTGGCCGGTCTTGAACTGCAGGTTCTGGAAACGGAATTCCTCATCGGCCAGGCCGCCCAGGGCTGGCACCAGGTTGATGCGCAGCAGGCGACACACATCAGCCAGTTCGGTCCACAAGCGTGTCTTGCCTTGCCATGCGGAAGTCGCGGGATGCCAGCTGCGTTGCGCCTCGGCGGCGCGCACTGCGTTGTTCTCGATGGTTTGCATGAGCTCGTCTCTTGGAAAGTGGAGAAACTGGCAGCATGTCTTGTACTGCTGCCAACGAGACGAAGTATGCGTAAAGCACAAAAGGCCCGGCAGAGGTCATTGCCTACAGTTGGTGTAGGACAAACTCTACTCTTGACAAACACCCATTATTCGCTGCGATGCGGGGCCTGGCCCTTGCGCTCGCGCAGGAGGTCGAGCGGGACGATTTCGAACTTGTCGTCGTAATAGCCAAGCCCCTCGGCCGTCGTGCGCGCCTCGTCGATCGAGGCAAAGCGCTGCGCCTGCTCCGGATCGTCGGTCAGTGAAGCATCGTCGGCGAACCGATACAGATATCCATCCGCTGTCCTGACCACATACTGATGATGCATGGCTTCTCCTGGATTTCCGGGTCGGCGCCCATACGGCAAAACGGCACGCCGTGGCGTGCCGTCCCGTGCCCTGCCAGCGCCTGGTGGGCGCGCCCTCAGGCGGCTTGCAATTCGGGCTGGCGCAACTGCTCCAGCAATTCGAACACCTCGTCCTTGGACAATACATAACGTTCCAGGAGCGTGTCCTTGATGCCTTCGATCTGATCGCGATAACCCGAGATGGCTTCCAGAGTGCGGGTGTACAGCTCGTCCGCCTTGGCTTCCACCAGTTTCACCGCGTCCTCGCCCTTGCCTTCGCGCTTCAATTGCGTGTAATCGAGCTTGGAGCGCGAATACATGGACAGACGGTTGACCATCAGGTCCAGCATATTGGTCGCCTTCTGGATGTCGTTCTGGCTGCCCACCGAAATGCCGCGCGCGCCGTAGAACAACTCTTCCGCGGCCACGCCGCCGTACAGCTGGATGACGTCCTGCTCCAACTCTTCCAGCGTGCGCAGCGACATGTCGTCATTGGACGAGAGCACATAGCCGAGCGCGCCCAGCTTGGACACCGCCTCCGTGCTGATCTTCAGCAGTTGCGACTTTTCCTTCACTTCGGCCAGCGGCATGCCGCGCTTGAGGTAAGGATCGATCTGCATGAAGAAATGACCCAGCTCGTGCAGGGCAACGCGTTCGCGCTGCTTGTGCTTCTCGGCAGTGGTGGCGCGGTCGGTCAGGCCAATGGCAGTGCGCTCAAAGGCGCGGAACAGCACATCGGTGTTCACCGCACGGTCTTCTTCAATGGCCAGCATGGAGGCGCGATCGACCACCGTCTGCACCAGCGCCGGGCTGAGGTTGGCGGTGATCTCGGCCACGTAATCGAGGTTGAGGTCGTTCCAGTCCACGCAGCCATCGTCTTTCTTCGACAGGAAGACGTTCAGCAATTCGCGCCGTTCGGCCTTGTTGGGCAAGCGGAAATTGATCTTCACCGCAAAGCGACGCAGCATCGCCTCGTCCATTTCGCTGCTGGCATCGTCGAAGTTGGATGCCACCACCCAGATCACATTCTTGCCTTCTTCCTTGTCCACGCCGTCGAGCAGCGACAGCAAGGTGTTGGCGGTATCGTCTTCCCAGCGCTTCTCGCCGCGGCCGCGCGGCATGAACAGGCTTTGCGCCTCATCCAGGAAGACGATGCAGTCGCCCAGCGCGCAAGCCTTCTTGTAGATGGCATTCAAGGCTTTCGAACCGCCGCCGACATAGCCCGATTCCAGCGCCGAGCCGGAAGCCGAGATCAGCGGCATGTTGAGCTTCTTTGCCAGGTAGCCGGCGAGCTTGGTCTTGCCGGTACCGGCCGGTCCGGTCAGCATGACGTTGAAGCCCTTGTCGATATTGTGCGAACGATACACGCTGCGGTTGACGATCATCTGCTCCAGATGCGCCACTTCGCGCTTGATGTCTTCCATGCCCACCAGGTCGTCCATGCTGCCGCGCAGTTGATCCGGCTTGGTCACTTGCGCCTTGTTGCCCATGCCGGGCAGGCCGTTTTTCAGGGTGAACACCAGGAACAGCAACATCACGATGCCGATCGCATTGCGGGCCAGGAAAGCGCCGACTTCGGTGGCCCAGCCTTTGCGCGCGTCATTGTCTTCCAGCACGGCGCGATGACGCTCGAGGTAATCGTCCTGGGCAATGGCAAAGGGGATGCCATTGCGCAGCAGGACCTCGCGCTCCAGGTTGCTCTGGGTGATGGCCGGCACCTTGACCACATGGATCTGGCCCTGGTCGCGATATTTGAAGACATAGCGCGGCGCTTCCGATGCCGGCGCTGCCAGCAACAAGTATTCCAGCCGGTCTTTGTTGGCCGGCAAGGCCATGATCTGCGAGATGTCCTGCGACTGTACGACGGGCGTCGAGTCTTGAACGATGATCGGGCGGAGAAAGGCGTACAGGACGCCGGCCGTCAACAACACAATCAAGGCGATGCGCACGTAGAAGTTGCGACGGGTGGACTGCAAGAGTTTCGCGAAGCTAGGCATGAATGAATTGATATCAAAAAAGCGCAGGGGCAGACGCACCTGCGCAGTTCAGCGAAAGCGGGAACATCGATAGGACTACGACCCTCTCGATAAGTTGCCGCGATCAAAGAATTTCTGAGGTGGTTTTCGGAAAAGAATCCGGCGCCTGCCAACCAGGGGCAGATGGCCCACGCCCGCTCGATTTCAAGTGCTTGCCGGGTTGGCATCCCGAGGCGGCCAGATCATCTGGTGCCGGTCGCACCAGCGCGCGCCCAAGCCATGACAAATCTTCCACTGCCCGCCTGCCCTGGGGCCAGCCGCGCGGGATCATTTGCCCTATCATATGCGCCTTGCATATGCGGCTTGCGATATGCGCTTTTTACAGGATTCCCCATGACCATCGATTGGGCCCACTTCACCCCCTGGCCCTCCCTCTTCGGCGGCCTGCTGATCGGATTGGCGGCGGCCATGGCAGTTTTGCTGCTGGGCCGCATCGCCGGCATCAGCGGCATCGTGTCCGGCTTGTTGAAGCCGTTTTCCGGCGACGTCGGCTGGCGCGCCGCATTCGTGCTCGGCATGTTGCTGGCGCCCGTGCTGTGGGCCATGTTCGCGCCCTTGCCAAGCATCGAGATCGAAGCCAGCAATGGCGTGCTGATCGTCGCCGGCCTGATTGTCGGACTCGGCACGCGCTATGGCTCGGGCTGCACCAGCGGCCATGGCGTATGCGGCCTGTCGCGGCTGTCGCCACGCTCCATGGTGGCCACCGGCAGTTTCATGGCGGCCGGCTTTGTCACCGTGTATGTCGTGCGTCATTTGCTGGGAGCCTGAGATGAGCGCCATCATTGCCGCTTTCGCCACCGGCCTGGTATTCGGGCTGGGATTGATTCTGTCGGGCATGGCCAATCCCGCCAAGGTGTTGGGCTTTCTCGATCTGGCCGGACACTGGGATCCCTCGCTGGCCTTCGTCATGGGCGGCGCCATTGCCATCGGCGCGGTCGCCTTCTTTTTTGCCGGCAAGCGCGCACGCTCCTGGCTGGGCTTCACCATGCGCTTGCCAGACACGCATCAAATCGACTTCCGACTGGTGGGCGGCAGCCTGGCATTTGGCATAGGCTGGGGACTGTCGGGCATTTGCCCGGGGCCGGGGCTGGTGCTGGTTGGCGCCGGGGTCGGCAAGGGCATGCTGTTCGTGGCGTCCATGCTGGTTGGCATGGTCTTGTTCGAATTGCTGCAAGCGCGCCGCCGACCGCAACAGCCGCAGGGGAATGCGCCGGCAAATGCCCCGGGCGGAAAAGCCTGAAAGTCCCAGACAACCTCTCAGTCAACGGAGCACGCCATGAATGAAGAAAGCTTCAATCTCAGCATGCGCAAGTTCTTGAAGATGGTCGGCGTCAGCTCACAGAACGAAATTGAAAAAGCCCTGGCGCGGGCGATTGAGGAACAGCGCATCAGCGGCCGCGAACACCTGCCGGCCAAGATGACGCTGGAAGTCCCCGGACTCTCGCTGAAAGTGGATTTTGAAGGCGAGATCAAGCTGGAAGAGTAGCGCCGGGCTCAGCCTGGCGCGCAGGCGCCTGGCCGGCACCGCCTAAGCCTCGCCCAACAGCCCATCCACCAGGCGCTGCATCTGCAGGGTGGCTTCGGCTTCGCCCAAGGCGCGTACCCATTGTTCGAAATCGACGAAGCCGGATGCGCCCAGGGCGCTGGAGGCTACGACCAGGTCGCGCAAGCTGTCTATCGGCAAGCGGCCGCGGCGCGCGCGTACACCGACAAAAGGAATCCGGGCCAAGCGCTCGGATGATTTGCAGTACTGCAGCAAATCGAGCATTCGACTGTCGTCGAACAAGACTCCACAGATAACCAGATCGATGTGCCGGTGTTCCAGCATCGCCTGGGCCTGCATGACCGAGTGCGGCCAGTGCAAGTCGTACCGTCCCTCCACCGCCGCCGCCAGCCTCGGAACCGATTCCGGCGCGAGCGCCATCATGACCGACTTCTGCTGCCTCGAAGCTTGCATTTCTTGCTCCCGGCCGGGTCTCCGTGATCTTTATACTTATCTATTTCCAACCTGAAACAACCCGGCAAATGATGCGTTGCTTTTCCGCCATTGTCAAAAGATCGGCATAAAAAATGCCACCTTCCCATACAGGGGAAGCTGGCATGCGAAGCTTGCGCCGCGTGAGGACTCAGGCCACTGCGATGCAACCTGAAAGATTGGCCAGACTGCGCACCAGGCTGTAAGGCGCCAACATCGAAGTCTTGGGATTCTCGGGCAAGGTCTTGCCCAGGATGCTGACATCGATTTCGCCGAACGCCCCACTGGCCTGGATGCGATGCCGGTTGCCGACGGCGGCCGGGTCGGCACGCAGTTGCACCCGCGTCCGCTCAAAGCCGATGCCGGCCAGCGCGGTGGCCGCCGCCACATTGGCGTTCTGCGGGAACATCAAGGCGGCTTCGCGCGCATTGCCCTCGAAGAAGACAGTCGCTTCAGTCAAGCCATCCAGGTTGAGCATGCCCTCGGCCGGCGTGCCCTTCCAGGCCCGCGGCGCCTTGTTCGAGACATAGGTGACCTGCTCCAGGCCGGCGAAGCGGGCGGCACCCAGCACGTCCAGGCCGCCCAGGGCGCCGGCGGGAATGCGCAACTTGCTGCCGCCCTGCTCTGCTGCCGCCATCAAGACTTTTTCCAGCTCGGCGTCAGCCAGCGCGCCCACCGAAGCCACCAGCAAATCCGAGCCGGCGGCCAACACCGCCGGACCGCTGGCCTTCAGGCCGGCGTGGCCGGCGCACTCGATCACCAGCTCTGGCTTGAGCGCCAGCAAGTCTTCCACCCGGGTCGCCACCACCAGGCCGGGCAACTGCGCCTGCAATTCCTGCTGGCGGTCAGCGCGGTCGGAAATACCGACCACCTGCACCGCCGGCACGTGCTCGCCCAACATGCGATACAGCGTATTGCCGATTGCTCCGAATCCGATAATGCCTATACGCATTGACCTCAACCTCCCAGATAGGCATGCAGCAACTGCTCGTCCTTGAGCAAACTGGCCGAATCGTTATGTGCCACCACGCTGCCGGTCTCCAGCACGTAGGCGCGCGAAGCCACCGACAAGGCGTTGTGGATGTTCTGTTCCACCACCACCACGGTCACGCCGTGCTGGTTGATGTCGCGCACGACATTGAAGACCTCATTGGCCATCATCGGCGACAGGCCAAGGCTGGGCTCGTCCAGCAGCAGCAGGCGCGGCTCGGACATCAGCGCGCGCGCAATCGCCAGCATCTGCTGTTCGCCGCCGGAGAGCGTGCCGGCCAACTGCTTCTCGCGTTCTTTCAAACGCGGGAAGCGGTCGAAGGCGAGGCCGATGCGGCGCTCCACTTCAGCCCGATCGCGGCACAGGTAAGCACCCAGCTGCAGGTTCTCGTACACCGACATGTCGGGCCACACGTGCCGTTCTTCCGGGCAGTGGGCAATGCCGCGGGCGATGATCTGCTCCGGGCTCATGCCGCCGATCTCTTCACCATCCCAGCGGATCTTGCCGGCGGTCGGTCCCAAGAGGCCGGAGATGGCGCGCAGGGTGGTGCTCTTGCCGGCGCCGTTGGCGCCGATCAGGGCGATGATCTCGCCTGGCTCCACCACCAGGGAAACGCCATGCAGGGCTTCGGCGCGGCCATAGGCCACGCGTACGTTGTCCAATTCAAGGCGCGCCGAGTGCGCCGGTTTTGCCTGGTGAGTCGTCATCAGTTCCTCGCCTTTCCGAGATAAGCCTCAACCACTTGCGGGTTGCCCTGGATTTCGGTCGGGCTGCCCTCGGCCAGCTTCTCTCCGAAGTTCATCACCACCAGGCGGTCGGACACGCCCATCACCAGCGACATGTTGTGTTCCACCAGCAGGATGGCGTCCACCCGTTCCTTGCGCACTTTCTTCAGCACCTCGCCGAAGGCCAGCGCTTCGCTGCTGTTCAAGCCGGCCGCCGGCTCGTCCAGCATCAGCACCGAAGGCTTGGCCGCCAGGGCGACTGCCACTTCCAGCAGGCGCAATTCGCCGCAGGACAAAAGCGAAGCCGGCGCGTTCATGCGCTCGGACAGGCCCATCATGTGGATGATCTCGGCCGCGCTGTCGCGGATTTCGCGCTCCACCTTTGCCACCGCGGCATTCGGAAAGAAGGTGTGCCACAGCGACTGGCGCGCCTGCATGTAATGCCCGGCCAGGACGTTTTCGAACACCGACAGGCGCTTCAAGATGTTGGTCTTCTGGAAGCTGCGCACGATGCCCGACTGCGCCACCGCATGCGGCTTGATGCCGGTAATGTCGCGGCCACGGAAGGTCACACGGCCCATGTCAGGGGTATAAAAGCCCGTGATCAGGTTGAAGCAGGTGGTCTTGCCGGCGCCGTTGGGGCCGATCAATCCCAGGATCTCACCCTGGCCGAGCGTGAAGCCGATGTTCTGCACGGCCTTGATGCCGCCGAAGGATTTGGACAGTCCTTCCACTGTCATCAGTGCTGTCGTCATGCCTGTCCCGCCTCCACTGCCGGCGCCTTGGTATTGTTGGCTGTCTCTGCGCTACCCTCTTTGCTCTCATAGCGCTCGCGACGCTTGTGCAGGAAACCCATCAAGCCATTCGGCAGGAACAGCACGATCGCCATCACGATCAGGCCGAAGATGGTCATGCGCAATTCCTTGGCTTCGCGCAGGTATTCCTCCAGCAGGGTGACCAGCACCGCGCCCACGATCGGTCCCACCAGCGTGCCCTTGCCGCCCATCAGCACCACGATGATCATGGTGATCATGAAGGAGAACTTGAACACTTCGCTGCCGACGAAAGAGATGTAGTGGGCATAGAAGCCGCCCGCCAATCCGGCCAGCATGGCGCCCAGCACGAAAGCCAGCATCGCGTAGCTCAAGGGCTTGATGCCCACCGATTGCGCCACGTAGCGGTTCTCGCGGATCGCCACTGCCGCCCGGCCCGCGTTCGAATACACAAAGCGCCAGGCGACGAAAATGGTGAACACGAAAATCGCCAGCGCGATGTAGAAGTAGAACTGCTTGGCGCCGAGGTTGGATGCCGAAGCAATCGCCTGCGGCTGGGCGATGCCGGCAATGCCCATCGGGCCATTGGTCAGCCAGACCCAGTTGTCGGCCACCAGGCGCAGCACTTCGGCAAAGGCCAGGGTCACGATCACGAAGAACGGACCTTGCAGGCGCAGCGTGATCAGGCCGATCAGGTAACCGAACACGGCCGAGATGATGCCGGCCAGCGGCACCGTCAACCACATCGGCACGCCCAGCTTGGACGAGAAGATCGCCGCCACGTAGGCGCCGATGCCGAGAAAAGCCGTATGGCCGAGCGAGAACTCGCCCACATAGCCCACCACCATGTTGAGCGAAAGGCCCAGCACGGCGTAGAACAGAATCAAGATCCCGATATGGATCAGGTACTGGTCCGAGACCAGCGCCCCCAACACCGCCATGATGGCGACGAAGGCGACTATCGCATTGCGTTCGAACTTCATGTGCTTATGCCCTCTCGCCGCGTTTGGAGAACAAGCCATAGGGCCGGAAAATCAGGATCAGGATCACCAGGATGAAGCCGATGATGTCGACCAGGCCGGTGGAGACATAACCGCCCCACATCTGTTCGGCCACGCCCAGGATCAGGCCGCCGACAATGGCGCCGGCAAAGCTGCCCATGCCGCCCAGGATCACCACCACAAAGGCTTTCAGGCTCACCAGGCTGCCCACGCCGACTTGCGCCACGTAGATCGAGCCCAGCAGCATGCCGGCAATCGCCGCCAGGGTGGAACCCAGGGCAAAGGTCGAGGCATACACCTGCGCGGTCTTGATACCCACCAGTTGCGCCGCCATCGGGTCCTGGAAGGTGGCGCGCATGGCGCGACCCAGCCGGGTTTTCTTGATCAACAGATGCGAGAGCGTGATTGCCACGATGCAGGTGGCCACCGCGAACAGGCGCAGCTTGGTCAGCACGATCGGTCCCAGGAACAGCGGCATGTTGTTGGTCGGTCCCACCACTTTCTGCGGCGCGGTACCGACGATCAGCAAGGCGGTGTTGACCAGGAAGATCGACAGACCGATGGTGAGCAGGATGCCGGGTTCTTCACCCTGCCCGCGCACACGCTCGATCAGCACGCGGTCGACCAGCCAGCCGAACACGGCCATGATGGCAGCCACCAGGATCAGGCCGGTAAAGAAATCCATCCCGAGGGTGGAAGTCACATACCAACCGAGCAGGCCGCCAATCATGTAGAACTCGCCATGGGCGAAATTGACGACCCTCATCAGGCCAAAGATGAGGGTCAGTCCAAGCGCGGAAAGCGCGTAGAAGACCCCGGTCACCAGACCATTGGCTAAGAATTGCAGGAACAGGTCCACTATCGGCTTTCCTTCTGCTTCTGGGGTTTAGGATTAGTGCTGAACGACAGGCGCCATCGCGACCACCTTCGGCTGGGCGCCGGTGATCTGCACCAGCACCACGTTGAAGCCGAAAGCCTGACCCTTGTTGTTGAACTTGAACTTGCCGTTCGGGCCTTCATAGTCGGTCTTGGCCAGGGCTTCGCGGATCTTCTCGGCATCGGTCGAACCGGCGCGCTGGATGGCATCCATCAGGATGTTGGTGGCGTTATAGCCGGCAGCGCCGTACTTGCCCGGGAACACGCCGTACTTGGCCTGGTAAGCCTTGGCGAAAGCCTGGTTCTTGGGCGTTTCCATGGTGGCCGAGTAAGGCACGGCAGCGTAGATGCCTTCCGAAGCGGGACCGGCCAGCTTGATGAAGTCAGCGGTAGCCCAGGAGCCGACGCCGAACACCTTGATGTTCAGACCCAGTTCTTTCATCTGCTTGACCAGGATCGAGCCGTCCTGCGTTTCAGCGGCGACGAACACGCCGTCGGCCTTGGAGGCCTTCAGCTTGGTCAGCAGGGTGTAGAAGTCGGTGGTGCCATGGTCGAAGTATTCCTTCATGGCGGTGCCGGCGCCCAGCGCGGTCAGGTGCTTGGAAAACTCGGTCACGCCGCCGCGGCCCCAGTCATCGTTGACGCCGATGTAGGCCACGTTCTTCAGGCCCAGGTTCTTGGTCAGGATGGTGGCGAAAGTCTGGGCCAGCAGTGCGTCGGTTTCGGTGGCGCGGAAGAAGTACTTGTTGCCCTTCTCGGTGAGGTCGGCCATGGACGACACGCCGGTCACCAGCGGCATCTTGTATTTTTCGGCGATCGGCATCACGGCCGCGGTCGCGGAGGAGCAGAAGGCGCCCGACAGCGCGACAACCTTGTCTTTCTGGATCAGCTTTTCAGCAGCATTGACCGAGTTGGCCGGCTTGCACTGGCCGTCTTCGATCACCAGCTCAACCTTCTTGCCCAGCACACCGCCCTTGGCATTGCGCTCTTCGACGGCCAGCTTGGAGCCTTCGATATCGGCAGCACCGTTGTAGGCGACCGAACCGGTCACGGGCTGCACCAGGCCGATCTTGATGGTCTGCTGCGCCATGGCCGAACCGGCGGCCAGGAGGCCCGCCAGCGCGAGGATTTGGGGGATTGCTTTCACTTGCATGGTTCTATCTCCATTGGGGTAAAGGATGGCCTCGAAAGGCATCGATCGGTCTTGCTGGTTTTTACTGCTGGCTACGCTGTGTGGTGGCCCTGCGGTACTGCCCTTCTTGTGCTGCGCCTCTTGCGTGCGCTTGCCTGAGCCGCTTTTACTGATTTTTATTTCTGAACTTTTCTACTGTTCGTCCTTCTTGCGGAACATGCCGGATACGCGATCCTTGGCCACGCCCCACAAGAGCTTGCCGGCATCCAGCGATTGCGGCGCTGCCGCTTCCACTTCGCCCGCGCCTTCTTCGCCCAGGCGCTGCGCCATGCGCGCTTCGAACTGGCGCACGAATTCATTGGTCATGCGGTTGGCGATTTCCTGCATCACGGCCGCCTTGCCGAACTGCGCCAGGGCGCCGGCCAGGCTGATGTCGGAAACGATTTCCACATTGGCGCCGCCGTCCGTGCCGGCAGCAACCGTGTAACGCATGGTGGCCGACACGCGCGAGCTGCTCTTGGCGTCCGCGCCCTTGCCGGTGACGGTCGCCACCTTGGCCGCTTCATCGCGCGCAATCGAGATCAGGCCGGCGAAGTTGGCGGCCAGGGGACCGACCTTCACCGACAGCAGGCCCTTGTATTCATCGGCCTTGATTTCTTCGGTGATGGAAGCGCCGGGCAGGCAGCTGGCCACCAGGTGGATGTCGGACAGGCCGGCCCAGGTGTCTTCAGGAGAAAAACGGGTGTCGAAGGATTTTTTCAGTTCCATGGTTTTCTTCAGTAGGCCGCACTGGCCTGTGCGTTGGTGCGGGGATCCGCGGCTGCTTCCAGGCTGCCGTCGGGTCGTATGCGCATGAACTGCTGCACCGAACGCAGCGACAGGGGTTCAAGCGCTTTCACATCGGGGCGCGCGGGATCGAGCGCGGCGCCCGGTTCGGCCGAAATATTGCCCGGCTCATCGGTGGCCCAGCGCGGCGAAGTCACGACTTCGGCCAGCGCCGCGCCCTGCAGCAATTGCGACAGCGACTGCACATTCCACGGCAACTGGTTGACGCCGCCCGGCGTGCCGCCGAAGGTCAGGCCGTGTTCGTCTTCCAGCGCCCAGGCATGCAGTGTGGTCGGCGGCATCTTGCCCGGACCTTGCGCGGTGGCGGAACCTTCCGGCGCCTGCAGATCGAAACCGCGTCCCGGGCGGTTGTTCAGCACCAGGCCGTTGGACAGCACGATGCCCGAGCCGAAGCGCGGGAAGGAATTGCTGTGCACCAGCACCACCGCATTGCCTTCATCATCGGCAGCGGTGACCAGCGAAGTGCCCTGGTCGCGCGCATCGCGGCCGGCGGCCTTGGCGGCGGCGCGCATGTCGGCCACCACCTTGGCTTGTTCTTCATGGGTTTGCAAGAGACGCTGCAACACTTCGCCCAGCAAGCCGCCATGGGTCGGCGCCGGCGTCGCGTACAGGCGCTTGCCGTTGCCGAAGTCGGTCACGCGCGGCTCGACGATCTTTGCCGGGCGCACGCGCAAGTCTTCTTCCGTCAAAAAGCCGCCGCGCGCGCGCAGCTCCGACACCAATTGCGCACCGGCGGCACCGTGCCACAGCAAGGCGCCGCTGGCAGCGAACTGCTCCAGCACATCGCCCAGCCCCGGCAGATGCAGCGGATCGCCGACCTTGGGATTGGCCTGTTTCAGGTAGACGCAATCCGGGCTCCACTTCTGCAGCAGCTCGCGCGATTCCGGCAGATAAGACAGGCTGGTGCGGGTCCACCACACGCCGTTTTTCGCGGCCGATACCGCCGGCTTCACCAGTTGCGCCAGCGGCAGACGGGCAAAGCCGTGCAGGGTGGCATAGCCATCCGGCGCACCGGGAATGCCGACCGACTTGGGTCCCAGCTTTTCCAGCTTGTTGCTGGCCAGGCTGGCCGCGCCCGGGCCCACCGAGAACAAGGCTTGCACCGGACCGCCCTTGACGCGGAACAGCGCGATCACATCGCCGCCCAGGCCGCATTTCATCGGCAAGGCGACCGTTTCCACGAAGGCGGCAGCCAGCGCCGCGTCGAAGGCATTGCCGCCTTGGGCAAAGGCTTGCATGCCGGCTGCGGCCGACTGGTTCAATGCGCCGGTCACGGCACGGCGGCCGCGCGCGGTGCAAACTTCCTGCAGACGCTTGAGGCTCACAGCTTGATACCCGTGAACTTGAGCTGGGTCAGCTCTTCAATCGCGTAGCGCACGCCTTCACGGCCGATGCCGCTTTGCTTCATGCCGCCGAAGGGATACATGTCGAGCCGGAAGCGGCTGGCTTCGTTCACCCACAGCGAACCGACATCGAACTCTTCCGAGAAGCGGAAGGCGGCGGAGAGGCTCTTGGTGAACACTGCGCCTTGCAAGCCGAAGGGCGAGTCATTGGCCAGTTCCAGCGCCTCGTCGATATCGGCGGCCGGCATCACCAGCGCCAAGGGGCCGAACACTTCTTCCTGCCACAGGCGCGCCGCACGCGGCACCGACACCAGGATGCCGGGCGAAACGGTGGCGCCATTCTGCTTCGGCTGCAGGGCGCATTGGGCGCCCTTGGACAGCGCATCTTCCACCATGCCCATCACGCGCCTGGCCGAGACTTCGGACACCATCGGGCCGACATCGGTGGTCGGATCAGCCGCCGGGCCGACCTTGAGTTTGGAGGCGGCCGCCACGAACAAGTCGGTAAAGCGCGCCAGCACCGGCTGCTCGACGATCACGCGCTGGGCCGAGATGCATTGCTGGCCGCTGGCTTCGAAGGCGGCGGCGGCAATCTTGGCGGCGGCGTCTTCGAGGTCGGCGTCGGCCAGCACGATATTGGCGGCATTGGAGCCGAGTTCGGAAACGAACTTCTTGTTGCCGGCGGCGCGGATCAGGATTTCACCGCCGACGGTGCCGCCGGTGAAGCTCACCGCGCGCACGGTTGGATGCGAAACCAGGTTCAGGGCTGCTTCCTTGTCGCCCGTCACCACATTGAACAGGCCTTGCGGGAAGCCGGCTTTCACCAGCTCAGCCGCCAAGTGCAGCGCGGCGCGGGTGCCGGCCGGGGCCGGCTTGGCCACCACCGCATTGCCGGCCGCCAGCGCCGGCGCCAGCTTTTGCACCAGCAGGTTGATCGGCGCGTTGAAGGGCGTGATGGCTGCCACCACGCCGTACGGCACGTGCCTGGTGAAACCGAAGTGGCCGGCGCCCAGGGGCGCCGCATCCACCGGCACCACTTCAC
>JAEVZY010000381.1 GCA_023392035.1 Pseudomonadota bacterium | reverse complement strand
GGTGACGGTCATGCGCGGTGCCGAAATCGACAAGCGGCGCAACAGGAGGCGGACTTTCACGGCCGGCCTCAGTGACTGCTCAGGGCAGCACCGGCACTTGCGACAGTCCGGTTGCTTCGTCCAGGCCGAACATGATGTTCATGCATTGCACGCCTTGTCCGGCGGCACCTTTGACCAGGTTGTCTTCGACCACCAGGATCACCAGCAAGTCGGCACCGGCCGGGCGGTGCAGCGCGATGCGAAGCGTATTGGACGCCCGCACCGAACGGGTTTCGGGATGGCTTCCGGGCGGCATGACATCCACGAAGCGCTCGCCCCGGTAATGGGCTTCGTATAGCGCCTGGAAATCGATATCGCGCGCTTCCGGCAGAATCTGCGCGTACAAGGTGGAATGAATGCCGCGGATCATCGGCACCAGATGCGGTACGAACGTCAAGCCGGCGCGACGACCGGAAATGGCTTCCAGGCCTTGCCTCGTCTCGGGCAAGTGTCGATGCCCTTTGACGCCATAAGCCTTGAAATTGTCCGAAGCCTCGGCCAACAGCGTGTGCACTTCGGCCTTGCGGCCGGCACCGGATACGCCGGATTTGCAGTCGGCGATCAGGTTCATTTCATTGACCAGCGGCTTGGCTTGCGCCAGCAACGGCGCAAAGCCCAGTTGCATCGAAGTCGGATAGCAGCCCGGCAAGCCGATCAGCTTGGCCCTGGCGATCGCTTCCCGGTTCACTTCGGGCAAGCCGTACACGGCTTCCTTCAGCAGATCGGGACAGGAATGCGGCATGCCATACCACTTCTCGAATTCGGCGGTATCGCGCAAACGGAAGTCAGCGGCCAGGTCGATCACCTTGACGCCAGCGGCAAGCAGCTCGCGCGCCTGGGCCATGGCAACGCCGTGCGGCGTGGCGAAAAACACCACGTCGCAGGAATTGAGCTCGGCTTTGTCGGGCGCGGAAAATTTCAGGTCCACGTAACCGCGCAGCGACGGGAACATGTCGGCCACCGGCATGCCGTCTTCCTTGCGGGAAGTAATGGCGCTCAACTTGACTTGCGGATGCGCCGCCAACAAGCGCAGCAATTCCACACCGGTGTAACCGGTCCCGCCTACGATGCCAACCTTGATCATTGTTCTGTACGCCGACTTCTGAAGAAAAATTCGATTCTAGCAGCAGGCGCGAAAGTGAATCGCCGCTCTGCGCGCGAAAAAAAAGCTGCCAGGCCCGAAGGCCGGCAGCTTCCTGGACTTGCAACTGGCCGAATCAGCGCTTGGAGAACTGCTTGGCACGACGGGCGCCACGCAGACCAACCTTTTTACGCTCGACTTCACGCGCATCGCGGGTGACGAAACCAGCGGCCGACAGGGCCGGCTTCAGGGCCGCATCGTAGTCGATCAGGGCGCGGGTGATGCCATGGCGCACAGCGCCGGCCTGGCCGGACTCGCCACCGCCGGTGACGTTGACCTTGATGTCGAAGCGTTCGACATTGTTGGTCAGCTCGAGCGGCTGACGGATCACCATCAGGCCGGTCTCGCGCGAGAAGTATTCGTTGGCGGGCTTGCCGTTCACGATGATCTGGCCGGTGCCGGACTTGATGAAGACACGTGCGACGGCGCTCTTGCGACGGCCAGTGCCGTAGTTGTAGTTACCGATCATGTCCGTTCCTTAGAAGTCGAGAGGCTTGGGCTGCTGGGCCGCATGCGGATGATTGGCATCGGCATACACTTTCAGCTTCTTGATCATGGCGTAACCGAGCGGACCCTTGGGCAGCATGCCTTTGACGGCCTTGGTCAGGGCGCGGCCGGGGAAACGCTGCTGCATGTCGCGGAAGCTGGTTTCGTAGATACCGCCCGGATAGGTGCTGTGGCGATAGTAGATCTTGTCAGTCGGCTTGGCGCCGGTCACACGCAGTTTGCCTGCGTTGATGATGACAATGTAATCGCCCGTGTCCACGTGCGGGGTGAATTCCGGTTTATGCTTGCCGCGCAGTCGGCGTGCCACTTCGCTGGCAACACGTCCGAGTACTTTATCTGTCGCGTCAATCACGAACCAGTCGCGCTGGACTTCATGGTCCTTGGCGGAAAAGGTTTTTTGCATGATGACTACCTGGTTTGAATGGGCGTTCTTGCGATGGCGGTTCCCGGCCTTTGCAGCGCAGCCGGGACTCGACCTTGTTGTTGCTCTTCCAGAACGCCAGCGGAAGAACCGAAAAGTATAGCGTTTTCAAATAGTTGCCGTCAACCGCATGAAAAGCCGGCCGCCGCGCTGCAAAATCGACAGGCCACGGCTACAATCCGCTTCCCTGATCAAACCGAGCAATTGGAACCTCACCATGGAATGCACCGTACGCTGGACCGGCTTGTCCGGCATGACTTTCCTGGCCGAGACCGGCTCCGGGCATGTGCTGGCAATGGACGGCGCGCCGGACGGCGGTGGCCGCGACCTGGCGCCGCGCCCGATGGAAGTGGTGTTGGCCGGCACCGGCGGCTGCACCGCCTATGACGTGGTGGTCATCTTGCGCAAAAGCGGCCAGGACGTGCGCGGTTGCGACGTGACGCTGAAGTCCGTTCGCGCGGAAAAAGACCCCAAGGTTTTCACCGAGATCAATTTCCACTTCGTGGTCCGCGGCCGCAACTTGAAGGCAAACGTGGTCGAGCGGGCGATCAAGCTCTCGCATGAGAAATACTGCTCGGCCTCGATCATGCTGGAAAAGACGGCGCTCATGACGCACAGCTTCGAGATCGTCGAAGACCTGGATCTGGCCGCGCCGGCAATCTAGGAGGCTGCGCGGCAAAAGGGGGCCGAAGCGCAAGCCGTCGTCCTTTCTCGCCCGGGCTCCTGGATGCGCCCTAGATGCGGTAAGCGAGCGTGGTCATGACTTTGGCCATGCCTTTCATTGCAGCTTTCAGCGGCGCCGGCAATTCGGCGGCGCCCATCTCGCGCGCCGCGGCGCCATGGTGGATTTCGTCGATGCGCATTTGATCAACAATGGCGCGCGACTTGAGATCGGCCGCCGGCAAGCTGTTCAAATGGCCCTCCAGATGGGCCTCAACCTGGCGCTCGGTTTCCACCACGAAGCCAAGACTGTTCGCGTCGCCCAGCTTGGCCATGGCCGCGCCCATCGCAAAGGCGCCCGCATACCAAAGTGGATTGAGCAAGCTGGTACGCGAATTCAATTCCGCCAGGCGGTCCGCCGTCCACGCCAGGTGATCCACCTCTTCCTGCCCGGCCTTTTCGAACTGACGACGGGTCTGCGTATTTCTGGAAAACGCGCCCTGCGAATCGTACAAGGCTTGGGCGCAAACCTCGCCCACATGATTGACCCGCATCAGACCAGCACTATGCCGGCGCTCGGCCTCCGACATTGCCTGTTCGGCAACTTTCGCCGCTGGGTTGGGACGCCCGGCTTGGGCGACGCCGGCCATCGCCCGCAATGCCCGATCGAAGCCGATAATGAACTGCTCACTTATTGCCATTTTGCTCAGGAGAGTTGAACGCTGGAAGGAAAGTTTCGTTGCAGGATTACGACAAGAAGGGCTGAAACATGGATCAAAAGTCAAAATTACTTTGCCCTGCGCCGCTGCTTTTGCTGAAATGGCTAACAGCTTCTCAATCGCTGGGTTCTGAAGCCGGCGGCAGGGACGTCCACTAGTGGCCTTGCTGCATGTCGCAAAATAAATTCTAGCATTACAACTCTCTGGAGATTACTCAATGAAGAAAAGCCTTCTCGCCCTGGCCGTCCTGGGCACCGTTGGCGTCGCACACGCGCAGACCGCTGTTGTGATCGATGGCTCGATCGACTCCGCAGTCCAGTATCGTCAACAAGCCGTTGGCAGCAACACCCTGGGCCTGGCTTCCAGCCAGCGCAACACCAACTACATCGGCATCAGCGGCACCGAAGACATCGGTGGCGGCCTGAAAGGCATCTTCCAGATCCGCACCAACTACGGTTCGGAAGCTGTGAACAACAGCAACGCCACTGGTGTTGGTTCGACCACCGTCGGCGACCAGAACGTCTGGCTGGGTCTGCAAGGCGGTTTCGGTACCGTCAAGCTGGGCCGTGATCTGACCCCGCAATTCCTGCAAGTGTCGGCTTACTCGACCTTCGGCACGGGCTTCCTGAACAACCGTTCGGCAATGAACTCCGGCTCCGTTGACGCTCGTTGGAACAACACCGTTCAATACGTGACGCCTTCGCTGTCGGGCTTCGGTCTGCAAGTGATGGTTGCTCCGCGCAACGAGAACGTTGCTGCCTTCGGCACCGCTGGCGGCATCAACTTCACCTCTGCCAGCGGCATCGCCAACCCTGCTGGTCTGGGTATGCCTGTGAGCGCCCGCGCCACCTACGGCGCTGGCCCGCTGAGCGCTGGTCTGGCCATGACCCGTAACGGTTCGGCTGGCCCGGACACCGTGTGGAACCTGGGTGGTTCGTACAACTTCGGCGTTGCCACCATCAAGGCTCAATACGAGCGTGACAACAACACCCGTACCCTCGGCGCTGCCGGTGGTGCTGCTCTTGGCGCCCAAGACGTCAAGAACGCCTGGTTGGTTGCTGCTGAAGGCGGCATCCCGGGTACCGCTGTTGTCCTGCGTGCTCAATACTCCAAGCGCAACACCGCTACCCTGCAATCTCCGTTCGAGAAATCCTACGGTCTGGGTGCCGACTACAACCTGAGCAAGCGTACCGTTGCTTACCTGTACTACGGCAAGTTTGACCTGGGTGCTGCTTCCACCACCGCTGCTTCGACCGCTGCTGGTACCGCAACCGGTTCGTACCGCGACACCGTTCTGGGTCTGCGTCACGCCTTCTAATCTGACTCCGGCACAACCGGAATTCAGTTAGTCAAAAGCCACCCTTCGGGGTGGCTTTTGTTTTTAGGCGGCTGAAGTTCGCTTGGGACGAAATACCGCCGCGTTCGAATAGAATTCAGCGCTCTGGTCGGACCACCAACCGGGAAAGCCGAGCACCGGCACGGGGAAAAAATCGCCTGTGCCCAGGGTGTCGTCGAGAGTCGATGCGCACAAGCTGTCGGCGTCCGAAAGTGTCGGCTCGACTGCCTGGCCTGCCGCAGGGAGATCCAGCGCAAAGCAGTGGGCGCAGATAGCGGCATAAGGCGCGACCAACTTTTCCATCAAGGCGTGCCCGAACAGCAAGACAGTACAGTCGGAGCGGAATTCCTCTCGTCGATCCACGAAGACCTCGCTCCATTGATGCTGCCGTAGCAGCTGGGTGAGCGAGCGCTTGCGAGTCAACAGAAGCGCCGCGTTCTCGTCAAAGATGGTCGCTGCATCGCGCAGCTTGCCGCGTGCATTGCCAACGCGATATTGGCTGCTGCCAGCTGACGTCGCCCGATGATGCAATTGCTCGAATTGCAGTTGATTGAGCCTGGCTTTGGTGCGCGGGAAGTGCAGCCAAACCAGGCCGTTAAAGAAATCATGCAGGTTCTCGCGGGTAGGAACCTCGCCCGTCAGACCGATATGGGCTTCGTACGGAACGCCCTCCGGCAGCCCCTCTTGCGCAATGAACTGCAGAGGCAGCCCCTGGAAATTGCGGATGTCCGCGAGACGCGCAAGCCGATTCAGCTCATCGCGCCAATTGACGCTCGCAGCCAGCATCTGCCCCAATTCACGGTAGGGCGCCAACCATGGCGCCGTCCAGTCGATGGCGGCCAGATACGCGGCCTGCATGCGATTCAAACCATGCGCCAGGCGAGCTTGCCACCCGCATCCAGCGGCACGACGCTGGTTTCGCCCATCGGCACTTCCTCGGGCACGGTCCACGCCTGCCGTTCCAGCGTGATCTGGCCTTCATTCACGGGCAAGCCGTAGAACTGCGGACCGTGCAGGCTGGCAAAGCCTTCCAGCTTGTCCATCGCTTGGGCGCGATCGAAGGCCTGCGCATACAACTCCATCGCATGCAAGGCGGTGTAGCAGCCGGCGCAACCGCAGGCGTGTTCCTTCAATCCCTTGGGATGCGGCGCCGAATCGGTGCCGAGGAAAAAGCGCGGATTGCCGGAAACCGCCGCTTCGACCAATGCGCGACGATGCTCTTCACGCTTCAACACCGGCAGGCAGTAGTAATGCGGACGAATGCCGCCGCGGAAAATCTCGTTGCGGTTGTAGAGCAGATGATGGGCGGTGATGGTGGCGCCAATCGGGCCGGCAGCATCACGTACATAATGCGCGGCATCGCGCGTGGTGATGTGCTCGAACACAACTTTCAAGGCCGGAAAATCCGCACGCAGAGGCGCCAGGACGCGCTCGATAAACACCGCCTCGCGATCGAAGAGGTCGATGTCGCCATCGGTCACTTCGCCATGCACCAATAAAGGCATGCCGGCCTGCTGCATGGCTTCCAGCGCCGGGCGGCATTTGCGCAAATCCGTGACGCCCGCATCGGAATTGGTGGTGGCGCCCGCCGGATACAATTTGACCCCATGCACGAAACCGCTTTCGCTGGCGCGACGGATTTCGTCGGCCGAAGTATTGTCGGTCAGGTACAAGGTCATCAGCGGCTCGAAAGCCAGACCCGATGGCAAAGCCGCCAGAATGCGCTGGCGATATTCCGCCGCCTGTGCCGTGGTGGTAACCGGCGGCTTCAGATTGGGCATGACGATGGCGCGCGCGAATTGGCGGGCCGTGTGCGGCAATACAGAAGCCAGCGTCGCGCCATCGCGCAGATGCAGATGCCAGTCGTCCGGCCGGGTCAGGGTGATGTGGGACGTGCCTTGGTTGTCAGTCTGAAATTGCATGGGCTCCAAGCCGGGTCAGGGCAATATGAGGATGACCCGGTAATCATTGACGTTGGTGCGGGTCGGCCCGGTGACCACCAGGTCGTCCAGGGCCGCGAAATAGCTGTAGCCGTCATTGTTGGCCAACATCTTCTGCGCCTGCAAGCCCTTTTCCCGGGCCGCCCTCACGCTTTCCGGCGAAAACAGGGCGCCAGCGTTGTCTTCCGTGCCATCGATGCCATCGGTATCGGCTGCCAGCGCATGCACGCCGGCCATGCCGTCCAGTTCGACTGCCATGGACAACAGGAATTCCACGCAGCGTCCGCCGCGACCCTTGCCCTTGACCGTCACCGTGCATTCGCCGCCCGAGACCAGCGCCACCGGCGCCTTGAACGGCTGCTGATGCAGGCGGATTTCGCGCACCATGGCGGCATAGACCTTGGCTACCTCGGAGGCTTCGCCGGTCACGGTGTCGCCCAGTATCACCGGGGTGATGCCTTGTTGGCGAAACACTTGCGCGCCCGCTTCCAGGCTCTGGTGGGCGGTGGCGATGACAATGTTCTTCACGCGCGCAAACAGGGGATCGCCCGGTTTGGGCGTCTCGGCGATACGTCCGGCAGCGCCGGCGGCAAGATGCTCGCGCACCGAAGCCGGCAGCTCGACTTCATAGCGTTTCAGGATATCGATCGCGTCCTGGTAGGTGGAAGGATCGGGGCTGGTCGGACCGGAGGCAATGGCACTCGGATCGTCGCCCGTCACATCACTGACGATCAGCGTCAGCACCGGCGCCTTGCAGGCGGCCGCCAGCCATCCGCCCTGGATGCGCGAAAGATGCTTGCGCACGATATTCATTTCAGTGATCGGAGCGCCAGACATGAGCAAGCCCTTGGTCACCATTTTCAGGTCGGCCATGCTCACGCTTTCCACCGGCAAGGACAGCAGGCTGGAGCCGCCGCCTGAAACCAGGGCGATCAGCAAGTCGTCTTCGCCCAGGCCGGCCACCAGTCGGGCGATTTCGGCGGCCGCCTTCTCGCCGGCGTCGTCAGGCACCGGATGCCCGGCTTCCACCACCTTGATGCGCGAAATCGGCATGCCATGCGCATAGCGCGTCACGCCCAATCCATCGAGCGCGCACTCGCCGGGCCAGGCCTGCTCCACGGCGGCCGCCATGCTGGCCGCCGCCTTGCCCGCGCCGACCACCAGCGTGCGGCCCTTGGGCGGTGCGGGCAGATGCCCGGCGACTATCTTGAGGGGATCGGCAGCGGCAACAGCAGCCTGAAAGCTGTCGAGGAGAAGCTTGCGGTAATCCATGGCGTGGTCGGTGCAGGTGGGATGAAGGCGCAACTATACCCGCAAACCCGAGCGGATTCGGGCCCGGCCGGGTACGGACTGTCGATACTTCAGTGGATGATGCGGGTGAGGAAATCGCGTGCCCGCGCGGACTGCGGCTCGACAAAAAACTGCGCCTTGGGCGTGTCTTCCACGATGCGGCCCTGGTCCATGAAGATCACGCGGTCGGCCACCCGGCGGGCGAATCCCATTTCATGCGTCACCACCATCATGGTCATGCCTTCGCGCGCCAGCGAGCTCATCACGTCCAGCACTTCATTGATCATTTCCGGATCGAGCGCCGAAGTGGGTTCGTCAAACAGCATGGCAACCGGATCCATGCACAGGGCACGCGCAATGGCCACCCGCTGCTGCTGACCGCCGGACAACTGCCCGGGAAATTTGTCGCGGTGCACGGCCAAGCCCACCCGTTCCAGGTAGCGCATGGCGCGCTCGCTCGCTTCAGTCCGGCCGCGGTGCAATACCTTTTCCTGGGCCAGCAGCAGGTTGTCGATCACGCGCAAATGCGGAAACAGCTCGAAATTCTGAAACACCATGCCGATGCGCGCGCGCAGGGCCGGCAGATTGGTCCCGGCCGCATTCACCTGGGTGCCATCGACCGTGATCGTGCCTTCCTGCACCGGCTCCAAGCCATTGATGGTCTTGATCAGCGTCGATTTGCCGGAACCGGATGGCCCGCACACCACCACCACTTCGCCCGCGGCAATCGAAAGGCTGCAATCGTCCAGCACCTTGAAGCTGCCATACCATTTGCTGACATTTTTCAGCGCAATCATTTCTCGAGTCCCGGGCAAATTAACGGACGATGGCATAACGCCGCTGCAACTGTTTCACCAGGGCCGACAAGGCCAGGCAAATGACAAAGTACACCACGGCCACGAACAGGTACATTTCGACCAATCGCCCATCGCGTTGCGCCACCTTGGAGGCGGCGCCCACGAAATCCGTGATCGACAAGACGTTGACCAGCGAAACGTCCTGGAACAGCACGATGGTCTGGGTCAACAGCACGGGCAGCATGTTGCGCAGGGCTTGCGGCAGAATCACCTGGCCCATGGCCTGCCAATAGCTCATGCCCAGCGCATAGGCGGCCTGCGTCTGGCCGCGCGGAACCGACTGTATGCCGGCGCGCATGATCTCGCAGTAGAAGGCCGCTTCGAACAGGATGAAGGTCACCAGCGAAGAAGCAAATGCGCCGACCTGGATCGGCTCGCTGGCGCCAATGATCCAGGCGCCAATGTAAGGCACCAGGAAATAAAACCAGAAGATCACCAGCACTAGCGGTATGGACCTGATCAGGTTCACATAGGCGGCGGCCACGGCGGCCAGCGCGCGAAAGCGCGACAGCCGCATCAGGGCAAGCAGGGTCCCCAGGATCAGGCCGCCCAGCATGGCCAGCACGGTCAACTGGATGGTGAAGCGCATGCCCACCGTGAACAGGTAGACCCAGGAGCGCTCGATGACGTCGAAATCGAACCCCACCTAGTGTCCTCCCGTTCCCTGGCCAGGGCTGATATAGCCGGGCACGGCCGCCGCGCGTTCCAGCCTGTGCATCAGGAATACCACCACCACATTCAGCAGCACATAGATCAGGGTCGCGGCGGTGAAGGCTTCGAACACCTGGAAACTGAATTCCTGCATGGAGCGCGCGCGCGCCGTCAACTCCATCAAGCCTATGGTCAAGGCCACGGCGCTGTTCTTGATGATGTTGAGGAACTCGCTGGTCAAAGGCGGGATCACGATGCGCACCGCCATCGGCAGCAACACGTGGCGATAGGTCTGGCGCGGCGTCAAGCCCAAGGCCAGCGCCGCCAACTGCTGTCCACGCGGCAGGGACTGGATGCCGGACGCCACCTGCACCGCCACCCGCGAGGAGGTGAACAGTCCCAGCGAAATGACCGCGGTCACGAAGGAGGCATTGGGCAAGGCCTTCAACCAGTCGCCGGCCGCCTTGGGCAACAGCTCCGGTACCACGAAGTACCAGAGAAACATCTGCACCAGCAGGGGAATATTGCGAAACAGCTCGATCCATGCGCCGGCAAGCCAGGACAGCCATCGGACCCGCAGCGTGCGCAAGGTGCCCACTGCCATGCCCAGCGCCAGTGCGATCAGCCAGGCGCACAGCGCCGTGGCGATGGTCCACCACAGGCCGCTCAACAGCGTATCGAAATAGGTGCCGGTGGCGTCAGGCGCGGTTTCCCAGAAGATGTTCCAGTTCCAGTTGTAATTCAACGCCCGCTCCTTCCCGGCCCGCCTGGCCTGCCGCTTTTATTTCTTCTTTTGCGCTGCCGGCACTTCGGCATAGGCGGCCGGATCGCCGGAATCGGTCGGCTTTGCGATTACTGCCTTGAGTTGCTCGCTCATCGGGACATTCAAATTGATGCCCTTGGGCGGGATCGGCGACAGGAACCACTTGGCGTAGATCTTGTTGATCTCGCCGCTCTTCATCAGGTTGATGACAGCGGTGTCGACCGCTTTCTTGAAGGGCTCATCGTTCCGGCGCAACATGATGCCGTAGGGCTCGACCGACAAGGCTTCCTTGGTGATCATGTAGTCCTGCGGCGCTTTCGAGCTGGCGGCCAGGGACGACAACAAGATGTCGTCCATCGCGAAGGCGGTGGCGCGGCCGGTCTCCACCATCAGGAATCCTTCAGCGTGATCCTTGGCGGCCAGGATGTGCATGCCCAGGTTGCGCTGGGCATTCAGCGCAGTCACCTGTTTCAGGTTGGCGGTGCCGGCCGTGGAGACCAGGGCCTTGCCCTTCATATCGTCCAGCTTGCTGATGTTGGAGCTCTTCTTGGCCAGCAAGCGGTTGGCGGTGACAAACGTCGTGGGCGCAAAAGCCACCTGCTGCTGCCGCTCCAGGTTATTGGTGGTGGAGCCGCATTCCATGTCGATGGTGCCATTGGCCATCAAGGCAATGCGGGTTGCCGAGGTGACCGGATTCATCTTCACATTCAGCGAGCTCATGCCGAGCTGCTTCTGGATCGCCGTCACCGCGCGCAGGCAGATATCGATGGAATAGCCCTGATAGGACTGCTTGTCATCCAGGTAGGAAAACGGAATGGACGAATCGCGTACACCCAGCGTAATCGTGCCGCTGTCCTTGATTTTCTTGAGCGTACCGGTCAGTTGCTCGGCGTTGGCCTGGCCCGCGATGCAGGCAAAGCCCGCGACGATCGCGCAAATTCGAATCAGCTTCACCTGCGTCTCCTTGCCTGTTTGAGAGTGCCGCGTAGTGTAGCAAAGCAGCAAGGCAAATGGCGTGCCTTCAGGGGTATAGGCCGCGCATCTCGCGCGCCTGCAGCACGCGCGTGCAACCGACGATGAAAGCCGCCGTGCGCAAGGAAACCCCGCGTTCTTCAGCCAGCTGCCAGATTGCGGCAAAGGCTTCACGCATGATGCGCGTCAGGCGCAGATTGATCTCATCCTCGGTCCAGAAGAAGCTGGAAAAATCCTGCACCCATTCGAAGTAGCTGACGGTCACGCCGCCGGCATTGGCCAGCACATCCGGTACCACCAGGATGCCGCGTTCGGCCAGGATGTCATCGGCGGCCGGCGTGGTCGGGCCATTGGCGCCTTCAAGCACGATCGAGGCCTTGATGCGTCCCGCATTGGCGTCGGTAATCTGCTGTTCCAGGGCGGCCGGCACCATCAGGTCGCATTCCTGTTCCCAGAAATCGCCCTGATTCGGCAGGTGCTGGCCCTTTTCAAAGCCCAGCAAACTGCCCACGCGCTTGGCATGCTCCAGGGCCGCCGGCACATCGATCCCGGCTTCATTGACGATGGTGGTTTCCTGGTCCTGGATCGCCACCACTTTGGCGCCATGTTGCGCAAACAGCCGGGCCGCCACGCCCCCCACATTGCCGAAGCCCTGTATGGCGACCCGCATGCGCGCCGGCTCCAGGCCGCGGCGGCTGGCCGCTTCGCAACCGACCACATACACGCCGCGCCCGGTGGCTTCCTGCCGCCCCAGACTGCCACCCAGCGAAATCGGCTTGCCGGTGACCACGCCGGTGGCGGTGCTGCCCTGGTTCATGGAATAGGTGTCCATCATCCAGGCCATCACCTGTTCGTTGGTGTTGACGTCCGGCGCCGGGATGTCCTTGTTGGGGCCGATGATGATGTTGATTTCACTGGTGTAGCGGCGCGTCATGCGCTGCAATTCGGCACTCGACAATTGGCGCGGATCGACGCGGATGCCGCCCTTGGCGCCGCCATAGGGTACGTTGACCGCCGCGTTCTTGACCGTCATCCAGGCCGACAAGGCCATCACTTCCGACAGGCTGACGTTCTGGTGAAAACGCACGCCGCCCTTGCCCGGTCCGCGCGAGGTGTTGTGCTGCACCCGATATCCTTCGAAGTGGGCAATACTGCCGTCGTCCCTTTCGATCGGCACATCGACAATCATGATGCGCTTGGGACGCTTCAGGGTTTCCACCCAGCGCGAGAGCGCGCCCAGGTGCGGCGTGACGCGCTCGATCTGCTCCAGGTAGACGTCCCATGGACCGCAGGCTTGCGCCTGCAGATAGGAAGGGGGAAGGTGTACAGGTGTTTTC
>JAEVZY010000325.1 GCA_023392035.1 Pseudomonadota bacterium | reverse complement strand
CGCCGAGCCTGCGCTGGATGCGATCCAGCCCGCCGCCGCGGCGGCGCCGGCGGGCGAGGCGGCCCCGGCGACCACTGCCGGCGCCGGCATGGAATTGCCGCGCTCACTGCCCGAGCATATGGACGAGGTCGAACGCCAGGTGATCCTGAAAGCGCTGGCGCGCACCGGCTTCAACCGTACGCAGGCGGCCGAACTGCTGGGCATCAGCCTGCGCCAGTTGCGCTACCGCATGCAGCGTCTGGACATCAATGCGCCCGACTGAAGACTCTGCCAGGGATGGCTTGACGATAGGCGCCGACGGCTGGTGCGAACAGGCGCGGCACTGTCCATCTCCCAATTTCGAAAGCCGGCCGGCCGATGCCGTGGTCGACTTGCTGGTGGTGCACAACATCAGCCTGCCGCCCGACGAGTTCGGGCATCACTATATAGAAGACCTGTTTCTCAACCGCCTGGATTGCAGCGCCCATCCGTATTTCGAGCGCTTGCGCGAGCTGAAGGTGTCGGCCCACTTCCTGATCCGTCGCGACGGTGAGCTGCTGCAATTCGTGAGCGCCAGCGACCGTGCCTGGCATGCCGGCGTGTCGCGCTTTCGCCAGCGTGAGCGCTGCAATGATTTCTCGATTGGCGTCGAACTCGAGGGCAGCGACTTGCGCGCCTTTGAGGATGTGCAATATGAAGTGCTGGCGCGCCTGATCCGGGCGCTGGCACGGCGCTATCCCCTGCAAAACGTCACCGGCCATGAACAGATCGCGCCGGGTCGCAAGACCGATCCCGGTCCTTTCTTCGATTGGCAGCGCCTGGCGCGCATGCTTCCCGCCTTCTCCGAATTGCCGGCCCCGGCGCAGGACGGCTTGCAAAAAAGCCCCTGATTGTCAATGCACGCGACCGCTCAAGGACGCGTCGAAAACACAAATTTTCTGGTTGCGGACTGCCAAGTCGGGCACTAGAATTAGTTCACGCCACGAACCTCACCCCTAGATATAGTATCCACCGGCTATCCACCGAGTGTCCACTTGCTGTCCACCGCTTATCCACAAGATCGTGTGCACAAGTGATTCGTATGGAAAGTTTGCGTGCCCCCCGCCGACAGGGAATCGGCAGGCAGGGCGCGCAGCCAGGGCTGCGTTGAACAGAACAAGCGACAGAACAAGCGTCGATAACAGCGCCCAATTTGAGGCGCGTTGCAAGCGTAAAGAATCAGCAGTACCAGGCGCCCGCGGGGGCGCCTGTTCAAGAATCGGCAGCCGACAGGCTGCTTCCAAAAATATTGAAAGTATCAGGAGGCCAAGTGCACCCATCCACCGAAAGCATGACCACCCCCGCATCGATAGACCCCGCCCTGGCCGCGCCCAGTTTCAACCCGGCGCCCGGCGCCCTGAAGGCGCAAGCCTCCCTCTCCGACTACCGCATCATCCGCCGCAACGGCGCCGTGGTCGGCTTTGAACCCTCCAAGATTTCCATCGCCATGACCAAGGCCTTCCTGGCGGTCAATGGCGGTCAAGGCGCGGCATCGGCCCGCGTGCGCGAACTGGTCGAGCAATTGACCCAGATCGTGGTGGCGGCGCTGCTGCGTCGCCAGCCGGCCGGCGGCACCTTCCATATTGAAGACGTGCAGGACCAGGTTGAACTGGCCCTGATGCGTTCCGGCGAACACGATGTCGCCCGCTCCTACGTGCTGTATCGCGCCCGCCGCCAGGAAGAGCGCGCCCAGCAGCAGTCGGCCAAGAGCGCGCCGGCCACGCCGCAACTGCATGTGACCGAAAACGGTCAGCGCCGTCCGCTGGACATGAACCAGGTGCGCGGCCTGATCGAAGCCGCCTGCGAAGGCTTCGCCGGCCAGGTCGATGCCGAAGCCATCCTGTCGGAAACCCTGAAGAACCTGTACGACGGCGTGCCGGTGGAAGAGCTGCACAAGTCGGCCATCCTGGCCGCGCGCGCGCTGATGGAAAAAGACCCGGCCTACAGCATCGTCACCGCCCGCCTGCTGATGCACACCGTGCGGCGCGAGGTGTTCGGCCAGGAAGTGGCCCAGGCCGATGCCGGCGCCCACTATATTGATTACTTCCCGCGCTTCATCAAGAAGGGCATCGAAGCCGAGCTGCTCGACCCCAAGCTGGGCCAGTTCGACCTGGCGCAACTGGCCGCCGCCCTCAAGCCCGAGCGCGACCTGCAATTCGGCTACCTGGGTCTGCAAACCCTGTACGACCGCTACTTCCTGCACGTGCGCGGCCGCCGCATTGAAATGCCGCAGGCTTTCTACATGCGCGTGGCCATGGGCCTGGCGCTCAACGAAATCGACCGCGAAGCGCGCGCCATCGAGTTCTACAACCTGCTGTCCAGCTTCGATTTCATGAGCTCGACGCCGACCCTGTTCAACTCCGGCACCCTGCGCTCGCAACTGTCCTCCTGCTACCTGACCACCGTCTCCGACGATCTGGACGGCATCTACGAAGCCATCAAGGAAAACGCCTTGCTGGCCAAGTTTGCCGGCGGCCTGGGCAACGACTGGACCCCGGTGCGCGCGCTCGGCGCCCACATCAAGGGCACCAATGGCAAATCGCAAGGCGTGGTGCCTTTCCTGAAAGTGGTGAACGACACCGCGGTGGCGGTCAACCAGGGCGGCAAGCGCAAGGGCGCAGTCTGCGCCTACCTGGAAACCTGGCACATGGATATCGAGGAATTCCTCGACCTGCGCAAGAACACCGGCGACGATCGCCGCCGCACCCACGACATGAACACGGCCAACTGGATCCCCGACCTGTTCATGAAGCGGGTCATGGAAAAGGGCGAATGGACCCTGTTCTCGCCTTCCGATGTTCCCGACCTGCATGACAAGTTCGGCCGCGCTTTCGAACAAGCCTATCTGGGCTACGAAGCCAAGGCCGCCTCGGGCGAATTGAAGCTGTTCAAGAAAGTCCAGGCCACCGACCTGTGGCGCAAGATGCTGTCCATGCTGTTCGAGACCGGCCATCCCTGGATCACCTTCAAGGACCCGTGCAACCTGCGCTCGCCGCAGCAACACGT
>JAEVZY010000154.1 GCA_023392035.1 Pseudomonadota bacterium | reverse complement strand
CGGTGGGCGCTGCCATGGGATTGCGCATTCGCACCCTGGTCACCGACGGCACGCAACCGGTGGGCCGCGGCATCGGCCCGGCACTGGAAGCGCTGGATGTGCTGGCGGTACTGCGCGGGGCCGCCGACGCCCCGGCCGATCTGCGCAGCCGGGCGCTGATGCTGGCTGGCGGCGTGCTGGAAATGGGCAATGCCGCGGGGCTGGGAGAAGGCGAGGCCCTGGCCGAAGACATCTTGAACAGCGGCCGCGCCTGGGCCAAGTTCCAGGCGATCTGCGAGGCCCAGGGCGGCATGCGCGAGCCGGCGCTGGCCCGGTACTCGGCACTGATCGTGGCCCAGGGCAATGGAATCGTGCGCGAAGTCGACAATCGCCGCCTGGCAAGACTGGCCAAGCTGGCCGGGGCGCCGAAAGCGGCGTCTGCAGGTGTACGCTTTCATGCACCGGTCGGTTCGCGCGTGGAGCAAGGCCAGCCCCTGATTACGGTATTCGCGGAAAGCCCCGGCGAGTTGGCCTATGCCATGAACTACGCAGACCGGCAGCAGCAACTGATTGAACTGGAGACGCCTTGAGATGAAGCCGCTCGTATTTGCACTGCCTGGCAATGAAGCGCTGGCCTTGAACTTGTGCCGGCGCCTGCAGGCCGAGCCCGGCCAGCTTCAGGTGCGCCGCTTTCCCGATGGAGAATCCTATGTGCGCTACGCCAATGAGCTGAGCGGGCGCGATGTCATCCTGGTGTGCACGCTGGATCGGCCCGACGAAAAAGTACTCCCGCTTTACCTGGCCGCCTGTATCGCAAAAGAGCTGGGTGCAAAGCGCGTTGGACTGGTGCTGCCCTATCTTGCCTACATGCGCCAGGATGCCAGGTTCAATCCGGGCGAAGGCATCACTTCGGCCCATTTCGCCCGCCTCATCTGCAGCGTGGCGGATTGGATGGTGACGGTCGATCCGCACCTGCATCGCCATGCCAGCCTGGACGAGATCTACAGCATTCCAAGTCGCGTGGCCCATGCCGCGCCGGCCATCGCCGCCTGGATCAGGGAAGAAGTGGAAAACCCGGTCGTCATCGGCCCCGACTCGGAAAGCGAGCAATGGGCGGCCGAGGTGGCCCATGCGGCGGGCTGTCCCTACACCGTCCTGCAAAAGATCCGGCGCGGTGACAAGGACGTGGATGTCTCCGTGCCCGACCCGCTGCTGCTGCAGGGAAGAACGCCGGTGCTGGTGGATGACATCGTCTCAACCGCACGGACCATGGCCGCGGCGGTGGGACATCTGGCCCGGCTGGGAACGCGGGCGCCGGTTTGCGTCGCCGTGCATCCGATCTTTGCCGACGACGCCCTGGAGGTCTTGCAGCGCTCGGGCGCGGGACGCATTGCCAGCTGCAATACCGTGCTGCATGCCTCCAACGCGATCGACGTTGCCGGGCAACTGGAACTGGCCATCTCCGCTGTCCCGCTGCACGCTCGTCCCGCCGATTGACCGGGGCTCAGCCGCCTTCGCGGAAAGCGGGATAGAGCAACATGCCGCCATCGACGAACAGCGTGGTCCCGACCACATAGTCCGAGTCATCGGAGGCGAGCCATACGGCGGCCTTGGCGATATCTTCCGGTTCGCCGACTCGGCCGTAGGGAATCAGCGCAAGCAATTTTTCTTCCTCCTGCTCGCTTTCCCAGGCTTGCCTGTTGATCGCTGTCCTGATGGCTCCCGGAGCAATCGCGTTGACCCGGATCTTCTCCGAGGCAAGCTCCTGGGCGATGCTTTCCATGAACAGCTTCAGGCCGCCTTTGGATGCGGCATAGTTGGCATGTCCGGCCCAGGGGATGGCCTGATGGACTGAACTGGTGAACAGGATCTTGCCCAACGCAGCCGAGCGATCCGGGGAGAGTCCCTGGCGGCGGAAACAGCGAACCGCCTCTTGCGCGCAGAGAAACTGTCCGGTCAGATTGACATCGATGACTTTGCGCCAGTCATCCAGCGTCATCTCGGTCAAGGCGGCATCGCGCTGAATGCCGGCATTGGCAACGACAATGTCGACGCCGCCGAATTCCTGGTTCACGACATCGAATAAACGGCGGCAATCCTGCGGCTGCGACACATCGGCTTGAACGGGAATGGCATGTCCGCCACGCTGTCGGATTTCGCCGGCGATGCGTTGTGCCTGCTCTGCGTGGGAATGGTAGTTGACGACAACCCGCGCGCCCGCATCGGCATAAGCGCGGGCGATGGCTTCGCCGATTCCCGATGAAGCGCCGGTGACGATGGCACGTTGACCGGCAAGTGGTGGATCAGACATGGCACGCTCCTGTTTGCGCTGCACTTGTCCTTATCCTGCACCATCCTGCCTGCTTCAACCGGCGCTTGCTCAAGCCGGCTGATTTTGCCGGGACGGAACCCCAGACCGGAACCATGGCCACCACCAGGCCGCCGATCAGGGTTCCGGCGCCTGTCCGGCGATGCAAGTGCTGCGGTTTGCAATCACAATGTGAGGCTTGAACTTCTCAAATGTTCGAGCTCCCATGTCAGAAGTGGATTGGCTAAGCCATCTCCTGAAAATGATTACCGTCACCGGCCGGCTGGAGACGCGCTGCGTCTACGGTGCGCCGTGGCGTGTGGCCTGGCCGCAGTCCGCGCCGCATGAGATTCCCTATCACATCGTGCTCAAGGGCCGTGCCATTTTTGAGGACCCCGATACCGGGGCGCCCCGGGAACTGCTGGCTGGCGACATCGTGCTCCTGCCTCATGGGGCGGAGCACCTGCTGCACGATGGAAGCGGAACTGCGCCCGGCCCCACCCACAGTCGCCGCAGTTCCGCCGGATGGACGCTGCGCGAGAACGATGCTCAGGGCGAACGGCTGGACATGTTGTGCGGGCGATTCTTCATCGGACCGCCCCACGACAGGCTGATTCGCGATTATCTGCCCACGAATCTGGTGGTAAGGGCCATGGACGGCCATGGTGAAGGGGACATGGCCTCTGCTTCGAGCCATCTGGCCAATCTGCTGGGCTTGATGCGTACCGAGTCGACGGGCGACAAACCGGGCGGACAGGCCATCCTCAACGCACTGACCGCGGCACTGTTCACACTGGTACTGCGCGCGGCGAGCGAATCCGGGCAAGCCCCGGCAGGCTTGCTGGCACTTGCCGGCCATCCGCGACTGGCGCCTGCCATTTCAGCGATGTTCGCCGATCCGGCGCGCCCCTGGAATCTGCCTGATCTGGCCGATTTATGCAGCATGTCGCGCGCGACCTTCATGCGACATTTTCAGGACACGCTGGGGCGCTCCGCCAGCGAGCTGCTGACCGATATCCGCATGAGCCTGGCCGCCAACGAACTGAAGAAACCGGCGACGACGACCGAGGCCGTTGCCGAGCTGGTCGGGTATCAATCCGTATCGGCATTCCGGCGCGTGTTCACCGACAA
>JAEVZY010000048.1 GCA_023392035.1 Pseudomonadota bacterium | reverse complement strand
GGCCATCAGAAGAGGATTCTTGACCAGTTCGCGCAACAGGCCTGCCCCGCTTTTCTTCAGCAACGCATGCACCGCCGCCACATTGCAGATCGGGATGGCAAAGCCCATGATCAGCGCCATCAGCGAAGTGCCCTTGTCGCCCGCCAGGCGAAACGCCAGCGCCAGTGCGATATAGCTGTTGAAGCGGAAGGCGGTCTGCACGCCCGATTCGAACATCATCGGCCCGGCCTTGAACAGGCGCCGGCCGATCCAGGCCAGGGCGATGCAGCAGGCCAGGGCCATCAAGGCCGCCTGCAGGCTTTTGCCGTCCTTGGACAAGTCCAGCGGCGAGCGCGCGGTGGAATAAAACAGCAGGGCGGGGAAGAGGATGAAATAGACCAGCTTTTCCATGCCGGCCCAGAAGTCGTTGCCCCAGTTGGTCTTGCGCATCAGGATCACGCCCAGCGCGATCATGGCGAAATCGGGCAACAGAAGAATGAAGATGGACATGCGGGAGCAACCAATACCAATACCGTGCGAAGCCCGCCATGTTAGCAGGCCGCCGATCGGCGCCTGCCAAAACGCCCCATGGCGTCGTTGCGGCCCTTGCAGGGCGCGCACAGGCTTGCATGCCTGTGCTGCTGCGCAGGCGGATCGCATGCGATCCGAATTCCCTGCTACGCCCTTGTCGTACGACTTGTACTGCCTGCGGCGCCGCGCCTGGCCCTGGGGCGTTTTGGCAGGCGCCTTTACTTCAGCAGGCGCGCCAGTTCGACCGCGGTCTTGACGTTCATCTTGTCGAAGATGTGGGCGCGGTGGACTTCCACGGTACGCATGCTGATGCCCAGCTTGTCGGCAATGACCTTGTTCATATTGCCTTCCAAAATCAGCTCCAGCACTTCGCGCTCGCGCGCGGACAGTCCTTCCAGCCGCGCCTGCACTTCGGCGGCGGCGCTGGCCTCGCGCGAGGCGGTGAGCGCTTCCTGAACCCGGTCCATCAGGGTGTTGTCGTTGAAGGGCTTTTCAAAGAAATCGAAGGCGCCGCGCTTGATGCTGTCCACCGCCAGCGGCACGTCGCCATGGCCGGTCAGGAAGATCACCGGGATGCGCTGGGCATTGCCGCGCGCGAGCAGGGCATCGAACAGCGCTACCCCGGACAGCCCGGGCATGCGGATGTCCAACAGCAGGCAATCGCCATTCGGGTCGAAATGAAACGACCCTTCCAGCGCATGCAGGAATTCCTCGGAACTGGCATAGGGCGTCGCCGCAATGCCGCGCGTGCGCGCCAGCCAGATCAGGGCATCGCGGATGACTTCTTCATCGTCGACGATATGCAGCATGTGGGGCAATCCTGTTGGTCATTGATCGGCGGCTCGTGCGAATGGAAGGCGCGCACTTTTCGCAAGTTTAACCGGGAGCGCGCCACAAGTGCTGACTTGATTTGCGGCTTGAACCGGCAAGGCGGCGCAGTTACCGAGAGCGCGGCTTTTCCATGACGGAGGGCCCAAGAGAACTGCAGGTACAAGTCCAAGGAAACTCATGAGCACTCCACACGCGACCCCATCCAGCAATACCGCCAAACGCAAGGGCAGCTTCAGTTCCAAGGCACCCGGAAAAACCGACAGGAAAAAAGCAAAAGGCGAACTCAAAGAGCGATCTGCAAGCAGGGCGGAGCTTTCCGGATCGGAAACCGTCAAACCCGAGCACGTCAACGAACCCGCGCTGAGCGCGCGCAAATCCGGCACGGCCAGCACCGCCTCCACCGCAAGCACCACCACAAGCACCACCACAACGACCAGCACAAGCACCACCACAACCAACGGCACCGGCAAGGCGAAAGCCACGGCAAACGGCGGCGCGAGCAACACCAATGGCGCGCGGACCGCCGACAATGCTGCCCAGCGCGCTGAGGAGGAAACCTGGGGCGCGGTCGATATGCCGCGCGAGTCCTGGCTGCACTACAACACCGGTAACGAAACCGACACCAGGGCAGCCATTGCCGCGCGCGGAGCAAGGCGGAGGGTCGAATTGCGGGCGATGGGGGAAGCCTTCAAGGGCAGCGCACCGGAGTTGCTGTTTCGCGGCATGCGCAAGCCGACGCACTGGCTGAAGCAGTTTTGCGCCGAGGCTGCGCCGGTATGGAGCGAAGTGCTGGAAGCCATTCAGCTTGAAAGCGAAAATCCGGAGATCCAGCGCGCATGTGCCGCGCCGGCAAAAAACATGGAGCGCCTGGAGCAGGCATTTTCCCGCATCTTGAAGTCCTGGGCCGGGAAAGGACAAGGCCACGTCAATGCGTCCTTGTCGCTGGCGGCGAAAGCGATGTGTGCCGAGATGACGTACGCATACAAAATGGCCTGCAGCGAAGCCGGCAAGGGGCGCGACCCTGCAATCATGACCAGGCTGATCGTCGATCTGCTGGTGTGCAGTCTGGTCGAAGCAAAAGATGCTCCCGCGCCGCTGAGCGCCATGTTCGGCAATTACCTGGCTGCGTTCCTGGAAAACGAACCGATGCAACCGGATTTGTTTGACCTGGACGATGCCGAGCTGACGACCCGACTCAACTTCTGGAGCGCGGCCGAGCGGGTCGGCTATTCCGACTTCGATCCGAAAGCCGTGTTTCTTGCCTATACGGCGACGCCGCTGCAGAAGTTCGAGCTGCCGACCAGCAGCGAGAAGTTCCTCGAGCAGTCCAGGCTGCCCCTGGCGAAACTGGAAAACTTCAAGTCGATGCGAGGCATGGGGAGCGAGGGCGATCCAGGCCTGATCGGGCCGCTGAAGCGCGAATTCGAGGGGTCTGGTTCATGGCATCAGGTTGAGGCTGGCCAGCTGGTGGACATCACGCATGACCCGGAAGCCATGAAGCGTCTGTTCAACAAATATCCGCTTCAGGCCGCGCTTGCGCAATTTTGCTGCACGCAGAGTTTCCACCAGACCGGGCTTGCGATCCTCCTGGGTGGAGTAAAGGAGAAAACGCCCTTCAAGGATCTGATCGGGCGACCGGTGGCGCCGAAGCTGAGCGCCTGCGTGCCGAAATGGACGATCGAGAGGAAAAACGACGACGCGCTGGAAGTGACTTGCGTGTTGACCACCTATCGTGAACAGGTGGATCTGGTCGTGCGCGACGCCGACAGCGAAGATCCGCAGCTGGTGGCCTCACGCCTGCTCTTGCCCGGTTGGTACGAGATGATCTTCAAGGTCTCGATCGACCCTTACGCCCAGCTCAGGGTGGAACAACTCTCATGCAGCGCCTATAACCTTCATCTGCTGGAGGGCATGCCGGAGACTTCCCGCTTGCCGGCGCCGGAGGAAGAGGCCGCCAAGCCGGAAGCCAAATCGGCGCTCAGGTCACTCAAGCGCCTGAGCCAGAAATTCATCGCGCCGCTGAATTTCGACAAGGACAAGGAAGACGAGGTGCCGCCTTCACCCCGCAGCGAGAGCGCGGCGAAGGCAGACAGTCCGACCAAAAAGCCCAAAGCTAGGGAGAAGGAGAAGGACTGAGCATTCGCCGCAGCTGTGGCGGCATCACGGCCGAGGCCGGCACCGTGAAGCGGAACACGGTGCCGCCGCCCGGGTTGGCGGCATAGGTCAGCTTGCCGCCATGCGACTCCACCACCGTGCGGCAGATGTTCAGGCCCATGCCCATGCCTTCGGCCTTGGTGGAGAAGAAGGGCGAGAACAGGCGCTCGGCCACTTCGCTGGCAATGCCATGGCCGCGGTCGATGACTTCCACTTCCACGGCCGGGGTTTCGCTGGCCTTGTCCTGGCGCACCATCACCCGCAGGCTGCGCCGCTCGGAAGGTACATCCTGCATCGATTCGATGGCATTGCGGGTCAGGTTCAGGACCACCTGTTCCAGCATCACGCGATCGGCCAGCACCAGCGGCAGGCGCGCTTCGATGTGCAGCTTGATCGACACATAGGCTTTGCGCGCCTGCAGTTCGACCAGCGGCATGACGTCTTCCACCAGCTTGCCCATGTCCACCTTTTCGCGCGCCGGCTCGCGCTTCTTCACGAAGGCGTGCACGCTGCGGATGATGTGGCCGGCGCGTTGCGCCTGCTGGTTGGCCTTGAAGATCGCCTCATGCAGCAGCGCGGCGTCATTGCCGCCGTGGTCCAGCAGGTTGAGGGCGCCGGTGGTGTAGCTGGCAATGGCGGCCAGCGGCTGGTTCAGTTCATGCGCCAGGGTCGAGGCAATCTCGCCCATGCTGGCCAGGCGCGCGCTGGTCTGCAGTTTTTCCTGCTGCTGGCGCGACAATTCCTCCACCCGGCGCAACTCGGAAATATCCAGGATCGAACCCATCCAGCCGGTCTGGCGGCCGCCGTCCATCAGCGGCGATTCGAACACCAGCACCGGGAAGCGTTCGCCGTTCAGGCGCTGGAACACGGTCTCGAATTGCGGCGTCGGATTGCCGGCCAGCACCTGGGAAAAACGCTCCTGGTATTCAGCCATGGCTTCCGGCGCCCAGTAGGGCATGGGCGGGCACTTGCCCACCAATTCCGCAACCGTATAGCCGACCATGTTGCAGAAGGCCGGATTGACATACGTGATGCGCCCCTCCAGGTCGCGCGCGCGCAAGCCGGTCATCAGTGAATTTTCCATGGCGGTGCGGAAGGACACCTGTTCGCGCAAGGCCACCTCGGCCGCCAGCCGGCGGTTGATGTCGCGCCACAGCGCCCACAGGCTCCAGATCAGGCCCATGGAGAGCAGGATCACCGACACCACCAGCACATTGGGCAGCCAGCCCGGCGCGCCCTTCAGGCTGTTGGTGTGCAGCGAAAGATTGGTGCCGGGCAGATCGAGCGCGCGGGTATGGGTGTAGACGCCGCGCCCGGCGCCGCCGGCGGCACGCTTGTCGATCACATCTTCGCCGTCGAGCAGGGCGATCTCATTGTCCTGGGCGAACCACCAGGGCACCAGCTCATCCAGCAGGGCGGCCGTGGGATAGCTGGCCACGAGCTCGCCCACATAGCCAATGCCGGGACGAAACAGCGGCTGGTGATAGTCGATCAGCATAGGCGCGGACAGTCCGGGTTGCGCCGCCGGATTGCTGTACATGCCGCGCTTTGCCTTGCGCGCGCTTTCGCCGGCGTCCAGGGACTTGGCCGACAGCTCGGCCGCCGGAATGCCGTCGGAAGCGAGTTTCACTTCGCCGTTCGCGTCCAGCCACACCAGGCGCCGCATCTCGCGGCTGTTGCGCAGCAGGATCTGGACCCGGTCATGCCACTGTTTCTGGTTCAGGTGGCCGGCCAGCATGTCACTGGCCAGGAGACGCAGGCTTTCCTCATTGCGCGTGAGCTGGAAGCGGATGGTCTGCTCGACCCACAAGGTGTCGGCAATGAGTTGTTCGCGGCGTTCGGTGACTTCGTTGCGGTGCGCCTGCCAGGGCAACCAGAGCAGGGTGGCCAGGAACAGCAGCAGCAAAGACAGCGGCAGCAGCCAGCGCCACAGGTTGCGGCGACCGCCGAGTGCGGCGATAGAGCGCTTGAAGTCCTTGAACATATTGCCTGGATTGAATCAATAAATGCCGGCGGCAGAAGCTTGCCTTGCAGTGTAGCGAAAGCTGCGTTTTTGCTCCCCGCAAAAGATTGTGGGAATCCACACTTGTTGCAGCGCAAGCTGCTAAAGACAATTGCAGCCTTTCGCATTTTGCCCATTATCGGAGCTTTCCGCCCATGAAACGCCGCGCTTTCCTGTCTTCCGTTGTGTCTTTGGCCACCGCCGCCGCCCTGCCGGCGGTCGCCAGCGCCCAGGCGCCGATCATCCTCAAGTTCAGCCATGTGGTGGCCAGCGACACCCCCAAGGGCAAGGGCGCCGAGCGCTTCAAGGAGCTTGCCGAAAAATACACCAAGGGCCGGGTGAAGGTTGAGCTCTATCCCAACAGCACCCTGTACAAGGACAAGGAAGAGCTGGAAGCCCTGCAACTGGGCGCGGTGCAGATGCTGGCGCCTTCGCTGGCCAAGTTCGGCCCCCTGGGCGTGAAAGAATTCGAACTGTTCGACCTGCCCTACATTTTCCCCAACAAGGATGTGCTGTATCGCGTGACCGAAGGCCCGGTCGGCCAGGCCCTGTTCAAGAAGCTGGAGCCCAAGGGCATCACCGGCCTGGCCTACTGGGACAATGGCTTCAAGGTCATGTCCTCCAACAAGCCGATGCACGTGCCGACCGATTTCCGCGGCATGAAGATGCGCATCCAGTCGTCCAAGGTGCTGGACGCCCAAATGCGCGCCCTGGGCGCCAATCCGCAGGTGATGGCCTTCTCCGAGGTCTACCAGGCGCTGCAGACCGGCGTGGTGGATGGCACCGAAAACCCGCCGTCCAACCTCTACACCCAGAAGATGCATGAAGTGCAGAAGCACGTGACCCTGTCGGATCACGGCTACCTGGGTTATGCCGTCATCGTCAACAAGAAATTCTGGGACAACCTGCCGCCTGAAGTGCGCAGCCAGCTCTCCCTGGCCATGAAGGACGCCACCAAGTACGCCAACGCCATCGCCCAGCAAGAGAACGACCGCGCGCTGGACCTGGTGCGCAAGTCCGGCAAGACCACCATCTATGTCCTGACTCCGCAGCAAAAAGCCGAATGGCGCGCCGCGCTGATGCCGGTACACAAGCAGATGGAAGGCCGTATCGGCCGCGATATCATCCAGGCCGTGTACAAGGAATCGGCCGCGCTGGGCTTCAAATAAAAGCGTGAAAAACGCCTGACGTACCCAAGGCCGGCGCGCAGCGCACCGGCTTCATTTCTGCGAAAGCCTCAACCGGGCCCTGGATGGCAGTGTGTTATAACGCTGCCGATCCGGGGCTCTTGCCGAGGGGCTTCATTTTCCAGGGAGGGAAAATTGAAAATTCTGGACCATCTTGAGGAGTGGCTGATCGCCACCCTGATGGCTTTGGCCACTGTGGTGGTGTTCGTGGCGGTGGTACACCGCTATGCTTCGGGACTGCCGATTCCGGTCCTGCAGGACTGGCTGATCCAGTTGAACACCAGCTGGGCCCAGGAGCTCACCATCTACATGTTCGTGTGGATGGCCAAATTCGGCGCCGCCTATGGCGTGCGGACCGGCATCCACGTCGGCGTCGACGTGCTGATCAACCGCCTCAACACGCCCTGGCGCAACAAGTTCGTCGTCATCGGCCTCTTGGCCGGCGCCCTGTTCACCGGCGTGGTCGGCACCCTGGGCGCGAAATTCTGCTACGAGTTGTCTTTCACCACCAGCGAGTCCGAAGTGCTGGAACTGCCGATGTGGATCGTCTATCTGGCCGTGCCCCTGGGCTCCTACCTGATGTGCTTTCGCTTCCTGCAGGTGGCCTGGAATTTCATCCGCACCGGCGAACTGCCCAAGCATGACCATGCCCACGTCGAAGGGCTCGAACCCGAAGATGAAGACATTTCGGGAGCAAAAATATGAACGCCGTAATCATCTTCGTACTGCTGATCGTGCTCATGCTGACCGGCATGCCGATCTCGATTTCGCTCGGCCTGACGGTCCTGACCTTCCTTTTCACCATGACTTCGGTGCCGATCGAATCGGTGGCGCTGAAGCTGTTCACCGGCATCGAGAAGTTCGAGATCATGGCGATCCCGTTCTTCATCCTGGCGGGTAACTTCCTCACCCATGGCGGTGTGGCGCGGCGCATGATCCGTTTTGCCACCACCATGGTCGGCCACTGGCACGGCGGCCTGGCGCTGGCCGGCGTGCTGGCTTGCGCGCTGTTCGCGGCGGTTTCGGGTTCCAGCCCGGCCACGGTGGTTGCGATCGGCTCCATCATCCTGCCGGCCATGGTGCGCCAGGGCTACCCCAACCGCTTCGGCGCCGGCGTGGTCACCACCTCGGGCGCGCTCGGCATCCTGATCCCGCCGTCGATCGTGATGGTGATGTATTCGGTCTCGACCAATACCTCGGTGGGCAAGCTGTTCATGGCGGGTGTGGTGCCGGGTCTGCTGCTGGCCTTCCTGCTGGGCCTGACCACCTGGTTCCTGGCCAAGAAGAACAACTATCCGCGCATGAAGCGCGCCAGCTGGGCAGAGCGCGCCAAGGCTTTCCGCGAAAGCGTGTGGGGCCTGTTCCTGATCGTGATCGTGATGGGCGGCATCTATACCGGCGTCTTCACCCCGACCGAAGCGGCGGCGATGGCGGCGGTGTACGCCTTCTTCGTGGCGGTGTTCGTGTACAAGGACCTGTCGCTCAAGCAGATTCCGCGCGTGCTGCTGGATTCGGCGTCCATGTCGGCGATGCTGTTGTACATCATCACCAACGCGGTGCTGTTCTCCTTCCTCATGACCAGCGAAAGCATTCCGCAAGCGATGGCCGGCTGGATCATGGACAAGGGCTTCGGCATGGTGGCTTTCCTGCTGATCGTCAACATCCTGTTGCTGTTGGCGGGCAATGTGATGGAGCCGTCTTCCATCGTGCTGATCATGGCGCCGATCCTGTTCCCGGTTGCCACCCAGCTGGGCATCGATCCGGTCCACTTCGGCATCATCATGGTGGTCAACATGGAAGTCGGCATGTGCCATCCGCCGGTGGGCTTGAACCTGTATGTGGCTTCGGGGATAACAAAGATGGGGATTACCGAGCTCACTGTCGCGGTCATGCCGTGGCTGCTGACCATGCTGGGCTTCCTGATCCTGATCACCTACGTCCCGCAGATCAGTTTGTGGTTTCCCAACATGATCATGGATTGAGGCTGGCCGGTCTGCGCAGGTCACCCGGTTGGTGATCTGCCGCCGACGCAAAAATGCCCTCGCCGCGAGATATCGCCGCGAGGGCATTTTCATTGGCGTGCGGTCGCGCTGCGGGGCGCGAGATTCGTTTATGCTGCCGACATGAACCGTTTCGACGCCACTCTGTTTTCCGCCGTCATCAGCGCGCCCTTCGGCGCCATGGGCATACGGGTGCAGGACCAGCACCTGCGGGAACTGGTCTACCTGCCGCCTTCCTTCCCTGAAAAAGCGCCGGAGGATGCCTTGTCGGAACAGGCTGGGCGCCAGCTGCAGGCCTATTTCCTCGACCCCGATTTCCAGTTCAAGCTGCCGCTGGCCACGGTCGGCACGCCCTTCCAGAGGCGGGTGTGGGAGCTCATCTGCGCCATCCCGCGCGGCCAGGTGCTGACCTACGGCCAGGTGGCGCGCGAATTGCGCTCCGCGCCCCGGGCCGTCGGCCAGGCTTGCGGCAACAACTGGTTTCCGCTGGTGATTCCCTGCCACCGGGTGACCGCCGCCAATGGCCTGGGCGGTTTCGCCCATTCGGCGGACAAGGAAGGCTTTCTTCTGGGCGTGAAGCGCTGGCTGCTGGCGCATGAAGGCCGGGGCCCGCTGCTGTGAGCGCCGTGGCCGCGGGCTTGCCGAACGCCGAGCAGGGCGTGATCGACGAATTCATCGACACCCTGTGGCTGGAAGACGGCCTGGCCAAGAACACCCTGCAAGCCTATCGCGCCGACATCAGCGCCTTTGCGCATTGGCTGCACAAGGAGAATCGCTCCCCGCTGCTTGGCGTAACGGGCGATGACATCAACGCCTATCTGGCCGCGCGCCATGAAGAAAGCCGTCCCAGTTCTTCCAACCGCCGGCTGGCGGTGCTGCGCCGCTTCTACCAACTGGCCTTGCGCCAGAACCGCATGGAGCACGATCCCTGCCTGCGCATCGCTTCGGCGCGCCAGGCGGCGCGTTTCCCCAAGACCCTGAGCGAGTCCCAGGTGGAAGCCCTGCTGCGGGCGCCGGATGTGGAATCGCCGCTCGGCCTGCGCGACCGCACCATGCTGGAACTGATGTACGCCAGCGGCTTGCGGGTGAGCGAACTGGTCGGCATGAAAACGGTGGAGCTGGGCATGAACGAAGGCGTGCTGCGCGTAACAGGCAAGGGCAGCAAGACGCGCCTGGTGCCCTTCGGCGACCAGGCGCGCGCCTGGCTGGACCGCTACCTGCGCCAGGGGCGCGGCGCGATCCTGAACGGACAAGTGGATGACGCCCTGTTCGTCACCGGCCGCGGCGGCGCCATGACACGCCAGATGTTCTGGGTGCTGATCAAGAAGTACGCCCTGCGCGCCGGTATCACCCAGGCCCTGTCGCCGCATACCCTGCGCCACGCCTTCGCCACCCATCTGCTCAACCATGGCGCCGACCTGCGCGTGGTGCAGCTGCTGCTTGGGCATGCCGATATTTCAACCACCCAGATCTACACCCATGTCGCGCGCGAGCGCCTGAAGCAACTGCATCAGGAACATCATCCGCGCGGATGAGGGTGGGCTGCCGCGGATGCGGCATAATGCGCCCTGCCGGAGAAACATCCGGCACCCGATTCCCGCCACCGCATGGCCAAACACATATCCGAGACACCTGCCACCCAATTCCTGCGCAAGCAGAAGGTGGCCTTCAGCGAGCATCCCTACGCCTACGAAGAGCACGGCGGCACCGCCGTCTCCGCGCGCGAACTGGGTGTGCCGGAACACCAGGTGGTCAAGACCCTGATCATGCAGGACGACGCGGCCAAGCCTCTGGTGGTGCTGATGCATGGCGATTGCACGGTCTCCACCAAGAACCTGGCGCGCCAGATTGGCGTCAAGTCGGTCGAGCCCTGCAAGCCGGAGGTGGCCAACCGCCATTCCGGCTATCTGGTGGGCGGCACTTCGCCCTTCGCCACCCGCAAGGCGATGCCGGTGTATGTGGAAAAGTCCATCCTGGCGCTGGAAAAAATCTATATCAACGGCGGCCGACGCGGTTACCTGATCGGTCTCGATCCCTCGCTGCTTCCCGCATTGCTGTCGGCTGTGGCGGTGGAATGCGCGCTGCCGGACAACGCTTCATCTTCCTTCAAATGAACACCATTCTCTTTATTGTCGCGGCCTACCTGATCGGATCGATTTCCTTTGCGGTGGTGGTCAGCCGGGTGATGGGCCTGGCTGACCCGCGCACCTACGGCTCGAAGAATCCGGGCGCAACCAATGTCCTGCGGACCGGTAACAAGAAGGCGGCGGCCGCCACCCTGATCGGCGACTGCCTCAAGGGCTGGTTCGCGGTCTGGCTGGCCATGCGCCTGGCGCCGCAATTCGGGGTGGAAGAAAGCGGCATCGCGGCGGTTGCCTTGGCGGTGTTCCTGGGCCACCTGTATCCGGTGTTCTTCCGCTTCAAGGGTGGCAAGGGCGTGGCCACCGCGCTTGGCGTGCTGTTGGGGCTCAACCCCTGGCTGGGACTGGCCACCGCCATCACCTGGCTGGTGATTGCGTTTGCGTTTCGCTACTCGTCGTTTGCGGCGCTGGTGTCGGCCGTGTTCGCGCCTTTCTACTATGGCTTGCTGTTCGGCGTGGATGAGTCTTTGCTGGCAGTGGCCATCATGAGCGCACTCCTGATCTATCGGCACCGCAAGAACATTGCCAATCTGCTGGCTGGCAAGGAAAGCCGGATCGGCAGCAAGAAGACCTGATCGGCGCGAATTGCAGGTCAACCCGGCGCCCAGCTCAACTCAGCTCAACTCTTCCAGAGGCCAGCGCGGCCGTACGGTGAAGGCATAGTCATGCCGGGCCGCGCCGGGATCGCGCTGCAGGCGCAGCGCCCCGGCAAAGGCAATCATCGCGCCGTTGTCGGTGCAGAACTGCAGCTCAGGGTAATACACCCGATATCTGCGCTTGGCGGCCGCCGCGTTCAGGGCTTCGCGCAATTGCCGGTTGGCGCCGACGCCGCCGGCAATCACCAGGCGCTTCAAGCCAGTCTGCTTCAAGGCCGCCATGGATTTGGCCACCAGCACATCGACGATGGCGTCCACGAAGGCGCGCGCCACATTGGCCTTGTCCTGTTCGCAGATATTGGCGGCCGGGAGCTGGTTCTTTACCACCGTCAGCACCGCCGTCTTCAAACCCGAGAAACTGAAGTTCAGGTCGCCCGAATGCAGCATGGGGCGCGGCAAAGTATAGGCGCCGGGATCGCCGAATTCGGCCATGCGCGAAATGGCCGGACCGCCCGGATAACCCAAGCCCAACAGCTTGGCCGATTTGTCAAAGGCTTCGCCGGCGGCATCGTCCACCGTTTCGCCCAGCAATTGATATTGGCCGACGCCATCCACCCGCATCAACTGCGTGTGGCCGCCCGAGACCAGCAGCGCCACGAAGGGAAATTCCGGCGGCTCGGACGACAACAGCGGCGACAGCAGATGGCCTTCCAGGTGATGCACACCCAGCACCGGCTTGTTCAGCGCCAGCCCCAGGCCGCAGGCGAAGGAGGCGCCCACCAGCAGGGCGCCGGCCAGGCCGGGGCCTTCGGTATAGGCGATCGCGTCCACCTCCTGCGCAGCGAGCTGGCTTTCGGCCAGCGCCTGCTGCAAAAGCGGCAAGACCCGCCGCACGTGATCGCGCGAGGCCAGTTCCGGCACCACGCCGCCGTATTCTTCATGCATGGCCACCTGCGAATGCAGGGCATGGCCCAACAAGCCGCGTTCGGTGTCGTAGATGGCAACACCGGTTTCGTCGCAGGAGGATTCGATACCGAGGACTTTCATGTGGGCAGGAAGGAAAGGCGGACGTGGCAAGCTTCTTGCAAAGCGTCATTGTAAAGGAAGCGAACCTACCCCGAGTCCCATGACCGATCCCAGGCAATTGAAGATCCTGGTCGTCAATTCGCTGGTGCCGCCGCAAGGCGCCGGCGAGGCGGCCCAGGCCCAGGCCGAGCGCAATCGCCAGTTGCGCATCGCATTGCTGGAAGCCGGCTACAACATCCTGGCCGTGCTGCCCACCGATTCCAAGCTGGAAGAACAGATACCGCTGCTGCAGCCGGACGTGATCTTCGTCGAGGAACAATACGACGCCACCCTGAAGCGGGTGGTGGCCGCCACCGCCGACCAGCCGCGTCCCATCGTCTGCTTCACCGGGCGCAGCAATCGCAGCCGGGTGCAGGCGGCCTTTGAAGCCGGCGTCTCGGCCTATGTGGCAGAAGGACTTTCCGCCGAGCGCGTGAGCGCCATCATGGATGTGGCGCTGGCGCGTTTTGAAGTGGACCGGAAACTGCGCGGCGAACTCAATGAAGCCCGCATCAAGCTGGCCGAGCGCAAGCTGATCGAGCGCGCCAAGGGCTTGCTGATGGAGCGCCATCGCTGCACCGAAGACGAGGCGTATCACAAGCTGCGCCGGCTGGCGATGGACAAGAACCTGCGCTTGTCCGAGGTGGCGCAGCGCATGCTGGATGTGGCCGATCTGCTGATCTGATCCAGGCAGAGCCGCTTCAAGCCGGTGCAGACGCACCACGCAAGCGCGCATGGGTCCCCACATAAACCGCAAAGCCAGGCGCCGGCAGTGCCGATGGGCTGGCACACCGCTTGCAAAGCTTTACCTGCGCCAAGGAAGGCGCATCGATCATTCGGCCTGATCAATGAAGACCAGGCCCTTGGACAAAGGCGTCCGTCCCCTGCCATGCACATGGCCGGGGCACGGGCGCCTTTTTTATGCGATGAAGCGAAACCACAGGAACAAGACCACATGAGCGCCAAGGACTCCAGCACCAATCTGCAACGCCGCCGCCTGTTGAAGGCGGGCGCGACCCTTTCCGCCGGCGCGCTCGGCGCACTGGCCACGCAAGGCGTATGGGCCGCCGGATCGGACAAGCCGGAGAAAGAAGAAGTGAAAGTCGGCTTCATTCCATTGACCGATTGCGCCTCGGTCGTGATGGCTTCGGTGCTGGGCATCGACAAGAAATACGGCATCAGGATCACGCCCACCAAGGAAGCCTCCTGGCCCGGCGTGCGCGACAAGCTGGTCAATGGCGAACTGGACGCGGCCCATGTGCTGTACGGCCTGATCTACGGCGTGCATCTGGGCGTGTCCGGCCCGAAGAAAGACATGGCGGTGCTGATGACCTTGAACAACAACGGCCAGGCGATCACCCTCTCCAGGAAGCTGGCAGAGAAGGGCGCGGTGGATGGCGCCAGCCTGGCCAGGCTGATGAAGAGCGAAAAGCGCGAATACACCTTTGCCCAGACCTTCCCCACCGGCACCCATGCCATGTGGCTGTATTACTGGCTGGCCGCCAACGGCATCGACCCGATGAAGGATGCCAAGATCATCACCGTGCCGCCGCCGCAGATGGTGGCCAATATGCGGGTCGGGAACATGGACGGCTATTGCGTGGGCGAGCCCTGGGGCCACCGCGCCATTGCCGACAACATCGGCATCACCGCCATCACCAGCCAGGACATCTGGAAAGATCATCCGGAAAAAGTGCTGGGCACCAGCGCCGAGTGGGTCGCCAAATATCCCAACACGGCGCGCGCCATGACGGCCGCCATTCTCGAAGCAGGAAAGTGGATCGATGCCAGCCTCTCCAACAAGAACAGGATGGCGCAAACCATCGCCGACAAGGCCTATGTGAATACCTCGGTGGATGTCATCAACCAGCGCATCCTGGGCCGCTACCAGAATGGCCTGGGCAAGACCTGGGACGATCCCAACCACATGAAATTCTTCAACGATGGCGCGGTCAACTTCCCCTATTTGTCGGACGGCATGTGGTTCCTGACCCAGCACAAGCGCTGGGGCTTGTTGAAGCAGGAGGTTGATTACCTGGCGGTGGCCAAGCAGATCAACCGCATCGAACTTTACAAGCAGGCCGCCAGCGCCGCCAAGGTCAGCGTGCCGAAAGACGCCATGCGCAGCTCGAAGCTGATGGATGGCACGCTATGGGACGGCAGGAATGCGCAAGCCTATGCCGGCTCCTTCAAGATCCACGCCTGAACCGGGAGCAAGCAAAGTGAGTGCAGTCATGGACAATCTCCTGAATGCGGGTGCGCCGCCGGCCGCCAAGGAAGCGGCGCCCCCCGCCAATGAAGCCGCTGTGGCCGGGCCGCAGCGCAAGGCGCAGAGGCCAGCCGCCAGCGGGCTGCGCATCGGGCTGCGCCTGCAAGCCCTGGCGCATGCGCTTGTGCCGCCGCTTTTGGGCCTGGCCTTCATCGTGCTGGTGTGGCAAATCGTTTCCCTCAAGAGCAGCGGCATTCCTTCGCCGCTGGTCGCCGCCAGGGAAGCGCTGCTGGTGTTCTCCGACCCGTTCTACCAGAAGGGGCCGAATGACCAGGGCATAGGCTGGAACATTTTGGCCTCATTGAAGCGGGTCGGCCTGGGCTTTGGCATGGCGGCGCTGGCCGGCATACCGCTGGGCTTTTTGATCGGGCGCTTCCGCTTCCTGTCGGCCATGTTCAATCCGGTGATTGCGCTCTTGAAGCCGGTCTCGCCCCTGGCCTGGCTGCCGATTGGCCTCTTGGTATTCAAGGCCGCCAATCCGGCTTCGATCTGGGCGATTTTCATCTGCTCGATCTGGCCCATGATCATCAATACCGCGGTCGGCGTGCAGCGCGTGCCGCAGGACTACATGAACGTGGCGCGCGTGCTCAATCTTTCGGAATGGAAGATCCTCACCAAGATACTTTTTCCCTCCGTGCTGCCCTATATGCTGACCGGCGTGCGCCTCTCGATCGGCACCGCCTGGCTGGTGATCGTGGCCGCGGAAATGCTGACCGGCGGCGTGGGCATCGGCTTCTGGGTCTGGGATGAGTGGAACAACCTGAATGTGCCGCACATCATCATCGCCATCTTTGCCATCGGCGCGGTGGGATTGATCCTGGAGCAGGCGCTGGTGATGCTGGCGCGCGCCTTCACCTACGAAGAAGTCAAATCCTGAGGAACGGTCATGGACATGCACGAAAAATTCATCCAGGTGCAGGATGCGCAGATGGCTTTCGACACCCGCAACGGCCGCTTCCTGGCGCTGCGCGATATCAATCTGAATGTGAAGCAGGGCGAGTTCATCAGCCTGATCGGCCATTCCGGCTGCGGCAAGTCGACGCTGCTGAGCCTGATCGCCGGTTTGCTGGCGCCTACCCATGGCGCGCTGCTGTGCGCCAACCGCGAGATCAAGGGCCCGGCGCCGGAGCGCGCAGTGGTATTCCAGAACCACTCGCTACTGCCCTGGCTCACCTGCTTTGAAAACGTGTATCTGGCGGTGGAGCGAGTTTTTGGCAGCAGCGAAAGTCGCGCACAGATGAAGGAACGCACGCGCGCCGCCCTGGCGCTGGTGGGCCTGGCCCATGCCGAACACAAGCGCCCGCATGAAATCTCGGGCGGCATGAAGCAGCGCGTGG
>JAEVZY010000119.1 GCA_023392035.1 Pseudomonadota bacterium | reverse complement strand
GGCCGCGCCAGAGCAGCGCGGCAATGCCGGCAGAAATTGCGATCGCGGCCAGGATTGCCGCCATGCCCCGCGCCACCGCCCGGCCGTTGACGTCTTCTTCACGCATGGCTCAACTCCGGCACCTCGCCCGGCGGCGGGAAAAAGGGCAGCAGCACTGCGGTCAAGGCCAGCGCGCACAGCGGCGCGGTCCACAGCCACAGGCGCTGGTCGGCCTGCACCGAGGGCAGGATCAGCCACCAGATATCCAGCCCATGCATGCACAGCAGCAGCGCCGCCAGCCGGCCCATGGACAGCGCGCGCCGCTTGGCCTGGCGCGACAGCAGCACCAAGAGCGGCACAAAGAAATGGAACAGGGCCAGGAGCCAGGACACCGCCAGCCAGGCCGGATGCGCGCGCGGCAGATACCAGGCGATTTCATGCGGCAGGTCGGCGGCCCAGATGATGAGGAACTGGGTAAAGGCGAGATAGGCCCAGGTCAGCACATACATCAACAGAAGATTGCCGAGGTCGGCCATGCCTTGCGGCGGCAGGGGCGGCGCGCGGCGACTGACGCGCAACACGGCCAGTGCCATGCCGGCCAGCATCTGCCCGGTGCAAAGCAACCAGCCGAATACGCTCGAATACCAGAGCGGCATGAGAGACATGATCCAGTCCACCGCCGCCAAGCTGGCGGAGAGGCCATACACAATCAGCGCCAGCGCCGAGAACAGGCGCGAGCGTTGCAGGGCCGGCCTTTGCGCGAGCCAGGCCAGCAGGCACCAGAGCAGCAGATAGACCAGGCTGCGCAGGATGAAGAAATCCGGCTGCAGCCAGGCGTTCTTGAAGGCCGGCGCGGACAGTTCGCCAAAGCGCGCCATCCCCAGCACAGACTGCGCCGCCCAGGGATAGAGCTGGTTCATGCCCAAGAGCACCGGCAGGAACAGCGGCGGCGCCAGCCATATCCTGCGGGCCGCTTGCAGCAGCGGCGCGCGGATCGCTTCGCCCCATGTGCCGCCGGTGAGATTGTGCAAGCACAGATTGGCCAGGCTGCCCAGCGCAATGCCGGTCCAGAACCACCAGGCCGCAAGCCAGGTGGCCAGCAGGGCCAGGCGCGCTTGCGGTGCGAGCAGCCATGCCAGCGCCAGCAGCACCAGGGCCGCGGCGGCCAGCGCTTGCGGCTTCATTGGCGGCTTCATTTGCGGCTTCATTTGCGGCCTGGCTTGCGGCTTCATCGCACACCGCCTTTCGGCCCGGCCGGCAATTGCTGGCGCAAATCTTCCGGCAAGTCAGCCACCTGCGCATGCTGGCTCAATTGCAATGCGCGGATATAGGCGACGATGGCCCAGCGGTCGGGCGGATCGACCCGGTCGGCATAGGGCAGCATGATGCCGTAGCCATTGGAGATGACGTCGAAGAAATGCCGGTCCGGCGCCTGCCGCAAGCGCTCGCTGTGATAGCTGGGCGGATGCGGAAAGCCGCGCCTGGCGATCAGGCCGTCGCCATCGCCGGCTGGACTGTGGCAGGGCAGGCAGTAGATGGAATAGCGCTCCTGGCCGCGCCTGAGCAATTGCATGTCCACCGGGTAGGGCATGCTCTTCGCCTGCAGTGCTTGCGCATTGCGCTGCGCTTCATCCGCGCCCTGGCGGGCGCTGGAGCTGCCGGCGAAGCCGCCTTGCGACTGGGCGACGGTGCCGGGCGGCGGCGTGCGCGCCGAGCTGCCGTCGGCAAACAGCGGGCTGGCCGCATAAGGCTTGTAGCGCGGCTGGTCGTACATGTCCTGGCGCGCTTTTTCGCAGGCGCACAGGCACAGCAGGACGGCCAAGCCCAGCGCCGGGCGCAGCAGCAGAGCGAGCGGCGGGTACAGCTGCGGGTACAGCCGTGAAATGGCGGCGCTCTTCATGCCGGCACCTCGCGTATCAGCAGCGGTTTCAGGCCTTCCAGGAAACGGCGGCCAGCTTCCACATCGAATGGCGTATCGCCGGCCGGCAAGCACAGGAAGAAGCGGTTGCGGCTGGCGAGATCGAAATCCGGCACGTTGAACAGCGGATGGTAGAGCTGCGGCAAGCCGTTCAGGATCAACATGGCCAGCACCGCCGCCAGCGCCGCGCCCAGGATGGAAAGTTCGAACGTGACCGGGATGAAGGAAGGCCAGCTGTGAAAGGGCCGGCCGCCGGAGACGATTGGATAGTCGATCACGGCCGAATACCACTGCATGAAATAGCCGCCCAAGCCGCCGGCGATTCCGCCCAGCAGGGTAATCAGCGCAACATGGTCGCATCCGGCGCCGACGGCTTCATCCAGCCCTTCCACCGCGAAGGGTGCATAGGCTTCCACCTTGCGATAGCCCGCCTCGCGCGCGCTGCGGGCGGCGGCAATCAGCGCATCGGCGGTGGCGAACTCGGCCAGCAAGCCGTACAGGGGCGCGTTCATGGCTTCTCCTGCGCGCTTTCGCGCACCAGCTCGCGCATCTCGGCAATCGAGATCGCCGGCAAAAAGCGCAGGAACATCAGGAACAGCCAGATGAAGAGCGCAATCGAAGACAGCAATTGCACCCAGTCCCAGAAGGTCGGATAGAACATGCCCCAGGCCGAAGGCATGAAGTCGCGATGCAGGCTGGTGACCACGATCAGGAAGCGTTCCATCCACATGCCCACGTTCACCACCAGGCTCAAGATGAACAGCAGCACCAGGTTGTGCCGCATGCGCCGGAACCACAGCAATTGCGGCACCAGCACGTTGAAGCAGATCATCACCCAGTACACCGGCGCATAGGGTCCGATCCAGCGATTGATGGTCATGTATTGCTCGAACTGGTCGCCGCTGTAGAAGGCGGTGAAGATCTCCGCCAGATAGCCATAGCTCACCATCAGGCTGGTGGCCAGCAGCACCTTGGCGGCATTGGCCAGGTGGCGCGGCGTGATGAAGTCTTCCAGTTTGAACACGGCGCGCAGGGGAATGGCCAGCGACAGCACCATGGCAAAGCCGGAGAACAAGGCGCCGGCCACGAAGTAGGGCGGAAAGATGGTGGAGTGGTAGCCCGGCGTGTTGCCGATGGCGAAATCGAGCGAGACGATGGAATGCACCAACACCACCAGCGGCGTCGCCAGTCCCGCCAGCAGCAGGTAGGCCGATTGATAGCGCGCCCAGTGGCGCGCCTCGCCGCGCCAGCCCAGCGCCAGCAGGCCGTATGCGAATTGCTTGCCCGGCTGGCGCGGATGGCTGCCGGCGCGATCGCGCAGGGTAGCCAGGTCGGGTATCAGTCCCACGTACCAGAACAGCAGCGACACCAGCAGATAGGTGCTGATGGCAAAGAAGTCCCACACCAGCGGACTGCGCCATTGCGGCCACAGGTCCATGACGTTGGGATAGGGCACCAGCCAGTAGAAGAACCAGGGCCGTCCCAGGTGCAGGATGGGAAACAGCCCGGCGATGCCGGCCGCGAACAGGGTCATGGCTTCGGCGAAGCGGTTGATCGAGGTGCGCCACTTCTGGCGCAGCAAGAGCAAAATCGCCGAGATGA
>JAEVZY010000266.1 GCA_023392035.1 Pseudomonadota bacterium | reverse complement strand
GCTCAAGCGCGAAGCCCACGCCAGGCGCAGCGCGCGGCGCAAGGCCGAGCAATACGCGCTGGAGTGCGGGGGCTGAGTGAGAAACGGGATCTGCCCCGCATAAGAAAAAAGTCGTATTGGCACGATCAATACCGACATCGACTGGCCGCTGGCTGACACCACCCACCGCCTCAAATATCCACGCCTGCTGCAGGACATCCACTTGGTGCTGGAAGGCCTTCTGCCGATCGAAACCGAGGTCAGCAGCGAAAACAATGAATGGTTTATTGCCCGGCTGAGAAAATCCTGCGGCTTCGAACTTCATTTCCCGCCTCCGGGTTTGGACAAGGCGATGTCACGCCCGGACTATTCGACATAGTCGCTTTGTCCTGATTTCACGCGCTGAAATCAGTGCAGGACTCCTATCCCGTATGGTGATGCTTCGACGATGTGCGTCGCCCGCCGCCTTTCTACCATTCAGTCAACACATCACTGCAGGCCCGGTGCGGGAAACCACTCATGACAAGGGCACATGGCAAACAGCCGGCGCCAGGCAAGCAAGGAATGGCGCGCCGCACCCGCATGGATTTCGCCGCGGACGAAGCTGGATCTTCGCTGGCGGAACAGGTCCTTATCGCGGCCCTTGCGGTGGCGATTTTGGGACTGGTGGTGCTTGCCGTGCGGCGCTAGCACGGATCCGGAGAAAGCACAAGAAGCACGGACTGGCGAGGACTTATGACGGAAGCTGAAGCACTGCGCGACCTGGGCATGCTGCTGCTGAAAGACGCGCGAACCATGACACTGTTCCTGCTGCTGATTATGGCGGCCGTCATCGATGTTCGCAGTTATCGCATTCCCAACTGGCTCAATGCCTCGGGCGCGACCCTGGGCCTGGCCTTCTGCATCGGAGTGCCCGCCGCCGCGCCGCATGGCATCTGGTGGTCGCTGCAGGGTTTGCTCACTGGACTGGTGCTGATGCTACCTCTATATGCGCTACGCGTCACCGGCGCGGGCGACGCCAAGCTGATGGCTGTCGTCGGCCTCTTCCTCGGTGCGGGCGGCGTTCTGCAGGCCTGCCTGATTTCGCTGGTCGTCGGCGGCGTGCTGGCGGTGGGCTATGGGTTCCTGCACGGCGCCCTGGGCCAGCTGATGCAGAACCTGAAGGTTTTCCTCTGGACCGCGGCCGCCTCGATCGCCACGGGCGCTCGAGTACGTGTCCAGGTGGATCAAGCCACTTCCATAGGCCGTCTGCCCCTGGCAGTGAGCATCGCCCTTGGCACCATTGGATATGTCCTTGCAGTCCATTTCGGACTGCCCTGATCCGGCCCGCCCCGTTCGGAGAATACGATGAAAAATCTCAAAGCCATCTTTCTGCTGCTGCTGGCCCTGGCCATCGGCCTGGGGGCTGCAATCTACGCGGCAGGCTGGCTCAACCAGCAAAGGAATATCGCCGCCAACAAGGTCGTGGTGGCCGCGGTCGACATCCAACTGGGCAGCCGCATCAACCCGCAAATGCTGTCCGTGGTGGACTGGCCCGCGGGTTCCATTCCGCCCGGCGCATTCAATGACCTCAAGGCGCTGCAGGACCGGGTCGTGAAAACCGGCCTGCTGCGCGGCGAAGCCGTCCTGGAAGGCAAGCTGGCGCCGGCCGGCACCAAGGGCGGGCTGTCGGCAGTAATTGCCGAAGGAAAGCGGGCGATGACCGTGCGCGTCAATGATGTGGTGGGCGTGGCCGGCTTTGCGCTGCCGGGCAACTATGTCGACATCATCGTCAGCACGCAACGCGAGAACGGCAAGAATGAGCCGTCCAACATTTCAAAGATCGTACTGGAACGCATTCTTGTGCTCGCGGTCGCGCAGGAAGTGAGCCGTGACGACACCAAACCGCGGGTCGTGAATGCGGTCACCCTGGAAGTCTCCCCTGATCAAGCCGAGAAGCTGGACTTGGCGCGCAGCGTCGGCCAACTGTCTCTTGCGCTGCGCAACCAGATCGATCCCAAGCCGGGCACCACCGAAGGCGCGACCAAGATTTCCCTCCTCTCCGAGAAACCCCTGACAACCGTCCCCAGAACGATAGTGAGGACGGTCAAAGCGCCGGCCCCGGCCAGCACGCCCCAGACCTGCGTAGGTTTCATCAACGGCGCCCGAGGGTCGCAGGAGTGCTACTGAAGTAGAAGCAGGACCAGGCAGGCCAACGTTCAAGGGAAGGCCAACGTGAAAGCTCAAACAACCAGAAGGCACGGCATGAACAGGAAAATCACACTCGGGATGGCGCTCCCGCTGGCGCTGGGGATGAGCATAATGGGCGGCCAGGCCTGCGCCCAGGGGGTCGCGGAATACGGGGCCACGGCGGCCACCCCGCAAGCGCCTTCCCCGGCACCAGTTCCTGCGCCGGCGCGCTCGCGGGCCGCGGCAGCCCCGCCGACGACCATACCGCCACCTGCGACGGCACCCGCGCCTGCCAACCTGGCAAAGCGCAACGGCCCCGTCATGCAGGGACCCAACTGCACCAAGGGCGTGATCCGCCAGGACAAGCCGGTCGACCTGCCGATTCATAAATCGACCCTGCTGCAGTTGCCCAACCCGGTGACTTACCGCACCCTCGGCAGCTCCGACATCGCCCAGGCCGTGCTGGTGCCACCGGACGGCCTCTACTTGCTTGGCGTGTCGCCTGGCACCACCAACATGATCATCCAGGACAAGAGCGGAGCCTGCCATCTGGTGGATGTGCTGGTCCATCTCGATACCCAGGCCTTGCAGGAATCCATGCGGACGCTGATGCCCGAACACAAGAATATCCAAGTCTCGGCGGCGGCCAACAGCATCGTCCTGTCGGGTGAAGTCGAGGATGCGATGGCCGTCCAGCGCGCGGTGGAAATCGCCAACGCCTATGTCGCCCGCACCACCAATTTCGCCGGCGGCGGCAACGTCTCCCGCCTGGATGTGACGCTGGATGCGCAAAGTGCCGCCCCGCGCCTGCAGGGGCAAGTGATCAACCAGCTCACGGTGCGCGCACCGCAGCAGGTGATGCTGGAAGTGAAGGTGGCTGAAGTCTCCAAGACCCTGCTCGACAAGCTGGGCGGCAGCGTCAGCATCAACCGGAGCTGGAACGGCGGGCGCGACACCTTCTCGCTGATCTCGAATTTCCTCAGCAATGGCGGCGGCCTGGTGCAGGCGATGAGGGTGGGCAGCACCTCCCTCGGCATCGATGGCCAGAAGGATGACGGCCTGGTACGGGTACTGGCTGAACCCAACATCATGGCGGTGAGCGGCCAGCAAGCCAGTTTCCGCTCGGGCGGCAAGATCTTTATTCCTGTGTCGCAGACCAGTCAAACGCTGGGCACGCCGCTCATTACCCTGGAAGAGAAGGAGTTCGGCATAGGCGTGCGCTTCATGCCGACGGTGCTCGGCGGTTCGCGCATCAATCTCAAGCTGGTGTCTGAAGTGTCGGAGCTTTCGCAAACCGGCTCGCCCTTCACCAGTGTCAATGGCGTGGTATCGGTGCTGCCCTCGATGACCCTGCGCCGCGCCGACACCACGGTGCAACTGAACGATGGGCAGAGCTTCGTGGTGGCCGGCCTCATCAAAAACAACATGACGGAGACGGTGAAACGCTTTCCGGGACTGGGCGAGACCCCCATATTGGGCGCCCTCTTCAGAAGTACCGAATTCCAGAATGACCAGACCGAGCTGATGTTTGTGGTCACGCCGCGACTGGTGAAACCTTTGCCGGAGGCAGCTCGCCTGCCGACCGACAACCATGTCGTGCCCAGCCGGCTGGAGGTTTATGGCTCCGGCGCCCTGGAAAGCAGCCGGCCGGCTTCGGGAGCCCCCGCCGCCGCTGGCCCCGGACAAATGTGAGGAAAGCGATGAAAACGATCCCGATATTGGCAGTCGCGTTGTGCCTGGCAGGCTGCGCCACCCCGACCCCGAACTGGGACATGCGCTTCGGTGAAGCCGTGCGCGATGCAAGGCTGGCAATGACGATCAATCCGGATGCCGGCAAGGCGCCGGACAAGAACCCGGGAATCGATGGACGCTCCGCCGCCCTGGCCGTGACGCGTTACCAGAACAGCTTCCGTGACCCGCCGCCACCCGTGAATGTGATCACCCTTGGTGCCGGGGCCGGGACGCCAGCCCCACGCTGAGGAGGCATTGCTTGATGGAGCAAAAAGCATTTACGCATCACCTTGCAGTACCGCAGTCGCAGCAAGCAGCAGCACGCAGCAAAGGTAAGCCGCAAGTCGAAAGACGGACGCCGCCTTCATTTTCTCAACTTGACATCAGGAGTTTCACATGAACGCACTCATGCAATCCGTAGGCAGCTTCGCCAAAGAGGAAGATGGCGCCCAGGTCATCGAATATGCGCTGATCATCGCCGTGGTGTCGATCACTCTGGTGGTTGCACTGCGCGATTTGACCGGTACCAATTTCCAGGGATTCATTAACCGGGTTACTACATGCTTGGGCAGCGGAGCAGCCTGCGTTTAAAGCCGATGGCACACGGCGATTCACGCCGAGTCGAATTGCCGTGTCCAACCACAGAATCCGAGGATGCCCGCAATGCCACGCCGCCTCCCCTTCCGCAGACAGTCCGGCGCGGTGATCATCACGACCGCGTTGTTCCTCCTCTTTCTGCTCGGTTTCATGGGCTTTGCGCTCGATTTCGGCAAGCTCTTCGTTGTGAAAGGCGAATTGCAGACGGCAATGGACAGTTGCGCCCTGGCCGGCGCGCAAGAACTGGCCAATCCCCCATTCGACGCCACGCTGTTCAACCGTGCCAGAACCACGGCTCGGACCGCTGGCAATCTCAACAAAGTCGTATTCCAGTCCGCCACCTGGAGCGGGAAACCGCAAATTGTCGATGCGGATATCAATTTCTACGGCCCTGACTTCAGCGCCGCGCCAACTGCCACAAACGCCACCTATGTAGAGTGCCGCCACACCCTGCCCCAGCTGCAGATGTGGCTGCTGCAAGCCATGCGTGCATTTTCCGGCAACACCGCAGCCTTTCCCAATGCAATAAATGTCTCGGCACGCGCGGTGGCCACGCGCGCCAGCTCGCAGACCACCTGTCCCCTGCCGCTGGGACTGCGGCCGAAAGGGGGAGGCACTGCCGCCAACAATTACGGCTTCGTCCAGGGTGAATGGGTCACTTTGCTGTCCAAGCAGAACAGCGCTGCCGGCGGCCAGATCGGCTGGATGAATCTGGATGGCTCGAAAAACGCCGCGGAGACCGAAGCCGAAATGAACGGCCGCTGCGGCACCCGGATTGGCGACACCCTGGGCACGCCCGGCGTGCAAGCCACCATTGCGGACACCTGGAACTCGCGCTTTGGTCTCTACAAGAACAATAGCGGCCCCGACCAGCCGAATCGCCAGCCTGACTTTACCGGCAAAATCTATACAAATACAAGTTGGGGCCCCGCCCAAAGCGCCTACAACGACTTCGTCGCCAGCCGAGCGGCATACGCTGCATGCGGCGCCAGCGTGAAGGCGTGTGAGAACGCCACTGGTCTCAAACTGGGTGGCGGCTTCTCATCCGTAGCAAGCGCGGGTGCCAATGGACAGCTTCATCAATACGGCACTAATCGCAGAATCGTGACAGTCCCGGTGGTGAGCCCCAGTCCCGCCAACAAGGTGGTTGACTATGTCTGCATGCTCCTCTTGCAGCCGATGCCGATTCCCCTCGATGACGTCAAACTGGAATTCCTTGGCAAGGCGGATGCGGCAGGCAGTCCCTGCACCACCAACGGCTTGCCGGGCGGGGCAGCCGGTCCCAAAGTGCCGGTCCTGGTACGCTGAGGTCCGCCATGCGACAAAGACAGAGAGGCGTGGCCCTGATTGAACTGGCACTGATCCTGCCGCTGCTGCTCGTCCTCAGTTTCATCACCACGGAGTTCGGCCGGGCGCTCTACCAGTACAGCGTATTGACCAAGTCTGTGCGGGATGCCGCGCGCTATCTGACTGCACAGACCGCCGAGACTCATCGCGTGGAAGCGCGCAATCTTGTGATCTACGGCGACACGGTCAACACCGGCGCGCCCCTGGTGCGGGGGCTGACCGCGGCCAACATCCCCGACGCCAACATGCACTGGAACACGCAAGCCAGCATCCCGCCGATCAATACCGTGACGGTGAGCATCACCGGATATTGCTTCCGACCGCTCTTCAACAGTGCCTTTGGCGTCAATTTCGGCACCGTCGCGTGCGGCGGCGCCCTCGGCATTCCCTATGGTGAGATTGCAGCGACCATGCGAGCACCATCATGAAACTCAGACGACAATCCGGCGCCACGGCGGTTGAATTCGCCCTTGGCCTGTTGATCTTCCTGGCCTTCCTGCTCGGCATAACCGACTTCGCGCGCATGCTGTTCACCTGGAATGCCGCCAGTGAAGCGACGCGCGCCGGCGCCCGCTACGCAGTGGTGTGTGGCACGACCACCAATGCCGATGAAGTCCTCGCCAAGATGCAGGCGCTGCTGCCGCAGGTCGCCGATATCAACGTCAACTGGGTGCCCGCGGGCTGCAACGTGACCACCTGTGAAGGTGTGCGGGTCTCGATTGCCAACCTCAATTACCAGTGGATTTCACCCGTCCCGGGCGCCGTGATCGCGGCGATTCCGATGCCATCATTTTCCACCTACCTTCCCCGGGAAATCATGCGTGCTGACAACAACAGCGAAGCACTGTGCTCCGGAACGCTATAGGCCTCCAAATGAAAATTACGATCGTATCTCCCAACCCCAGCAATCTTCAGAGCATGGGTCAGCTGCTTGAGGCCCAGAGCCACGAAGTCATCCGTTTCAATGGCGGCATCAGCCGGCTGCGCAATGTCACCGAGGAACACCAAGCCGACCTGCTGCTGGTCGAAGGAATGTGCTGCGATCCCGCAGAACTGGGGCAGGTGGAATACCTAACCTCGCACTATCCCTCCATGGGGGTGATCCTGCTGTGCGCCACGCATACGCCGGAATTCCTGATCAATTCCATGCGTGCCGGGGTGCGTGAGGTACTGCCCTCGCCGGCGCCGGCCGATGCGCTTCAGGCGGCGGTCGCCCGCGTCGCCGGCAAGCTCGGAAAAGGCCAGCAAAGCCAGAAGGGCCAGGTGCTGGCCTTCCTGTCCTGCAAAGGGGGCGCCGGCGCGACATTCCTCGCCACCAACCTGGCTTGGCAGCTGGCGCAATCGCGCTCGGTGCTGATGCTTGACCTGAACCTGCAGTTCGGCGACGCGCTCTCCTTCGTCCACGATGACAAGCCTGCCTCCACCATTGCCGACGTCGCACGAGACATTCGCCGCATGGACGCATCCTTTCTTGCCGCCACCGCGGTGCGGATCACGCCTGGCTTCTCCCTCATGGCCGCGCCCGAAGACCCGTCGCAGGCGATGGAGGTCAAACCCGAGCATGTGGAAGCCATTCTCAACCTGGCCGCGCGCAACTATGACTTCGTGGTGGTGGACCTGCCCCGCTCCATCGATACTCTCTCCATCCGTGCCCTCGACAAGGCTGCCCGGATTTTTCTGGTGTTACAGACCGGCTTGCCGAATATACGCAATGCGGTCAAGTTACTTGATGTGTTCAAGTCGCTCAACTATCCCGCCGACCGCGTCGAGCTGATCGTCAACCGATATGAGCGCAGCGGTGAAATCGGGCTGGAGCAGATCAAGCGCGCCACCGGCGACGCTATGCTGCATACCGTACCCAACTCCTTCCGGGAGGTGAGCGCATCGATCAACCACGGCAACCCGATTGCCGAGGAAGCCCGCTCCAATGCGGTGGCCCGCAATCTTGCGGAACTGGCGCAAATGCTCGATCCGCGACAGGAAGAAAGTCGTGGTCTGCTGGGCCGCCTGTTTCGGCGGGCGTGATACAGCTCAATGGTCAAGGAATGTCTCATGTCCCTGCGTGAAAAACTGAGTGTGGCCAACAGCGAACTGGTGGCGGCCGAGGCGGCCGGAGCCAGCTCGGCCTACCAGCAGCTCAAGGCCAGCATCCATCTCAAGCTGCTCGACAAGTTCGACCTGGGCGCCCTGGAGACTCTCACCTCCGAACAGCTGCGCCACGAAATCGCTTTCATGGTGGAACGTCTTCTGGACGAAGAGCAGGCGCCGATCAATGACCTCGAGCGCCGCTCCCTGATGCGCGACATCCAGCATGAGATGCTGGGTTTCGGACCGATAGAGTTGCTGATGGCGGACCCATCGGTGTCCGATATCCTGGTCAACGCTTACGACAAGATCTACGTGGAGCGCAAGGGCAGGCTCGAATTGACCAACGTGCGATTCACCGACGAGAAGCACCTGATGCGTATCATCGACAAGATCGTGTCGCTGGTGGGCCGCCGGATTGATGAATCCAGCCCGATGGTCGATGCACGCCTGCCCGATGGCTCCCGGGTGAATGCCGTCATTCCACCGATCGCGCTGGACGGCGCGATGATGTCCATCCGCCGCTTCGCACATATCCCGTTGAAGATGGAGAATCTGGTTGACGACTACAAGTCGCTGACTCCGGAGATGGCCTTCATGCTGGAGGGCCTGTGCAAAGCCAAGGTCAACATGATCATCTCCGGCGGAACCGGCGCCGGCAAGACGACGCTGCTCAACATCCTGTCGGGCTACATACCCCCGGGCGAGCGTATCGTCACGATTGAAGACGCAGCCGAACTCCAACTGCAACAGCCACACGTCGTGCGGCTGGAGACGCGGCCGATGAATATCGAAGGCAAAGGCGAAATCACGCAGCGCGCGCTGGTGCGCAACGCCTTGCGCATGCGCCCGGACCGCATCGTGATCGGCGAGGTCCGCGGTGCAGAAGCCGTGGATATGCTGCAGGCCATGAACACCGGCCACGAAGGTTCGCTCACCACCATCCATGCCAATGCGCCGCGCGACGCGCTTGCCCGGCTGGAAAACATGATAGGCATGGCCAACCTCAATCTGCCGCCCCGCGCGGCGCGCCAGCAAATTGCCTCCGCCATCACGGTGGTGATCCAGGCGCTGAGGCTGGTGGACGGACAGCGCAAGATCACCAGCATCCAGGAAATCACCGGCATGGAAGGCGAGGTCATCACCATGCAGGAAATCTTCGCCTTCCGTCAGACGGGCATCGGTTCCGATGGTGCCGTCCAGGGCCATTTCTGCGCCACGGGGATTCGCCCCAAGTTCGCCGATCGCCTGCGCGCCTTCGGCATCGGTTTGTCCGACCACATCTTCGATCCCGGCAAACGCTACAGCTAGGAGAGCCTCATGCTTGAATGGATCCAGAACCTGAGCGGAAACTACTACCTGATATCCATGGCGCTGGTATTCGTCGCCGTGATCCTGCTGTTGGAAGGCCTGTACCTGCTCTGGCGAAGCTGGCGCAACACCAATGCAAGGAAGCTCGACAAGCGCCTGGAACTGCTGTCGGCAGGCGTGCGGGTGAAGCGTCAGGCAAATCTCCTGAAGCAGGCAGCCTTGAGCGAACTGCCCGCGTTCGAGCGCTTCCTTCGCACCGCCCCGCAAGTGCTGGGCCTGCAGCGGCTACTGCAGCAATCGGGCCTGTCGTGGACGGTCTCGCTGCTTTTGCTGTCCTGTGCGGCGGCCGGCGTGTCAGGCCATTTCCTGCTCTATTCCCTGGCCCGTCAGAGCTTCTGGCTCTCCCTTGCCGGCGGGCTCTCTTGCGGTGCCGCGCCGCTTGCATGGATGATGTGGAAGCGAGCGCGCCGCCTGACCAAGATAGAGCGCCAGTTGCCCGATGCAATCGATCTGATCGTGCGAGCACTACGGGCCGGACATGCCTTCAGTTCCGGCCTGCAGATGGTCGGCGAGGAAATGCCGCCCCCCATCGCAGGCGAATTCCGCACCGTGCACGAAGAAGTGAACTTTGGCGTCTCGCTGCAGCAAGCGCTGTCCAACCTTACCGAGCGCGTCCCCGTCACGGACTTGCGCTACTTCGTGGTGGCGGTGCTGATACAACGCGAGTCCGGCGGCAACCTTACCGAGATCCTGGGGAACCTCTCCCGGCTGATCCGCGAACGCCTCAAGCTGTTCGCGCGAATCCGGGTCCTGTCCTCTGAGGGAAAGCTGTCGGCATGGATACTGACCCTCATGCCCTTCTGCCTGGGCTATCTGATGCACCTCTTCAATCCGGAATTCATGTCCCCGCTCTGGACCGACCCCATCGGCATCACCATCATGCAGTACATGCTGGGCCTGATGGTGATCGGCGTCTTCCTCCTGCGCAAAATCATCCGGATTCGCGTTTGAACCTCAACCCGGGAGACTTGCCATGCTGCTGCTTCCCCTTTTGATCTTCCTGTCGGTGACGCTGGCGCTGGCAGGCCTGTACCTGTGGTTTACCCCATCCCGGGCGCATCGCCGCCTGCAGGAAATGTCCGCGCCGGAAAGAACGTCCAACTGGGTTGAGAACGTGGTGAACGTGGTCGGCCCCTTCGCCAGGCTCTCAACCCCGGAAGGCGATTGGGACGCTTCACCCCTGCGCCTCCGGTTTCTCAATGCGGGCATTCGCCATCCCGACGCGCGTCTCATCTACTTCGGCGCCAAGAGCGCGCTGCCTCTGGTCTTCGCCAGTCTGGCCTTCATCTGTTTGCGGCTCTGGACCCAGCTTGAGGGACTGAGTCTGATCGGCGTGCTGGCGGCAACCGCGCTGGTCGGGTGCTATTTGCCGAATCTGGTGCTGTGGCGCCTGGTGGTGCGCCGCAAGCTTGAGATATTCGAGAACTTTCCCGATGCCGCGGACCTTATGCTGGTGTGTGTCGAAGCTGGTCTTGGTCTGGATTCCGGACTAACTCGGGTCGCCGATGAAATGCGCATGAAAAGCCTGCCGCTGGCGGAAGAGCTGCATCTGACCAATCTTGAAATGCGCGCCGGCGCCAGTCGCGAAAAATCCCTGCGCAACCTTGCGCTGCGTACCGGCATCGAAGAAATCTCTACCTTCGCCACAATGCTTACCCAGGCCGATCGCTTCGGCACCAGCGTCGGCGAATCGCTTCGCGTGTTCTCGGAAGATTTGCGACACAAGCGGCAAATGCTGGCCGAAGAGAAGGCAGCCAAGATTCCGACCAAGATGCTGGTTCCCCTGGTGGTGTGCATCTTCCCCTCAATCATTATGGTGATTCTGGGGCCGGCCATGATTCGGGTGGTGCGAGTGGTTCTGCCGATGATAGAGCGCGGGATCTGACAGGCAATGCGCGCTTACCCGGCCCGCGCTTCGTCCGCCGCCCTGGGCGGGAGTCGTGTGCCCACTCCCTCGTGCAGTCGGCCATGCCGAGCCACGTGGCGTGCCGCAAATACATATAGTTCCAGACGGTTGGCCACTTGCAGTTTCTGATAGATTGAAGTGAGGTGATTGCGCAAGGTGTGTTCAGAAATGAACAGCCGTGCCGCAATGGCCTTGTTGGGTGCGCCGCTCTCGTCAACCATGGCTTGCAGAATCCGGCGCTCGCGCACGGTCAAGCTTTCGACCTTGCGCAGTTCGGGATCCTGGGAGTGCCTGTGTTGGGTGCCGGCAATCCCCATGAACAGTCGTTCCAGACGCTCATGGTCCACCCACAGTTCCCCGGCATGCACTTTTTCGATTGCCTTCAAAACCAGCTCGGCAGACGTCGTCTTGTGCAGCACACCGCGCGCACCCTTCATCATCGCCGCGTCCAGGATTGCCACTTCACTGCCCGCGGTCAGCACCAGCACCCTGGTGCTTGCGTTGGGCGTCAGTTCCGGAAGGATATCGAGCGTACAGCGCCCGGCCAGATCCAGGTCGAGGAGGATCACGTCCGGAAGCAGACGGTGCGACTTCTCCAGGGCTTCATCGCAGTTCTCGGCAGTGCCAATCACGACCATCTCCGGCGCCCGCCCTTGGATCAACCGCTCCAACCCCCAGAGCATGGTCCTGTGATCATCCACCAGCAGCACCCCTATGCTCGTCTTGGATTGCATCGCTTGCTCCTTCAAACCGGAATGCTGATTTGTACGGTAGTCCGTTCCGGCGTGGCCTGTACGTCGACCTCTCCGCCCAGCGCGGCCGCCCGCTCCGAGATGGACCGTGGCACGAACCGGGCAGGCGTCTTGCTGTCCGCTTCGTTTTCGATGACGACAGAGAGCTTTTCGGCCCTGCTCTCGATATGCAAGCGGCCGTGCCTGGCGTTGGTGTGACGACAGATATTGCTCAAACCCTCGCTAACCATGTAGAGCACTTCGGCGGCCAGCCGGTCGCTCAGTTCCGAAAGCTGGCCGGCGTGAAGAACGACGTCGATGCCATAGATGCTTTTCATGAAGTCGACGCGCCGCTTGAGTGCCGCACTCAGCACGCACTCGCCGGACGCCGTTGTACTGCGCAGGCGGCCGGCGAACTGCCGCATCTCCTTGATGACTGCCTCGCACATCGTCGACAGACGCTCGACGTCTTCATGCACGGGGTTGGCGGGCGTGGTCTTGTTGCGCAGCGCCGACAAGCCCAGATGCAAGCCGAGGTAAGGCTGGATCGCAGCATCGTGCAAGTTCCAGCCCAACCGCTTGCGCTCTTCACGAGCAGCCTCGGTGGCAAGGCGGTCAAGCAGGTCAATTTTTTCGATCACCGAGAAAGCGTGGGCGGTGGCATGGGCAAGAAAACTGGTTTCTCCTCGGCGCCAACGATGACGACCGCTGATGTACAGTCGTCCCTTTGCTTCGCCCAGCTGCACCCGAACGCTCAGGAAGGCTTCGGCATCAAGAAGTTCTGCCAGAGCCGAATGCCGTTCATGCTGGGCTTGCCGAGCCCGCCGGAGGCCGAACGCGGCAAGACAACACGCACGCAGATCCGAACTTCGCTCCTCGTAGTGAAGCATGTCCTCCGAAGGCAGCGACAACAGCGCTCGGCCAAGCGCAGGGTCGATAGTTTGAATATTGGGAACCCGCATTGCCTGCGCCTTCACCGTTCTAAGCGTGAAGGCGCCCGACATCGAGTTTTCAAGCACCAGCAGGCATGTTTCCCCCTCAAAGAACACCAGGATGCGCTGCAGAGCCTCGTTGAGGGTGCGGTCCACCCCGAAGCGGGGATTGGACATCCGGCCAACGTCGCGCAGCAGCGTCAAGCGCCGGGAGTACTCGATTTTCGATTGCCCCCATTGCGCGCTCATGTAGCCCAGCGCGAGCAGAAAAGTGGTATGCAAGAGGACTTGCGGAGCATCGCTCCACGGCATCGCGCCGACCCCGGACAGGGCAAACACGGCGGCCGAAGCCACCGTGACCCGCGCTCCTTCTTCCAGACCATAGCGAAAGGATGCGGTCAGGATGGGGAAGAAAAAGAACAGGAAGAACAGGCTGCCGACGCCGCCAGTCGCCGCAACAATCAGTGCGA
>JAEVZY010000238.1 GCA_023392035.1 Pseudomonadota bacterium | reverse complement strand
CAGTTCATCACCCTGGCCGGCTTCCATTCGCTGAACTATTCGATGTTCAATCTGGCGCATGGCTATGCGCGCCAGGGCATGTCGGCCTTCGTGGAAATGCAGGAAGCCGAATTCGCCGCCGCCGAGCGCGGCTTCACGGCCGTGAAGCACCAGCGCGAGGTCGGCACCGGCTACTTCGATGCGGTGTCGCAGGCGGTGCAGCAAGGGCTGTCGTCCACCACGGCGCTGTGCGGTTCGACCGAGGATGAGCAATTCTTCGAGAGTGAAACGCCAAACCGCAAGGTGGCGTAAGACCACTGAAGACTTTGCAGGGCGGGGAGACGAAAGAGGCGGTGTTCCGCAAGGACACCGCCTCTTTCCTTGTGGCCGCTTGCTACAATCCGTTTCTTCCGCCGCTTATCTCGCAAGGTCCCCGATGTTCAGTTACCGCCATGCCTTCCACGCAGGGAATCACGCCGATGTCTTGAAGCACATGGTGCTGATCCAATTGCTGGACTACCTGACGCAAAAGGACGGCGCCCTGATGTTTGTCGATACCCACGCCGGCGCCGGCATTTATTCGCTGGAAGGCGGACAGGCCGCCAAGACCGCGGAATACGCCAGCGGCATCGCCAAGCTGTGGGACAAGAAGGGCTTGCCGCAGCCGCTGGCGCGCTATCTGGAGGTGGTGCGCGCCTTCAATGAGGGCGCCAAGCTGCGCCACTATCCGGGCTCTCCCTTCATTGCCTCAGAGGTGCTGCGCGAGCAGGACCGCTTGCGCCTGTTCGAGCTGCATCCCAATGAAGGCAAGATCCTCAACAACAATGCCCGTGAACTGATGCTGCGCACGCCCGCCGCGCGCGGCAAGCGGGTGATGGTGGAGCATGCCGATGGTTTTGCCGGCCTGAAAGCCTTGCTGCCGCCGCCTTCGCGCCGCGCCCTGGTGCTGATCGATCCGCCTTACGAAGACAAGAACGACTATCGCAAGGTGCGCGATTTGCTGGACGATGCGCTGACGCGCTTCTCCACCGGCACCTATGCGGTCTGGTATCCGGTCCTGCAGCGGATGGAATCGCGGCAATTGGCCGATCGCCTCAAGCGCTTGCCCGGCAAGGATTGGCTGCATGTGACGCTCTCGACCAAGGAAGTGGGACCGGACGGCTTCGGCCTGGTCGCCAGCGGCATGTTCATCATCAACCCGCCGTGGACCTTGGAGAACGAGCTGCGGCAGTTGATGCCACAACTGGTGGAGCTGCTGGCCGATGGGCCTGGTGCTGGCTTTACGCTGGAAGCAGGCGCGCCCGTCACCGGCGCCGGACAGCGCCGCGGCCGTCCCCTGGAGTGAGCGCATGAACAAGGCATTCGTCAAGGAAAGCGAAGACGCGGATGACGATGACGGCACGCCCTCGCTGCCGCCGCTGCCGGCCGGCAGCAAGAACTACATCACGCCCGCCGGTTACCAGCGCCTGCGCAGCGAGTTGCTGAACCTGATCGACGTCGAACGGCCGGAAGTGGTGCAGGTGGTGCATTGGGCCGCTTCCAATGGCGACCGCTCGGAGAATGGCGACTATCTCTACGGCAAAAAACGCCTGCGCGAAATCGACCGTCGCATCCGTTTCCTGACCAAGCGCCTGGATTTCGCCGAGGTGGTGGACCCGAGTTTGCATCACGGCAGCGACCAGATTTATTTCGGCGCCACGGTGATGTATGCCAACAAGGCGGGGGAAGAAATCACCATCACCATCGTCGGCATCGATGAAGCCGATCCCTTGAAAGGCAAGATCAGCTGGATTTCGCCGGTGGCGCGTGCCATCACCAAGGCGCGGGAAGGGGATGTGGTGACGCTCAGGACGCCGGCCGGCGTGGACGAGCTGGAGATACTGGAAGTGCGTTATCCGCAGCCGGGGACGGCTTAGATCCGTTCTAAATACGTTCGCGCACGATACGCGCCACGGACGGAATCTGCCGCACCGCGCGCATCAAGCGCGCCAGATGCACCCGGTCCGTCACCTGCACCGTGAAACGCAACTGCGTCATCTTGCTGTCGCGGTCTTCATCCATGCCGACGAAGACGATGTTGGCATCGGCTTCGCCGATCTCGGCCGCCACCCGCGCCAGCACGCCCTTTTCATTGTGGACCAGCACCTTGATGCGGCTGTCGAAGCGGCGGTTGATGTGCTGCGCCCAACGGACTTCTATCCATTGCTCCGGCTCCTTGGCGCGCTGGCGCTTGGCGATGTCGCAGTCGGAGGCGTGAACCGTCAAGCCCTGGTCGCGCCGCAGGTGGCCATACATCTTGTCGCCCGGAATCGGCAGGCAACAGGGCGCCAGTTGCACGGCCTTGCCTTCGCTGCCGTCGATCACCACCGGCTCCAGCTTGTTGGACAAGGGCCGGCCTTCGGCATCCATGCGCGGCAGGGCGGACGGTTCGTTTTCCGACAGCCCAAAGATGTGGCGCGCCACCAGCGCCGCCATGCGCTTGCCGACGCCGATATCGGCATACAACTCTTCCAGCGACTTGGCGCTGGACTCGTTGAGCAGGCGCTCTGCCACATCGGCCGGCACCGCGGACGGCAGGTTCAGGGCGATCAGGGCTTGCGCCAGCAAGTCCTGGCCCAGTTCGATGGATTCCGGCAGGTTGATGGTGCGCAGGTGATGGCGGATCGCCGAGCGCGCCTTGCCGGTGCGCACGAAACTCAGCCAGGTCGGGCTGGGGCGCGAAGTGGCCGAGGTGAGAATCTCCACGATGTCGCCATTGCGCAATTCGGTGCGCAGCGGCGCCTGTTCATGGTTGATGGTGGCTGACACCGCCTGGTCGCCGATATCGGTGTGGATGGTGTAGGCGAAATCCAGCGCCGTCGCCCCGCGCGGCAGGGCAATGATGGTGGATTTGGGCGTGAACACGTAGACCGAATCCGGGAACAGGTCGACCTTCACATGCTCAAGAAACTCGGCCGAATCGCCGGTCTGCTTTTGAATGTCCAGCAGCGATTGCAGCCAGGCGTGGGTACGCTGCTGCAGGTCGCTGACGCTGCCTTCCTCGTTCTTGTACAGCCAATGCGCGGCCACGCCGGATTCGGCCACCCGATGCATCTCCTGGGTGCGAATCTGGAATTCAACCGGCGTGCCGTACGGGCCGATCAGGGTGGTGTGCAGCGACTGGTAGCCGTTCAGCTTGGGAATGGCGATGTAGTCCTTGAACTTGCCCGGCATGGGCTTGTACAGCGCATGCAGGGTGCCCAGCGCCACATAGCAGTTGGCGAAGCTGTCGACCACGATGCGAAAGCCGTACACGTCCAGCACCTGCGAAAACGACAGGTGCTTGTTGCGCATCTTGCGGTAGATGCCGTACAGGGTTTTTTCGCGGCCGGCGACGGACGCCGGAATGCCGGCCGCCTGCAAGGTGCTTTTCACCGCTTCCAGGATCTTGGTGACCACTTCGCGGCGATTGCCGCGTGCCGCTTTCACCGCCTTGCCCAGGGTGTGGTAACGCACCGGGTACAGGTGAGAGAAGGCCAGGTCCTGCAGTTCGCGGTAGAGCGTGTTCAGGCCGAGGCGATGCGCGATCGGCACGTACACATCCATGGTCTCGCGCGAGATGCGCCGCTTCTTGTCGGGCGACATGAAGTTCAGCGTGCGCATGTTGTGCAGGCGATCGGCCAGCTTGATGAGAATGACGCGCACATCGCGCGCCATGGCCAGCAGCATCTTGCGGAAGTTCTCCGCCTGCATTTCGATCTGGCTTTGGAATTCGAGCTTGTCCAGCTTGGACAGGCCATCGACCAGGCTGGCGACCGGGGCGCCGAAACGCTCGATCAGTTCGTCCTTCTGCACGTCCTGATCTTCCATCACGTCGTGCAGCAGCGCGGCCATGATGGCTTGGGCGTCCAGCTTCCAGTCGGCGCAGATTTCGGCGACCGCGATCGGGTGCGAGATATAGGGTTCGCCCGACTTGCGCATCTGGCCCAGATGCATTTCGTCAGAGAAGCGATAGGCTTCCTTGACTTTCTTCATGTCCGAAGCCGAGAGGTATTCGGACAGCTTGGTGATCAGGGCAGCCGTGGACGCCACTCCAGGCGGCGCGGCGCTCTGGTCAGGAGGCGGGGTGCCGGGGCGGGCGAGTCTTCGTCGCCTTGCAGGTGGCGAAGACACAGTCGGATCTGCAGGCGTAAGACTCATATGTTCGACAGACCGGCCCCATGGCCCAAATGTTCTGAGGAAGCAGGAATCAGGTCGGTACTTTTTTCAGCATTTCCTTGCCGACTTGCTTGGCGGCGATTTCGCGCAGCGCCAGCACGGTGGCTTTGTCCTTGGCGTCGACTTTGGGCGTATGGCCTTGCAGCAATTGACGGGCGCGATAGGTGGCGCACAAGGTCAATTCAAAACGGTTGGAGATGGTGTCGAGGCAATCTTCAATGGTGATACGGGCCATTTGTACTCCAGGGTGTTCTTTCAGGTCGGGTTTGCGTGGATGCCCAGCATGGTGAACAGGGCGGCATTGCGGGCCGACTGCTGCGCAAAGCGACAACGCGTGGCTTTCACGATTGCAGCCAGTTCTGACAAAGCCGTCGCAAACTCTTGATTGATAATAACATAGTCGAACTCCGGGGCATGGGCCATCTCGCCGCCGGCTGCAAGCAGTCTGCGCGTGATCACATGCGCTTCATCCTTGCCGCGTTTCTTCAGGCGCTCTTCCAGCGCATCAATCGATGGCGGCAGGATGAAAATGCCGACGGTTTGCGGAAACTGCTTGCGCACCTGCTGCGCGCCTTGCCAATCGATTTCCAGCAGGACGTCGGTGCCGGCCTGCATCTGCTCGGCGATCTGCAGGCGCGAGGTGCCGTAGTAGTTGCCATGCACTTCGGCCGATTCGAGAAATTCGCCGGCGTCGCGCCGCTGCAGGAATTCTTCCACCGAGACGAAAAAATATTCGCGTCCATGCTGGTCGCCGGGACGCGGCGCGCGGGTGGTGTAGGAGATCGACAGACGAATGCCGGAGTCCTGCGCCAGCAAGGCATTGACCAGGCTCGACTTGCCCGTGCCCGAGGGCGCAGCCACCACAAACAGGCTGCCGGACGGGCCAGGCACCAAGGGTGCGGGTTTGTTCATTGCGGGGACGCTCATTCCAGGTTCTGCACTTGTTCGCGCATCTGCTCGATCAGCAGCTTGAGCGCCATCGATGCATCGGACAGTTCTTTCAGCGCGGCCTTGGAGCCGAGCGTGTTGGCTTCGCGATTGAGCTCTTGCATCATGAAGTCCAGCCGCTTGCCGGTCTGGCCGCCGCGCGCCAGGATGGCACGGGTTTCTTTCAAGTGGGCCGACAGGCGGGTGAGTTCTTCGGCCACGTCGAGCTTGACGCCGTACAGCGTGACTTCCTGGCGCACGCGCTCCATGGCTTCGTCCTGCACCTTGCCTTCAATGCCGGCCAGCGCTTCGCGCATGCGTTCCATGGCTTTCTGCTGGAAGCCGGCGACTGCCTGCGGCATCAACGGCGTGATGCGCTCGACGATCTTTTCCATCTCTTCCACGCGCGACAGCAGCATGGCCTGCAGGGCCGCGCCTTCGCGCTGGCGCGATTCGACAAAGGCCGACATGGCCTCGGCCAGCACCGCCATGATTTCGGTTTGGAGAGCTTCCTGGCTGGATTGGGCTTCTTCCATCACGCCCGGCCAGCGCAGCAATTCAGCCACGCTCAGCAACTGCGCATCCGGAAAAATCTGACGCGCCTGCAGCTGCATGCGCGAGAGCGACTCCAGCATGGCCATGTTGAGCGCCTGGCCGCTTTCGGCCGACTTGCGGCCGAAGCTGACCCGGCATTCCACCTTGCCGCGGGCGACGCCCTGGGTGATGGCTTCACGCAGCGCCGGTTCGACCGCGCGCAGTTCGTCATTGATGCGGAACTGCAGGTCAAGAAAGCGGGAATTCACGCTCTTCAGCTCGATCGTCACGGTGCCCAGCGCGCTGTCACGGGTGGCCACTGCATAGCCGGTCATGCTGCTGATTGTCAAAATGACTCCTCGGTTTCTTCTTTACAAAAAGGCGCAATGTCCGACACAATCCTGCGAGCTTCGCCATTACCTCGCCACCATGGCCGCGCAAACCAACGCCCATCTGCCGGACGGTCTGGACATCGCCGGATATCGCATTGTAAAGAAGATTGCATCGGGCGGGTTCTCGATTGTCTATCTGGCACACGATGAAGACGGCAATGCCGTCGCCATCAAGGAATACCTTCCCAGCTCGCTGGCATTGCGTCAGCCGGGCGAGCTGTCGCCCATCATCGCGCCGGAAAACCTGCCGGTGTTTCGCATCGGCCTCAAGTGTTTTTTCGACGAGGGCAGGGCGCTGGCGCGCATCTCGCATCCCAACGTGGTGTCGGTGGTGAATTTTTTCCGCGCCAATGAAACCGTGTACATGGTGATGGCCTACGAGTCCGGACGCTCGCTGCAGGACCACATCCTGCGCCGCCGCGAGAAGGGCGAAAAGCCGCTGGTGTCTGAACGCTTCATCCGCAAGATGTTCAACCAGGTCATGAACGGCTTGCGCGAAGTGCATGCCAACAAGCTGCTGCATTTGGACCTGAAGCCGGCCAACATCTACCTGCGCATGGATGGCACGCCGATCCTGCTCGACTTCGGCGCCTCGCGCCAGGCCTTGCGCGAGGACAGTCCCAAGCTGTATCCGATGTACACGCCGGGCTTCGCGCCGCCCGAGCTGTACCAGAAGAACGGCAACCTCGGCCCGTGGACCGACATCTACAGCATCGGCGCATCGATGTTTGCCTGCATGGTGGGCGCGCCGCCGCAACCGGCCGACCAGCGCAAGGCCAACGACCGCATGGACGGCCATTACGAGCGCCTGAAGGAAATGTATTCGCCGCGGCTGGTGGATGTGATCCGCTGGTCCTTGATGATGGATCCCTTGAAGCGCCCGCAAAGCGTGTTCGCCCTGCAAAAGGCGGTGCAGCAATCCGAGATCCCCATGCCCGGCGTGGCCGTGGCCCACAAGCGCGGCCTGCTGGCCACCGTGCGCGCCGCGCTGGGACTTGGCGGCGGCCAGGCGGCGGAGCTGCCGCCCGAACACGAGCATCGCAACTGAACTCCAACCCATAGGCCCACAAGATGCGTTTCTCGGTATATCAGGAAAGCCACATCGGCGCCCGCCAGGCCAACCAGGATCGCATGGGTTATTGCTACACGCGCGATGCCTTGCTGCTGCTTCTGGCCGACGGCATGGGCGGCCATATCGAAGGCGATGCCGCCGCCACCATTGCCCTGCAGACCATGGCGTCGCGCTTCCAGGAATCGGCGCGCGATCATCTGCCCGATCCCGAGCGCTTTCTGGAGCAGGGCATGCTGGCCGCGCATCGCGAAATCCATCGCTACCGCGCGCTCAACAACCTGCCCGAAACGCCGCGCACCACCATGGTGGCTTGCGTGGTGCAAAACGGCCAGGCGCTGTGGGCGCATTGCGGCGACACCAGACTGTACTGGATGCGCGGCGGCGAAATCCTGGCGCGCACCCGCGACCATTCGCGCCTGGAAATGCTGATTGCCCAGGGCAAGGCCAATGCCTCCGAGCGTGCCAGCCATCCGGACCGCAACAAGATCTTCAATTGCCTGGGCGCGCCTTCCGATCCGCTGATCGATATCGGCCGTCGCGTCGCGCTGCAGCCGGGCGATATACTTTTTCTTTGCTCCGACGGCCTGTGGTCGGTAGTGCCGGAAGACATCCTGGCGCGCACCCTGCGCGACAATACCGTCATGAAAGCGGTGCCGGAACTGGTGCACAGCGCGGCCCGCATAGCCGGGCGCAGAAGTGATAATGTCACCGCCCTGGGCGTGGCCTGGGAAGGCGCCAGTGGCGCCGACCTGCTGAACTCGACTACCATCCTGACCGAAGCCCTGCCCAGCGGCAGCTTGGGGACCACTATCCAGGCGCCGCGCCACGCCGACCTGGAAGGGGCGGATGTGTTTTCCGACACCGAAATCGAAAAGGCGATCGAAGAAATTCGCGATGCGATCGAGAAATCCTCGCGCCTGACCAACAAGACCTGAAGCAGGACAAACCGATGACCTTTACGCGTTCCAGCCAGCGCGCCGTGGATGCTTTGCGCGACGTGCGCATCACCCGCCATTACACCCGCCATGCCGAAGGTTCGGTGCTGATCGAATTCGGCGATACCCGCGTGCTGTGCACCGCCAGCGTGGACGAGAAAGTGCCGCCTTTCCTCAAGGGTCGCGGCCAGGGCTGGATGACGGCCGAATACGGCATGCTGCCGCGCTCCACCCACAGCCGCATGGACCGCGAAGCGGCGCGCGGCAAGCAATCCGGCCGCACCCAGGAAATCCAGCGCCTGATCGGCCGCTCGATGCGCGCCGCCTTCGATCTTTCCGCCCTCGGCGAGCGCACCCTGCAGCTGGATTGCGACGTGCTGCAAGCCGATGGCGGCACCCGCACCGCCTCCATCACCGGCGCCATGGTGGCCGCCTACGATGCGTGCTCCAAACTGGTGGCCGACGGCAAGCTGGCGCGCATTCCCCTGATCGAATTCATCGCCGCCGTTTCGGTGGGCGTGGTGCAGGGCGTGCCGGTGCTGGACCTGGATTATCCGGAAGACTCCGATTGCGGCGCCGACATGAACATCGTCATGACCGAGAGCGGCAAGTTCGTTGAAGTGCAGGGCACGGCCGAGGGCCAGACCTTCGATCGCGCCACGCTCAATCGACTGATGGACCTGGGCGAGCAGGGCATTGCGCAATTGATCCGCCTGCAAAAGTCGACGTTGGGCCTGGCTTGAGACGAGTCGCTGAGATGAGTCGTGAATTGGTTCTGGCATCCAACAACGCCGGCAAGCTGCGCGAATTCGGACAGTTGCTGGCGCCCCTGGGCTTCGTTCTGAAAGCCCAGGGCGAGCTGGGCGTGCCCGAGGCCGAAGAGCCGCATTGCACCTTCGTTGAAAACGCCCTGGCCAAGGCCAGGCATGCGGCCGCCATCACCGGCCTGCCGGCCCTGGCGGATGATTCCGGCGTGTGTGTGAATGCGCTGCGCGGTGCGCCCGGCGTGTATTCGGCGCGCTATGCCGGCGAGCCGAAATCGGATGCGCGCAACAATGAAAAACTGCTGGCCGACCTGGCGCCGCATGCCGACAAATCGGCCTATTACTATTGCGTGCTGGTATTCGTGCGCCACGCAGAAGATCCGCAGCCGGTGATTGCGGAAGGGCGCTGGGACGGTGAAATCATTGCCACGCCGCGCGGGTCCAATGGCTTTGGCTACGATCCGTTTTTCTTGTTGCCGGCACTGGGATTGACCGCGGCTGAATTGACTTCCGAACAGAAAAATTCGCTGTCACATCGCGGAAAGGCCTTGCGCGAGCTGGTCAGGAAACTGCAATGATTCCCGTCAAGCCGCTGGGCGCCGCCCCCGCCACCCTGAAGCCGGTTGAAGCCTATCTGCAGCCGGGGCTGATCAGCCTGCCGGCGATGCCGCCGCTGTCGCTGTATGTGCATTTTCCCTGGTGCGTGCGCAAGTGTCCGTATTGCGATTTCAATTCGCACGAAGCCGCCAACGGTTTTCCGGAAGATGAGTATTTGCGCGCCCTGCGCGCCGATCTGGAAGCGGCGTTGCCGCTGATCTGGGGCCGCAAGATCTACACCGTCTTCATCGGCGGCGGCACGCCCAGCCTGATGTCGGCCGCCGGGCTGGACCGCTTGCTGTCCGATCTGCGCAGTCTGCTGCCGCTGGATGGCGCCGCGGAAATCACCATGGAAGCCAACCCCGGCACCTTTGAAGCAGCCAAGTTCAAGTCGTTTCGCGCCAGCGGCATCAACCGGCTGTCGGTGGGCATACAGAGTTTCAACGCCGGGCACCTGCAGGCGCTGGGCCGCATTCATGATGAGACCCAGGCGCGGCAAGCGGTGGAAATCGCCGCCAGCACCTTCGACAACTTCAATCTCGACCTGATGTATGCCTTGCCGCGCCAGACGCTGCAGGAGGCGCGCCAGGACCTGGAGACGGCGCTGTCCTACGCGCCGCCGCATTTGTCGCTGTATCACCTGACGATGGAGCCGAACACGGTCTTCGCCAAATATCCGCCGCCCTTGCCGGACGAGGATGAAAGCGCCGAGATGCAGGACCTGATCGAAGCCCACATGCGCGGTGCCGGCTATGAACACTATGAGGTTTCAGCCTATGCGCGGCCCGGTCACCGCGCGCGCCACAACCTGAACTACTGGGAGTTCGGCGACTATCTCGGCATCGGTGCCGGCGCCCATTCCAAGCTGTCCTTCCCGCATCGCATCTTGCGCCAGGCGCGCTTCAAGCAACCGGCTTCGTTCATGGAACACGCCTTGGCCGGCAATGCCGTGGCCGAGTCGAACGAAATCGGACGCAGGGAACTGGGATTTGAATTCATGCTCAACGCCTTGCGCTTGCAGGAGGGCTTTGCGGTGAACCTGTTTGGGGAGAGAACCGGGCTGCCGATTTCCGCCATCGACGCGCAGCTGGATGAGGCCGAGCGGCGCGGCCTGCTCACCCGTGACCACGCGCGCATCGCGCCCACCGAGCTGGGACAGCGCTTCCTGAACGACTTGCAGCAAATCTTCCTGCCCTCGGATTAAGCAGCTTTGCCCGGCGCGCACAGTCGATGGCATAATTGCTCCCCTTCATCCGGAGACTTGGGTGAGTGGTTTAAACCAGCAGTCTTGAAAACTGCCGACGGGCAACCGTCCGTGAGTTCGAATCTCACAGTCTCCGCCAGAACTTCAGAAGCCTCCGATGCGTCGGGGGCTTTTTTATTTCGCGGCTGCGTCACCCGGACGTCCGAAAAATTCGCTTCTGATATGACCATTCGGTCGCCTACCAACCCAACATAAAAACTCCACTAACAGTCTCCATTTTGGGCTGGTATGTCGCCGCCAGTTGCCTAAAATTCGCCATCACAACTTCATTCGCGAGGCTGCAATGCTGGAAGGGGTAACAGAGGTGGCAAGTCTGGAAGACAATGCGCTGGGCATTTGGGCGACATTGGAATTGATCGAGCAGACCCGCCGCTTTGCCGGCGATATCCCTTCATCCGAGCAGTTGTGCGAGTCGGTTCGAGAGAACAGCGAGTGCAGGGGCGTGCCAGACCCCGGCTATCCCTATCGGCTGCTGGCCGCGCAATCCGCCCTGGTCGTCGATGAATTCGACCTGGCCGCGGGAGACGGGCTTTGAGCCAGCCCCGGCGGGGCGAGGTCTGGCTGGCGGATTTGAATTCTCATACTGCCCGCGACGAGGGCTTGCGCAATCCGGCGTGGCCCTGTCTGGTGATACAGACCGATTTACTCAATGGCGTGGGCCATCCCTCCGTTGTGGTCATTCCTGGCGCGGCCAGGACTTACCACGAATCCCACGTCGATGCCTTTCCCTTGCGGGTGGCGATCCTGCGCCAGCAGGAAGCGGGCGGATTGATCCGCGAAACCGAGCTCTTCATCGATCAAATACGGGCGATTGCGCAACAGCGCCTGATCGGCAACACGCCGCTGACCATGTTGAGCCCGGAGCAATTGCAAAGAGTGCAGGAGGCTCTGCAGTTGGTGCTGAAGTTCTGATCGCCGGCGAAGCATTGGCCGGCACCTGCGGCAAGCCGGCCTCAGCCCGTGCGCATCAGGACTGCACGCCGTGCGGCAAGCCCAGGTTTTGGTTGGCGGGCACGGCGATATCCATCATCTTCGGGCGCGGCAAGTTCAGATGCGCCATCAATTCGACAAAGGCAGCCTTGTCGTTGTGGGCCAGCCGGCTGTTATGGCGCTTTTCCCAGCCGATGGTGGATGCGGAGCGGCTCTTGTAGTCGTGCGCCGGCCACATCATGGTTTCATCCGGCAAGGTGAAGAGCTTGGTGTGCACGCTGTCATACATGGCTTCGGCGCTGCCGCTCTGGAAGTCGGTACGGCCGCAACCATCGATCAAGAGCGTGTCGCCGGTAAACACATTGCCGCGCCACAGGAAGCACATGCTGCCCGCGGTGTGGCCGGGCGTGTGCAGCACGCGTATCACTTCTTCCTTGCCGAAACGAATGGCGTCGCCATCGAACAATTGCAGGTCGGCCGGCGCGATGCTGCAGCCGGAAGGCGCGGCCGCCTTGGCGCCGGTGCGTGCCCGCAACAAGCCGGCGGACGTGATGTGGTCAGCGTGGGCATGGGTTTCAATGATCCATTCCAACTTCAGTCCCAGGCGTTCCAGCTGGCCCATGTCGCGTTCGACCTGGCGATCCACGGGATCGATCAATACCGCGTGGTGGGTGGCGGGATCGCGCAGGACATAGGTATAGGTGCAGGATTCTGCGTCAAACATCTGGATCGGCAACATGTTGGCTCCTTGGCGACTCGAGGTCGGTATTTGAGCCATATGATACGTTCTGCGCACGCTGCCGGGCCAGTCCTGGCCTCGTAGCGCCAGGTCATACCCTCAGGTTTTCTCTTGCTGCCGCAGCGCGCGACTAGACCACCCGCTTGAGCACTCTCGTACTGTGTTCGCCGATGCGGGTGCGGATGCGCTCACGACGGCGCAGGCGGGCGGCATCATGCAGCATGCGTCCGGCCCAGCGGTAGACGTTGAAGTCGCGCACATAGCCGCGCATGCTGCGCATCCGCTCGCGCTGTTCGGCCTCGGGCATGTTGAGCGCACGGTACAGGGCGCCGGCCGCCTGCTCGATATGGTAGGGGTTGACGATCAGCGCTTCATGCATCTCGCGCGCGGCGCCTGTGAATTGCGACAGCAGCAGCACGCCGCGCTCGTCGTCGCGGCTGGCGACGAATTCCTTGGCCACCAGGTTCATGCCGTCGTGCAGGCTGGTCACCATGCAGACATCCACCCCGCGGTAGTAGCGGTACACCTCTTCCACCTCGTGATGTTCCACCCGCAGCACGATGGGTTGATAGGGGCCGTTGGAGAAGCGGGTATTGATGCGCTGGGCCAGGGCGCGCACCCGGGCGTCGAAGTTCTGGTATTCGTCCAGCGAGGCGCGGCTGGGGGCGGCAATCTGCACCAGCGAAAAGCGGCCGATCAATTGCGGGTGCAATTCCAGCATGCGTTCCACGGCCTGGAAGCGTTCCAGGATGCCCTTGGTGTAATCGAGCCGGTCCACGCCCAGCGCCAGCTTGTGCCCGGCCGGCAGGCCGTTCAGGCGCCGGACTTCGCTCTGGCAATGATCGACCGTGGGCAGCAGGGATTCGTCCGGCCACGCAATCGAAATCGGGTAGGCCTCCACCTGGGTCAGCTTGCCGCCGAAGGAAATGGTGGACGCTTCGGTTTCCAGGCGCGCTTCCAGGTAGCGGTCCACGGTTTCCATGAAATTGCGGCAGTGGAAAACCGTATGAAAGCCGAGGATGGTGCTGCCCAGCAGGCCTTCAAGAATTTCTTCGCGCCAGGGGCAGATGCCGAAGGATTCCGGATTGGGCCAGGGGATGTGCCAGAAGGTGATGATGGTGGCGCGCGGCAGCTTCTGCTTGACCATCGCCGGCAGCAGGGCGAAGTGATAGTCCTGCACCAGAATCACCGGGTCGCTGGTATGTGCTTCCTGCACCACGGCATCGGCAAAGCGCTGGTTGACCGCCACATACTGTTGCCAGTCGGTGTCGCGAAACACCGGCCGCACGTGGGCGATATGGCACAGCGGCCACAAGCCTTCGTTGGCGAAGCCGTAGTAATAGCCTTCTTCCTCTTCCTTGCTGAGCCAGATGCGGCGCAGGGTGTAGCTGGGGTCCTGCGGCGGCACCTTGACCCGGCCGTCGCGATCGGAACTGTCGACGTCGGCCGAGCCGCTGCCATGTGCGATCCAGGTGCCGGAGCAGGCGCGCATCACCGGTTCCACCGCGGTCACCAGACCACTGGCCGGACGCTTCACTTCCACGCCATTCGGGGTGCGGGTGTGGATATAGGGTTCGCGATTGGAAACCACGATGATTTCGTCGCCGGCCAGTTCGCCGCGCAGCAATTGGCGCAGGGCGTCCGGCGTCCATTCGCGGTTGCCGCCGGCCTGGGCGCGATTTTCCATATGCAGGTCGCGCACCATTTCGCGCAAGTCCGAAACCAGCGGTTGCACCGCCGGCGAAGACGCGTGCGATGTGTCGGACGAAGCCAATTGCCCGCGCAGCAGACGACGCACGGCGCGAATCCAGCCGCGCCAACTGATCCAGGCAATGAAGACCGTGATCATCGAAATGATCACCGCCAGCGCCGCGAACAGGCCGATAATGTACTTTCGGGTATCGGCGCTGCGGCGTTGCACGAAGCTCATGTCGTGCACCAGCACCAACTGCCCCAGGTTTTCGCCGGTGTCGGCGTCGACCACCGGAGTGCGCTTGACGTGCACCGGACCCTTTTCCAGGGTCACCAGCGGGTTGTCTTCAGCGGCCGGCTGGTCTTTGCAATTGAGGGCATCGGGCCAGGCGCTGGTCTTGACCAGCAAGGTGTGCTCGGGCGTGCAAAAGGCCAGCGCGTACAGGCGCTCGTCCTTGGCCACACGATTGAGCAAGTCCAGCACTTTGCGCCGCGCATGGGCTTGTACATATTCCTGCAAGGGGTCCTGCATGGCTTGCGCCAGCAGGCGGGCGCGATTGTCCAGATCCTTGACGGACCAGCGCAGTGTCAAGCTGTCAACCAGCGGCACCACCGCATAGGCGCACAGCGCCAGGACCAGGCCCAAGGGCAAAATGAAACGCAGCGCAAGGCCGGTTGAGCGTAGACGCATGGATACTCCCCGGGGCCGTCAAAAGGCTGGCAACGGCCAGCGGCCCTCTTGCAAAAAAAAGCCCTCGCGCACGAGGGCTGGAAAGGCTGTCTGAGCCTCGATCACTTCGCGTTGCTGCCACAATCACCCTGACAGAACGCTGACAGCTTAGGGAAAGCCGCGCCGGATTGAAATAGCGTTTAGTCAAATGCCTTGAGGAATATTAAGGATTTGCGGAAAGTCCTTAGTGATTCGAGCAAGTTCGGCCAAGTCCTCGTGCAAGGCATTGAAGAGAAACTTGTGCGGACAAATTTTCGGCGATTTGTTTCGTACTGTTCTCTCTGGCAACGGCATTTTTACAAATTCCCTATAATGCCCCGGTCACCGCACGGCTACCTCCCATGTCGCTCATCTCCATTGCACTGCGCCGTCCTTACACGTTCATCGTGATGGCGCTGTTGATTTTGCTGGCCACGCCGCTTGCCCTGCGCAATATGGCGACTGACGTCCTCCCCGAAATCAACATCCCGGTGATTTCCATCATCTGGAATTACAACGGCTTGTCCGCACAAGAGATGGGGCAGCGCATTGCCGCCACCACCGAGCGCAGCCTGACCACCACCGTCAGCGACATTGAACACGTGGAGTCGACTTCGCTATCGGGCATTACCGTGGTCAAGCTGTTCTTCCAGCCGACCGCCAACATCCAGACCGCGATTGCGCAAACGGTGGCTTCGGTGCAGTCGCAATTGCGGCAGCTGCCGCCCGGCATCACGCCGCCGCTGGTGATCAAGTATTCGGCCTCGGCGATTCCGGTGATTCAGCTGGCCATGTCCAGCCCGACCTTGCCCGAACAGGCGGTGTTCGATGCCGCCATCAACCAGTTGCGTCCGCAACTGGTCACCATTCCCGGCGTGGCCATTCCCTATCCCTACGGCGGCAAGATCCGCCTGATTTCGGTCGATCTCGACATGCAGGCGCTGCAGGCGCGCAGCATGGCGCCGGTGGATGTGGTCAACGCGCTCAACGCCCAGAACCTGATCCTGCCCTCGGGCACGGCCAAGATGGGAGAGGTGGAATACAGCGTGCGCATGAACGGTTCGCCCGAAGCCGTCGCCGGCCTGAATGACCTGCCGGTGCGCACCAGCGCCGGCTCCACCACCTATCTGCGCGACGTGGCCCAGGTGCGCGACGGCTTTTCGCCGCAGACCAATGTGGTGCGGCGCGATGGCGAGCGCGGCGTCCTGCTTTCCATCCTCAAGAATGGCGGTGCTTCCACGCTCGACATCGTCAGCAACCTCAAGGAATTGCTGCCGCGGGCCAGCCAGCTGCTTCCGCCCGATATCAAGCTCACGCCCTTGTTCGACCAGTCAGTCTTCGTCAAGGCCGCGGTCCAGGGCGTGATCATCGAAGCCTTGCTGGCGGCGGCGCTGACGGCCGCCATGGTGCTGCTCTTTTTGGGCAACTGGCGCAGCACGGTGATCATCGGCCTGACGATTCCGCTGTCGATCCTGGCGTCCATCCTGATCCTGCAAATGCTGGGCGAGACGCTCAACCTGATGACACTGGGCGGGCTTGCGCTCTCGGTCGGCATTCTGGTGGACCAGGCGATCGTCACCATCGAGAACATCGAGCGCCATATGCATCTTGGCAAGCCGCTCGAGGAGTCGATCATCGTCGGTGCCGGCGAAATCGGCGTGCCGGTGTTCGTCGCCACGCTGTGCATCTGTATCGTGTTCGTGCCGATGTTCTTCCTCACCGGCGTGGCGCGCTTTCTGTTCGTGCCGCTGGCCGAGGCGGTGGTGTTCGCCATGGCCGCGTCTTACTTTTTGTCGCGCACCCTGGTTCCGACCCAGGTCAAACTGATGATGAGCGGCGCCCACGACAAGGACAAAGACGCCAGGCCCAGCCGCTTCAAGCGCCTGTATCACGCCTTCGACGAGCGCTTCGAGCAGGTGCGGCGCGCCTATGCGCTGCTGCTGTCCACCTTGCTCACGCGCCGCAAGCCCTTTGCCCTGGGCTTCCTCGGCCTGTGCCTGGCGTCCTGCCTGCTGTATCCCTTCCTGGGACGCGACTTCTTCCCGACGGTGGATGCCGGCCAGATTCGCCTGCACATGCGCACGCCCACCGGCACCCGCATCGAGCAGACCGCGGTGGTCGCCGACCAGGTGGAAGCGGCAATCCGCCAGCTGATCCCGCCCGACCAGCTGGAAACCGTGCTCGACAACCTGGGCGTGCCCAACAGCGGCATCAACCTTTCCTACAGCAATGCCGGCGTGATCGGCAGCATGGATGGCGAAATCCTGATGTCGCTGAAAGAAGGGCACCGGCCGACAGAGGAATTCATCACCCTTTTGCGCAATGAATTGCCCAAGCGCTTTCCCGGCGTGGAATTCTTTTTCCAGCCGGCCGACATCGTCACCCAGATCCTGAACTTCGGCCTGCCGGCCGCAATCGACGTCCAGTTCACCGGTCCCAATATCGCCAGGAATGCGGAGCTGGCCGGCGAACTGGCGAAGTCGCTGCGCACCATTCCGGGCGCGGTCGACGTGCACGTGCACCAGAAGCTGGAC
>JAEVZY010000219.1 GCA_023392035.1 Pseudomonadota bacterium | reverse complement strand
CTTGAATACTATGCAGCACTCACGCCGGATCGCATCGCCTATCGCATGATTCCCTCCGGCGTCGCAGTCAGCTGGCGTGAGCTGGAACTGCGCAGCCGCAAATGCGCGGCCGCCCTGCTGGACGCGGGACTGAAGAGCGGCGATGTGGTCGCCGTCTTCCTGGAAAACCACCCGCGCTACTTTGAGCTGCTGTGGGCGGCGCACCGCATCGGCCTGTACTACACCACCATCAGCCGCCACCTCAAGCGCGAAGAAGCGCAGTACATCATTGCCGACTGCGATGCCCGCGTGCTGTTCTATTCGGCCCACACGCATGGGGAAGTCGATGCCGACCGGCTGGATCAAGCAGGCGTGCTGCGCGTTTCAATGGATGGCAGCGATCCGGACGCGCTCGGCTACGAAGCCTGGATTGGCCGCTTCGCCGACGACCTGCGTCTGCCGGAAACGCCGGAAGGCACCGACTTCCTCTATTCGTCGGGCACCACCGGCATGCCCAAGGGCATCAAGCGGCCGCTGGCGACGGCCAACCAGTTTTTCCGGGTGGGGAATGCCGCCAGCAGCACCTGGAAAGCCTTCGACCAGGACAGCGTCTATCTGTCCACCGCGCCCTTCTATCATGCCGCCCCGGTGCGCTGGAACATGGCCGTGCTGCGCGCCGGCGGCAGCTGCGTGATGCTGGAAAAATTCGACGCCGCCGCGACCCTGGAAGCGATTGCCGCCTGGCGCGTGACCCATGCGCAATTCGTGCCGACCATGTTCATCCGCATGCTGCGCCTGCCGCAGCAGGAGCGCGAACGCCACGACCATTCCTCGCTGCGCTATGCCGTGCATGCGGCCGCGCCCTGCCCGGTCGAAGTGAAGGAAGCAATGATCAAATGGTGGGGTCCGATCCTGTACGAGTATTACAGCGGCACCGAGCTGGTTGGCCGCACCTCGCTCGGCTCGCAGGAGTGGCTGGCGCATCGCGGCTCGGTCGGCAAGCCGGAATTCGGCCAGGTGCACATCGTCAGCGAAGACGGGCAGCAGGAACTGCCGCCCGGCCAGCCCGGCGTGATCTATTTTTCCGGCGGCGGCAGCTTCGAATACCACAAGGACCCGGCCAAGACCCGCAAGGCCTACAACCAACGCGGCTGGGCCACTTATGGCGACATCGGTTATGTGGATGAGGACGGCTATCTCTATCTGACCGACCGCCTGTCCAACATGATCGTTTCCGGCGGCGTCAACATCTACCCGCAGGAAGCGGAGAACCTGTTGTGCCTGCATCCGGCGGTGGCCGACGTCGCCGTGGTCGGCGTGCCCAACGCCGAATTCGGCGAAGAAGTGAAAGCGGTGGTGCAGTTGCGCGACCCGGCGCAGGCCAGCCCGGAATTGGCGCGGCAACTGGTGGAGTATTGCCGCGAGCGCCTGTCGCCCATCAAGTGCCCGAAAAGCGTGGACTTTTCGACGGACATGCCGCGCACCGAAACCGGCAAGCTCTTGAAGCGGCTGGTCAAGCAGCGCTATTGGCCCAACGAGAAGGGCATCGCCCATTGATTGCGGAACACCCATGAACGCCAAACGCAAACTGTTTTCCGCCGACCATGAGCTGTTTCGCGACAGCGTGGCCCGCTTCATCGCCGAAGAGATCACGCCGCAGCACGCCGAATGGGAGCAGCAAGGCATGGTGCCGCGCGAACTGTGGCGCAAGGCCGGCCGCGCCGGCATCCTGCTGCCCAGCACGCCGGATCAATACGGCGGCGGTGGCGGCGATTTCCTGCACACCATCATCGTGGTGGAAGAAATCGCGCGCGCACTGGCCACCGGCGTGACCGGCTTCACCACCCACTCGGACATCATCGCGCCCTACCTGCTGAACTTTGGCACTGAAGCACAGAAACAGCGCTATCTGCCGGGCATGGCGCGCGGCGACATTGTCGCTTCGCTCGCGCTCACCGAGCCGGGCGCCGGCAGCGACGTCAAGGCGATCCGCACCAGCGCCAACAAGGTGGATGGCGGCTACCTCATCAATGGCCAGAAGACTTTCATCACCAACGGCTTTCATGCCGACCGCGCCCTGATCGTGGCCAAGACCGATCCGCAGGCGGGCTCGCGCGGCATCAGTCTGTTCTGGGCCGACACCACCAGCCCCGGCTTCTCGCGCGGCCGGCTGCTGGACAAGGTCGGCCAGAAGGCGCAGGACACGGCGGAACTGTTCTTCGACAAGCTGTTCGTGCCGGAAGAAGACCTGCTGGGCGAACCCAACCAGGGCTTTGGCTACCTGATGAAGGAACTGGTGCGCGAACGGCTGATGATTGCCGTGCGCTGCGCCATGGCCCTGGAAACCGCCCTGCAGTGGACCATCGATTACACCCGCGAGCGGCGCGCCTTCGAGCGCGCCGTGATCGACAACCAGCACATCCGCTTCAAGCTGGCCGACATCAAGACCCTGGCCGCCGCCACCCGCGCCTTTGTCGACGGCTCGGTGCAGCAATACCTGGACGGCGAACTGGATGCCGGCGGCGCCGCCATGGCCAAGCTGTGGGCCGCCGAAGCCACCAAGGCCATCGACGATCTGCTGCAGTTCCACGGCGGATATGGCTACATGCGCGAATACCCGATCGCCCGCGCCTGGACCGACGTCCGGCCCAACCGCATCTATGGCGGCACCTCCGAAATCATGCGCGAGCTGATCGCGCGCACGCTGTGACTCGCTTCGATCCTGTTTGATTCCATCTGCAACTTCATCGGCTAGACCCGATCTTCACATGAGCTCTCATCTCTCCAGAAAATTCGCCATTGCCGGCGCCGCCGAATCCGATCTCGGCAAAGTGCCCGGCGTGACCTCGCTCGACCTGCAGGCCCAGGCCGCTGGCCGCGCCCTGCGCGACGCCGGCCTGACTTTGCAAGACGTCGACGGCGTGTTTGCCCACGTCGACGACAAGTTCTCCGGCCTGCAGCTGGCCGAATACCTGGGCATACGGCCGCGCTATGTCGATTCCACCAGCGTGGGCGGCATGTCCAATGTGATGCACGTGCGGCATGCCATGGCGGCGATCGAAGCCGGCATGTGCGAGGTGGCGCTGGTGGCCTATGGCAGCACCCAGCTTTCGGACGGCACGCGCAAGGTGGGCGGCACGCCGGAAGACATGCGCATGCCGCGCGGGCAGTTCATCACACCCTATGGCCAGCTGAGCCCGATCGGCTATTACGCCATGGTGGCGCAGCTGCACATGCATCGCTATGGCACCACCCACAAGGACCTGGCCGAAGTGGCAGTGGCGGCGCGCAAGTGGGCCCAGAAAAATCCCAAGGCCTACCGGCGCGAAGAGACTTCGATTGAAGAGGTGATGAATTCGAAGATGATCGCCGACCCGCTGCGCCAGCGCGATTGCTGCCTGGTGACCGATGCCGGCGGCGCCTTCATCCTGACCACGGCCGAACGGGCACGATCGCTGCGCCGCCCGCCGGTGTACGTGATGGGCATTGCCGAATCGTTCTCGCATCACTACACGCCCTTCAACACCACCGATTGGCTGGACACCAATGTCAAGCAGACCGCCAATGCCGCCCTGGAAATGGCGGGCGTGACGCGTGAGGACATCGACGTGGTGCAGATCTACGACCACTTTACGATCGGCGTCATCCAGTCGCTGGAAGAACTGGGATTCTGCAAGCGCGGCGAAGGCGGCGCCTTTGTGTCCGGCGGACGCCTGGCCCCGGGCGGCGATTTCCCGATCAACACTTCGGGCGGCGGCCTGTCCTACAACCACCCCGGCCAATTCGGCATGCTGCTCTTGCTTGAGGCCGTGCATCAATTGCGCAAGGAATGCGGAGAGCGCCAGTTGCCGCGCGCCGAGCTGGCGCTGGTGCATGCGCCCGGCCTGGTGTTTTCCTGCAATACGACCCTCATTCTCGGAGTTTGATCATGACCCAACGTCCCCTGCCGCAGCCGACCCGCATCACCCAAGCGTATTGGGATGCCGCCAAGGAGAACCGCCTGCTGATCCAGCAATGCGCCAGCTGCGGCAAGCACCAGTTCTATCCGCGCGAATTCTGCGTGTCCTGCCTGTCGGAAGACATCAAGTGGGTGCCCAGCAAGGGCAAAGGCCGTGTCTACACCTACACCGTCAACCACCGCCCCGCCAATGCGGCCCTGAGCGAACGGGTGCCCTACGTGGTGGCGGCGGTTGACCTGGACGAAGGCGTGCGCATGATCGCCAACATCGTCGACAAGCCGGTGGATCAGGTCAAGATCGGCAGCCGGGTCGAAGTGCGTTTCGAGAAGCTCAACGACGAGATCACCCTGCCGCAGTTCACTCTGGCGGAGTAAGCGAGCCGCCGGGCCAGGCGCCGGAACGGATCATGGCATTGACTTCCCGGATCACCAGGTCGCGCACCAGGGATACCGCAATGCTGACCGGCGCGCTGGCATGCCGGCACAGGTACACCGAACGCTGCATGCGCGGCGCGACGATCGGCAGCACGATGCTGCTCAGTTGATGGCGCACGCTGTAGACCGAAGCGTTGGGAATGACGGTTGAGGCGACCCCGGCTGCGGCCACGTCCATCAATTGCGTGATCGTGTTGAGTTCGATGACGATGTTCAATGCGACTTTCTGCGCGCGGATGAATTCGTCGATGCGCTGGCGCAGATTGGTGACGCTGGTTGGAAACGCAATCCGGAAGCGCGCCAGGTCGGCGAGCTGGATTTCGGTGAGCGCATCGGCTTGCGCGCCGAACACCGCCTGCAACTGATCCCTGGATGTGACGAAGACCAGGTCCTCGTCCAGCAGGTGGGTGAACTGGGTGCCGACATTGCCTTCCTTGCCGAAGGTCAGTCCCAGGTCGATCTCGCCGCGCGCCAGGGCTTCCGGGATGTGCCCGGTATTCATTTCGATCAATTGCAGCTGCATCTTCGGCCAGCGGCTCACCACTTCCTGCGCCAGCGGCACGGTCAGGATGCTGGCCATGGATTGCGACATCCCCAGGGCCACCCGTCCGCTCGGTTCACTGACCGCATCGCGCACTTCCTGGCAGGCCAGCTCCAGGTGGTTGAGGATGGCAATCCCATGGCTGAGCAGGCGCGATCCGGCCATGGTGGGCACCACGCCCTTGCGGGTGCGTTCGAACAGGGCCACGCCCAGCTCTTCTTCCAGTTTCCTGATCTGCAGGCTCAAGGCCGGCTGCGCCATGTGAATCTGCTCCGCCGCCCGCGAGATCGATCCTGCCGCGGCCACCGCCACCAGGCTCCTGATGCCTTTTACGTCCATGCTCTTCTTCCCCAAGACCCCACCATCGGGACCCTCGGCGAGCATAACAAATTCGATATGGCCCGCATACAAATTCGGTCTTGGACGTATGGCGCGGATTGCCCCATAGTCAGCCTCCAGGCAGTTTTGTACAGGGACACAGCAGGCATGCAGGCACTACAGGGCTACAAGGTCGTCGATCTCAGCAAGGTTTTGGCGGGACCGCTATGCGGACAGTATCTGGGCGAACTGGGCGCGCAAGTGATCAAGGTCGAGCCCGTCGGCAGCGGCGACGACACCCGGGTCTGGCTGCCGCAGGACCAGGGCGAATCGGCCAGCTTCCTGGCGGTGAACCACAACAAGCGCAGCCTGGCGCTCGACCTCAAGACCGAGGCCGGACGCGAGATCGTGCAGCGGCTGGTGGCCGATGCCGACATCGTCCTGCAGGGCTTTGGCGGCGGCACCGCGGCCAAGCTTGGGGTGGACTATGAAACGCTGGCGGCGATCAACCCCCGGCTCATCTATTGCGAGATTTCCGGCTACGGGCGCGAAGGCCCGCTGGGCGACGAGCCCGGTTACGACGTCATGCTGCAGGCCTTCAGCGGCATGATCAGCACCACCGGCGACCCCGATGGCGACTACGCGCGGGTGAGCTTTTCTCCGGTTGACCTCGGTACCGCCATGCATGCCTTCAGCGGCGTGCTGGCCGCCGTCATCGAGCGTGGGCGCACCGGCCAGGGCGTCTATCTCGAAGCCTGCCTGCTGGACACCGCCATCGGCTTCATGACTTACCTGGCGCAGAACTACCTGCGCAGCGGCAAGGTGCCGCAGCGCATGGGCACGGCGCACGCGTCGCTGTGCCCTTACCAGGTGTTCGTGGCCGCGGACGGCCCCTTGATGATCGGGGTTGGCAACGACGCCCAGTGGAAGCGCTTCTGCCCGGTGCTGGGCCTGCAGGACTGGGTGGACCACCCGGATTTCCACACCAATGCCGAGCGCGTGCGCAATATGCGCAAGACCGTGGCGCTGGTGCAGGACAGGATCAAGACGAAAACCATCGCCGAATGGGGCGTGCTGCTGCGCCAGGCCGGCGTGCCCTGCTCGCCGATCCATACGCTGGACCAGGCTTTGAGTCATCCGCAAGTGCAAGCGCGCGGCCTGATGACCGAGACGCTCCATCCGATGCTGGGCCCGGTGCGCAGCGTCGGCTTGCCGGTTCGCTTTCGCAAGGAGGACCGGGTTGCGCAGCGCCCGCCGCCCACCTTGGGCCAGCACAGCGAGGAGATCCTGCGCGAAGCCGGCTACGCCGAAGACTCAATTCAGGAATTCAAGCGCCAAGGCGTGATCGCCTGACGGTTCAGGAAAAAACGCGCTCGCGCCTGGCGCGGGCAAACATCAAAAGGAGAGAGACATGCGAAACATCGGCATTACCATCAAGGGACTTGTGTCCACCGTTGCCATGGCGGCCGCCATCTGCGCGGCCCCGGCCCAGGCGCAGACCAACGCGCCCTACCCCACCAAACTGATCAAGATGATCGTCGGCTTCCCGGCCGGGAACGCGACCGACATCGTGGCCCGCATGCTGGCCGAAAAAATGAGCATCGCCTTCGGTCAGCCGGTGGTCATCGACAATCGTCCGGGACAAGGCGGCAGCATGGCACTGGATGCCCTGGCCCGCTCCGCGCCCGACGGTTACACCATGATTCTGGCCGCCTCCGGCGGCCTGGTGACCAATCCGCATCTGTACAAGGGCATCCCCTTCAATCCGACCGAGGATTTCGAACCGATCTCGCTGGTGGCCGATCTGCCGCTGCTGCTGGTGGCCAATCCGGCGCGGCCTTTCGACAGCGTGAAAGCGCTGGTCGACAACGCCAGGAAGAATCCCGGCAAGCTGAGCTACGCCTCCACCGGCGTGGGCACCAGCTCGCACCTGGCGATGGAGTCGCTCAAGCGCACGACCCAGACCGACATGCTGCATGTGCCCTATCAAGGCAGCGTGAAAGCGGCCACCGACCTGATCGCCGGCAACGTCGATGTGATGTTCGACACGGTGGCGGCGACGCGGCCCCACATCATGTCGGGCAAGCTGAAGCTGCTGGCGGCCGGTTCGCGCAAGCGCATGCCTTCCTTCCCCAATACCCCGACCCTGGCTGAAGCCGGCTATCCCGCCATTTCCGCCAGTGTCTGGCTGGGCATGCTGTTCCCGAAAGGCACGCCGGCCGAGATCGTCAACAAGGTCAATGCCCAGTTGGCGAAAGACCTGGCCGATCCGGCTCTGGAAAAGCGCCTGCTCGAAATCGGCGTCGTGCCCAGCCACACCGGCCCGAAGGAATTCGCCAAGTACATCCGCGATGAATATGTCCGTCTCGGCAAGCTGGTGCAGGAGTCGGGCGCAAAGGCGAATTGATCAACAGCACGAGAACGATTCAGGAGTTCAGCTTCAATGCAAACCACGGAAAACAAAGCCTTCGACCCGCTGGCCTTCAACATGACCGAGCAGCGCTGGTTCGACGACTTCAAGCTGGGCGAGGTATATCGCCTGCCCTCGCGCACCATGACGGACGGCTTGTTCGCGGCCTTCCAGCTGGCCAGCGGCGACAACCATCCGATTCATTACGACGTCGAATACTGCCGTGCGCTCGGCATGCCGCACATGCTGGCGCATGGCTTCCAGGTGGCGATCCAGACCTGTGCCGGCGCCGGGCTGTTTCCCCATGTGACGGAGAAATCGCTCAAGGCTTTCATTGAGCAATCGAGCCGCTTTCTCAACCCGGTGTATGTGGGCGACACCTTGTATTCCGCGCTGGAAGTGGCGGAGCTGATTCCAGGCCGCACTACTGGCGTGCTGGTGATGAAGTCGACGGTGTACAACCAGAAGGGGGTGTTGGTGATGGATGGGGTGCAGAAGTATCTGGTGCGGCGCAAGGCTGCGGCGCAGTAGGCCAGGCGGATACTGAAGTTCTTGGCATGGCCGTCGGGCAGGTCGGCGGTATAGCGAATATCCGGGATGCAGATAAGCGCAATTTAGCTGCATATCAGATATTCGCAAGATATCCGGATTACAACTAGGAAGCCGCTGGCAGCGGCTCTGGACGCGAAATGCGGGGAGCTGTCGTGACGCATCTTATTTAAGCCAACACGTCACGCCAGCTCTTCATAGCCTGGGATAGTCCCCGAAGGAACTGATTTCACTCCCACTCAATCGTCGCCGGCGGCTTCCCCGAAATGTCGTACACCACCCGGTTGATCCCCCGCACTTCATTGATGATGCGGTTGCTGACCTTGCCCAGCAAGTCATGCGGCAGGTGCGCCCAATGCGCGGTCATGAAGTCCTGCGTTTGCACCGCGCGCAGGGCGACCACGTATTCATAGGTACGGCCGTCGCCCATCACGCCCACGCTCTTCACCGGCAGGAACACCGCAAAGGCTTGGCTGGTGGCCTCGTACCAGTTCTTGTGGAAATGGCCTACCGGGTGACCTTCGGCCAGCTCCTGCGGCAAGGGGATTGCCGTGTTGCGCAGCTCTTCGATGAAGATGGCATCGGCCTGGCGCAGCAGGTCGGCGTATTCCTTCTTCACTTCGCCCAGGATGCGAACGCCCAGGCCCGGGCCGGGGAAAGGATGGCGGTACACCATGTCGTGCGGCAGGCCCAGGGCCACGCCCAGTTCGCGCACTTCATCCTTGAACAGCTCGCGCAAGGGTTCCAGCAGCTTCAGGTTGAGGGTTTCCGGCAGGCCGCCGACGTTGTGGTGGCTCTTGATGGTGTGCGCGCCCTTCTTGCCCTTGCCTGCGCTTTCGATCACGTCTGGATAGATCGTGCCCTGCGCCAGCCAACGCGCGTTCTTGCGCTTGCCGGCTTCGGCCTGGAACACTTCCACGAATTCGGCGCCGATGATCTTGCGCTTGGCTTCCGGATCGGTCACGCCCTTGAGCTTGCCCATGAACTGCTCGGTCGCATCGACGTGAATCACGCGCACGCCCAGGTTCTTGGCGAACATGTTCATCACCATCTGGCCTTCGTTCAGGCGCAACAGGCCATGGTCGACGAACACGCAGGTGAGCTGGTCGCCGATGGCGCGATGGATCAGGGCTGCAGCCACCGAGCTGTCGACGCCGCCGGACAGGCCGAGGATCACTTCGTCATTGCCGACCTGCTTGCGGATCGCTTCCACCGCTTCGCCGATGTAGTCGGGCATGTTCCAGTCCGACTTGCAGCCGCAGATGTCGTGCACGAAGCGGTTCAGGATGGCGCGGCCCTGCAGCGTGTGTGTCACTTCCGGATGGAACTGCACGGCGTACATGCGCCGCTCTTCATCAGCCATGCCGGCGATCGGGCAGCTTGGGGTGGACGCCATCAGCTTGAAGCCGGGCGGCAGGTCGATCACCTTGTCGCCGTGGCTCATCCACACCTTCAGCATGCCATGGCCTTCGTCGGTAACGAAGTCATTGATGTCTTTCAGGAGCGCCGTATGGCCGCGCGCCCGCACCTCGGCATAGCCGAATTCGCGCAGCTTGCCGTTTTCCACCTTGCCACCCAGTTGCTCGGCCATGGCCTGCATGCCGTAGCAGATGCCCAGCACCGGCACGCCCAGTTCGAACACGGCTTGCGGCACGCGCGGCGTATCGCCTTCGGTAACGGAACTGGGGCCGCCCGAAAGAATCACGCCCACGGCGCCATAGTTGCGCACGAATTCATCCGAAACGTCATACGGATGAATCTCGGAAAACACCCCGGCTTCGCGCACGCGGCGCGCGATCAGCTGGGTAACCTGGGAACCAAAGTCGAGGATGAGGATTTTTGAGTGCATGGCTGGCAGGGCCCGGGACATTGGAAAAAACGCGGGCGGCTCGCGCCGCCCGTCTTTAATTTATTGAAGCGGCAGCGCCTCAGTCGGCACGGTAGTTCGGCGCTTCCTTGGTGATCTGCACATCGTGCACATGCGACTCGCGCATGCCGGCCGAAGTGATTTCCACGAATTCGGCTTTCTCGCGCAGCTCATCGATGGTGGCGCAACCGCAGTAACCCATGGAAGAACGCACGCCGCCCACCAGCTGATACAGGATGGCCAGCACGCTGCCCTTGTAAGGCACGCGGCCTTCAATGCCTTCCGGCACCAGCTTGTCGGCATTGTTGGCCGGGTCCTGGAAGTAGCGGTCGGCCGAGCCTTCGGCCATCGCGCCCAGGCTGCCCATGCCGCGGTAAGACTTGTAGCTGCGGCCTTGATACAGGATGACTTCGCCCGGCGCTTCTTCGGTGCCGGCAAACATGCTGCCCATCATGACGGTGGATGCGCCCGCCGCCAATGCCTTGGAGACGTCACCCGAGAAACGGATGCCGCCGTCGGCGATGCAGGGCACGCCGGTACCTTCCAGCGCCTGCGCCACATTGGAAATGGCGGTGATCTGCGGCACGCCGACGCCGGCCACGATGCGGGTGGTGCAGATCGAGCCGGGGCCGATGCCGACCTTCACGCCGTCGGCGCCGTACTCAACCAGCGCGCGCGCGGCAGCCGCGGTGGCGACGTTGCCGCCGATGACGTCCACATTGGGATAGTTCTGCTTGACCCAGCGCACCCGCTCCAGCACGCCCTTGGAGTGGCCGTGGGCAGTGTCCACCACCACCACGTCGACGCCGGCTTTCACCAGCAGGTCGATGCGCTCTTCATTGTCGGGACCGACGCCAACCGCCGCGCCCACGCGCAGCTTGCCGTGCTCGTCCTTGGAGGCGTTGGGGTGTTCGGTGGATTTCAGGATGTCTTTTACGGTGATCAGGCCGCGCAGTTCGAAGTCGTCGTTGACCACGATCACGCGCTCCAGGCGGTGCTTGTTCATCAGCCGCTTGGCTTCGGCGATGTCGGCGCCTTCATGCACGTACACCAGCTTTTCGCGCGGGGTCATCTTGGCGCGCACCGGCGCGTCCAGCTTTTCTTCGAAACGCAGGTCGCGGTTGGTGATGATGCCTACCACCTTGCGCCCCTCCACCACGGGAAAACCGGAAATGCCATGCTGCTCGCGCAGGGCGATGACATCGCGGATCTTCATGTCGCCGGGAACGGTGATCGGGTCGCGCACCACGCCGGCTTCGAAACGCTTGACGCGAGAAACTTCGCGCGCCTGCTCACGGGCCGTCAGGTTCTTGTGCACGATGCCGATGCCGCCCTCTTGCGCCATGGCGATTGCCAGGCGGCCCTCGGTCACGGTATCCATGGCGGCGGAGACCAGCGGGATCGACAGGGAGATGTTGCGGGTAAGCCGCGTGTTGAGGGATGTGTCCTTGGGGAGGATGGCCGAGAAGGCCGGCACAAGCAGCACGTCATCGAAGGTGAGTGCTTTCTGGAGTAGACGCATGGCGTTTCCTGTAGGCGCAAAGCCGCATTATACAGAAAAGCTGGCGGGTACCCTGCAGACAACACTGCGCCGCGGGCAATTTGACGCCATGGATAAAGCATGGCGAAATCGCTCTTTCCATCAAGTAGCAGGAGAGGTGGCATGCAGCCACAGGCAAAGCAAAACGGAAAGAAAGAATTCAGTTTGAAGGTGGCGGCGCGCTGCCTTGTCGTCTTCGCAATGGCGGGGGCTTGCGCCCAGGCCATGGCCCAATATGTGTGGCTGGATGAGAAAGGCGTGCGCCAGTATTCCGATCAACCGCCGCCGCCCTCCGTTCCCAACAGCCGTATCCTGCGCGGCAAGGGTATGCCGGCCGCGCCGGCGCCGGGCGCCCCTGAGGCTGCCGCCGCCAACGGCGCTGTCAACCCGGCAAGCAATTCGACAACGCCGGCCAAAACGGCAACGCCCTCGATCGCCGAGCGTAATGCCGAATTCAACAAGCGCCGGGCGCAACGCGCCGCGGACGAAAAAAAGGCGGCCGACCAACAGAAGCTTGCCGAACAAAAGAAGCTCAACTGCGAGCGCGCGGCCAGCTACAAGCGCAGCCTGGAAAACGGCATGCGCGTGGCAAGGACCAATGCCAACGGCGAACAAGTCATCCTCAACGACGAGCAGCGCGCCCAGGAATTGCAGGAAGCGAACCGGATGCTTGAATCCTGCACCGGCTGAGCTTGACCATCCTGTTCCGCCAGTTCAGCCGGCGGAACGGACCCTGCCCTGTTTCACCGCCCGCCGACGGCGGGCGTCCTTGGGGTCGGCCTGCAGGGGCCGATACACTTCGATGCGGTCGCCTTCGCGCAGCGCGGCGTCAAGTGTGCGCAATTTGCCATGCACGCCGAGCTTGGCGGCGGCGAGATCGATCTCCGGAAATTGTTCCAGCAGCCCGCTGGCCAGAACAGCTTGTTGCAGGGTGCTGCCGGCCGGCAGATCAAGTTCGCGCAGGAATACCGAATCCGGCCGGGTGTAGCAGACCTGCACCCGCAAGCGCTCAGCCATAGACGCTCTCGGCGCGCTTGCAGAAGGCATCCACGAAGCTGTTGGCAATCATGTTGAAGACCGGACCGATGATGGATTCCAGCAGGCGGCTGGAAAACTCGTAGTGCAAATCGAAATCGATGCGGCAGGCGTCGGCCCGCAAGGACTTGAAGGTCCAGGTGCCGTCCAGTTGCTTGAATGGCCCTTCCAGCAGACGCATCTTCATCATGGTCGGCGGCAGGTTGGTGTTCTCGGTGGTAAAGCTTTGCTTGACGCCGTGATAGTTGATGGACAGCGTGGCGATCAACTTTTCATCCGTGCGCTCGCGCACGACCACGCCGCCGCACCAGGGCAGAAACTTGGGATAGTCTTCGACCATGTCGACCAATTTGAACATCTGCTCGGCGCTGTATGCCACCAGCACCGATTTGTGCACCACTGCCATTGCTCTGGGACCGTTTGTTAGAATGCGAAACCTGCAATTTTAATCCAGCCCCCGCATCCCCACTGATGAGCATTGTCGACAACCGGAAAGCTTTCCACGATTACTTTATTGAAGAGCGCTATGAAGCAGGCATGGCGCTCGAGGGCTGGGAAGTCAAATCCATCCGCGCCGGCCGGGTGCAACTGAAAGAAGCCTATGTCATTGTGCGCAATGGCGAGGTGTTTCTGTTCGGCGCCCACATCAGTCCCTTGCCGACCGCGTCCACCCATATCAATCCCGATCCGGTACGCACGCGCAAGCTGCTGTTGAAGGCGGAAGAGATCAAGCGCCTGATCGGCAAGGTCGAACGCGCCGGCTACACCATGGTGCCGCTCAACCTGCACTACACGCGCGGCCGGGTGAAATGCGAAGTCGGTCTGGCCAAGGGCAAGAAGCAGCACGACAAGCGCGACGCCGAGCGCCAGCGCGATGTGCAGCGCGAAATCCAGTCGGCGCTGAAGCAGAACCGGCGCTGATGTAGCACCGCCGCTGAAGCAGAACCGGCGCTGAAGCAGAACCGGCCCCGCGCCATGCGCCTCAGCGCAAGGGGCTGCCAGCCTGCTTCGCCACCTGCAGCGCACCGGCCACCAGGCTTCCCATCTCCGCCAGATTGGCCGGCAAGATCATGGTATTGCCGGTCTTGGCCAGATTGCCGAAGGCTTCCACATACTGCTGCGCCACCTTGAGGCCGACCGCGTCCTGGCCACCCGGCTCGTTGATGGCGGCAGCGGTCTTGCGGATGGCTTCGGCCGTGGCCTCGGCGATCGCCATGATGGCGGCGGCCTCGCCCTGGGCGCGGTTGATTTCGGCCTGCTTCTCGCCTTCGGAGCGGGCAATCGATGCCTGGCGCTCGCCGGTGGCAATGTTGATCTGTTCCTGCATGCGCCCCTCGGAGGTGGCGATCACGGCGCGCTTCTCGCGTTCGGCCGTGATCTGGCGCTGCATCGCCTGCAGGATTTCCTTGGGCGGGGTCAGGTCCTTGATCTCGTAGCGCAGCACCTTCACCCCCCAGTTGGAGGCCGATTCGTCGATGGCATTCACGACCGTGGTGTTGATCTGGGCGCGCTCTTCAAAGGTCTTGTCCATCTCCATGCGGCCGATCACGGAGCGCAGCGTGGTTTGCGCCAGCTGGGTGACGGCGGTGATGTAGTTGGAAGAGCCGTACGAAGCGCGCATCGGATCGGTGACCTGGAAATACAGGATGCCGTCCACCTGCAGCTGGGTATTGTCCTTGGTGATGCAAACCTGGGGCGGCACGTCGAGCGGAATTTCCTTCAGCACGTGCTTGTAGGCGATCCGATCGATGAAGGGAATCACGATGTTCAGGCCCGGCGCCAGCGTGGCGTGGTATTTGCCCAGGCGCTCCACCACCCAGGCATGCTGCTGGGGGACGACATTGACGGTCTTGAAGACGAACACCACCGCCAATATGAAGATGACCAGCGAGACAGTACCGAAACCCATGCGATTCTCCCGATTCAAGACCCGTGCGACACCAGCAGCCGGCTGCCGTGCACTTCACGTATGACAAACACGCCGGGCTCCGGGGCCTGGCCGCTTTGCAGTTCCACATCCCATTGCGCGCCACGGTAGATCGCCCGTGCCCGCCATGGGCCTTTGCCCTCGCCCTGCCAGGCGTCCACCTGCAGCGTCTGGCCAATGTCGAAATTGAGATCGGGATCGTTGGCGGCCGGGCGCCGCCGGTAAAGCCGGGCGCGCCAGCGGTTCACGACCAGGCAGGAGGCCATGCCAACCAGCGCGGTGATCAGCACCTGGACCGGATTGCTTGCGCCCAGCCATGCCGCCAGTGCGCCGGTCAGCATGGACAGGCCGATCATCAGCAGATAGAAGGTGCCGGCAAACAGTTCGAGGATCATCAGCACGCCGGCCATGGCCAGCCAGATCAGGGCGTCATTCAAGTCTGTCTCTCTCGCAACGATTACCTTGCGACTCTAGCAAAAACTTGAAGAGGGTCAAAGCGCAGCCAGGAAAACAAAAACCCCCGCTGCGCGAGGCAGGCGGGGGCTCAATTCAAGGTACTGCTGTTTTTGTTGGTTGTTGTCCGTGAAGACAAACGCCCAGGTGGGGCAACAAGCGAAGTTTACTGACTTCTTTCGTCAGGTCAAGAAAACCGCTTGCTGCCCGCGCCCTGCTGTTGCTTATTTGCTGTGGCTTATTGCTTGCGCATTTCGGCCAGCTTCTGCCAGGTCTCGACCACCGAGTCCGGGTTCAGCGACAGCGAACCGATGCCCTCTTCCATCAGCCATTCGGCAAAGTCGGGATTGTCCGAAGGACCCTGGCCGCAGATGCCCACGTACTTGTTCTGGGCGTTGCAAGCCTTGATGGCGCGCGACAGCATGACCTTCACCGCCGGATCGCGTTCGTCGAAATCCAGGGCCAGCAGTTCCATGCCGGAGTCGCGGTCCAGGCCCAGGGTGAGCTGGGTCAGGTCGTTGGAGCCGATCGAGAAGCCGTCGAAGTACTCCAGGAATTCGTCGGCCAGGATGGCGTTGGAAGGCACCTCGCACATCATGATCAGGCGCAGGCCGTTGACACCGCGCTTCAAGCCGTTTTCCGCCAGCAGGTTCACCACTTTCTCGGCTTGCGGCAGGGTACGCACGAAAGGCACCATGATCTCGACATTGGTCAGGCCCATTTCTTCGCGCACGCGCTTCAGGGCTTCGCATTCCATGCGGAAGGCTTCGCCGAAATCGGCGGCCAGGTAGCGGGCGGCGCCGCGGAAGCCCAGCATCGGGTTTTCTTCGTCCGGCTCATAGCGCGAACCGCCGATCAGCTTCTTGTACTCGTTCGACTTGAAGTCGGACATGCGCACAATCACCGGCTTGGGCCAGAAGGCGGCGCCGATGGTGGCAATGCCTTCGGCCAGCTTGTCGACATAGAAGGCGCGCGGCGAGGCGTGGCCACGGGCCACCGATTCCACCGCCTTCTTCAGGTCGGCGTCGATGTTCGGGTATTCCAGAATGGCCTTGGGATGGACGCCGATGTTGTTGTTGATGATGAATTCCAGCCGGGCCAGGCCCACGCCTTCATTCGGCAACTGGGCGAAATCGAAGGCCAGCTGCGGGTTGCCGATGTTCATGGTGATCTTCAGAGGCAGTTCGGGCATTTCGCCGCGCGCCACTTCGCTCACTTCGGTTTCCAGCAGGCCGTCATAGATGCGGCCTTCGTCGCCTTCGGCGCAGGACACGGTGACCAGGGTGCCATCCTTCAGCACTTCGGTCGCATCGGCGCAGCCGACCACGGCCGGCACACCCAGTTCGCGGGCGATGATGGCGGCGTGGCAGGTACGGCCGCCACGGTTGGTGACGATGGCCGAAGCGCGCTTCATCACCGGTTCCCAGTTGGGGTCGGTCATGTCGGCCACCAGCACGTCGCCCGGTTGCACGCGTTCCATTACGCTCGGGTCATCGATGACGCGCACCGGACCGGCGCCGATCTTCTGACCGATGGCGCGGCCGGTGGCCAGCACCGGGCC
>JAEVZY010000194.1 GCA_023392035.1 Pseudomonadota bacterium | reverse complement strand
TGCCGAGGGCGACAACAAGCCTCGCGCCGCCGCCAAGCCGGCGGACGGCGCGCGTGAAGCCGTGCTGGCCACGGTTCACGCCTGGGCCCGCGACTGGAGCGAGCGCGATGTGAAGGGCTACCTGTCGCACTACGCGCCCGATTTCGAAACGCCCGGCAAGCAAAGCCGCAAGGCCTGGGCCGAGGATCGCCAGGCGCGCATCGTCGGCAAGGGCCGCATCCAGGTCAAGGTGGAAGCGCCGCAGGTGAGCGTGGAAAATGGCCGCGCCACCGTCAAGTTCCGCCAGCAATACAGTTCCGACCGGCTCTCGGTCAACAGCCGCAAGACCCTGGTGCTGGTGCAGCACAAGGGCCGCTGGCTGATCCAGAAGGAAAGCACGGGAAGCTGATGCGCGCCGCCCTGATTCCGCGCTGTGTGCTGCTCTTTGCGCTGCTCTTGAGCCAGGCGCCGGGCGCGCTGGCGGCCCGCCACAAGGGGCCCGCGCCGGCGGACGCAGCGCCTGCGGCCAGCAGCCGGCCCGATGCCGATACGCTGCTGCTGGGCGTGTACCGTGAACTGGCAGGCAATCATTTGCGCGCCGCCATGGAGCAGGCCGACGCGCTGGTGGCGGCCTATCCGAATTTTCACCTGGGGCATTTGGTGCGCGGCGATCTGCTCCTGCTGCAGGCGCGCGCCGCCAGGCCGCTGGACAAATTGCCGCCAGCCTCGCAAGAGCGCCTGCAAAGCCTGCGCCAGGAAGCCGGCGCCCGCATGCGGGCCTTGCTGGAACGTCCCGATCCGAAACTGGTGCCCAGCGTGCTGGTGCAGATGCGGCCCGACCAGAAGGTGGCTTTCGTGGTGGATGCCCGCCGCTCGCGCCTGTATGTCTATGAAAACGAAGGCGGCACGCCGCGCTTCGTGGCTGACTACTACATCAGCCAGGGCAAGCTGGGCGTCTACAAGCTCAAGGAAGGCGACCAGAGAACGCCGCTGGGCGTGTACACCGTCACCAGTCGCCTGGCGGGGCAGAAGCTGCCCGATTTCTACGGCTCGGGCGCGCTGCCGATCAGCTATCCGAATGAGTGGGACCGGCTGTCGGGACGCAGCGGCTCGGGCATCTGGCTGCATGGCGTGCCGTCCGACAGCTACAGCCGGCCGCCGCTGTCTTCCGATGGCTGCGTGGTGTTGACCAATGCCGATCTGCTGCGCTTGTCGCAAGCAGCGGAAGTGGGCAAGACGCCGGTGGTGATTGCGCCCGAACTGTCCTTCATCACCCACGAAAAACTGGAAGTGCAACGCAGGCAGGCCCAGGCCCTGTTCGAATCCTGGCGGCGCGACCTGGAAAGCCGCGACCCGGCGCGCGTGGGCAGCCATTACTCCAGCAAGTTCAAGAGCGAAGCGGCGCAGGGCGATGCGCAAAGCTGGATCGCGCGCCAGGCCAGCTGGCTGGGCCGATTGCGCCAGCCCAGCGTGTCCTTGCGCGACCAGAGCGTGTTCCGCTATCCCGGCGAGAGCGAGATGCTGGTCACCAGTTTCACCCAGGAAGCGCGCGTCAATGGCCGCGTCGCCCAAAGCCGGCGCGTGCGTCAATACTGGTCGCTGGAAGGCCAGGTCTGGCGCATCGTCGCGGAGAATGTCTGGTAGCGCCTGAAACCAACATCGAAAGGAGAGGCCGCATGACACGTTCGGATTTTGCTTTCTTTCACACCTTGCGGGTGCGCTGGGCCGAAGTCGACATGCAGGCGATTGTCTTCAATGGCCACTACCTCACCTATTTCGATGTCGCCTTCACCGAATACTGGCGCGCCACCGGTCTGCCTTCGGTCTTGCAGCAGGCGGCGGAAGGCCGCGAACTGTTCGCGCGCAAGGCCGGCATCGAGTATCACGACTCGGCGCGCTTCGATGACTTGCTCGATATCGGCGTGCGCTGCACCGCCATCGGCCGCTCTTCCTTGCGCTTCGAACTTGGCATTTATCGCGGCGAGCAGCACCTGATTTCGGGCGAGCTGTTCTACGTGTATGCCGATGTCAAACTGCGCAAGGGCATACCGGTGCCGGACGCATGGCGCGAGGTGCTGGCCAGGTTTGAGAAAACTCCTCTGGCCAATAGCTGATCAATCCCAGACCGGAGCCAGGCCCGCGGGATTGACTTCGCGGCCGTTGCGCTCCAGCGTGGCGATCTGCGCCATGTCATCGACGTCCAGCTTCAGGTCGCGCGCCAGCAGGTTGCTGGCGAGATTCTCGCGTTTGGTCGAAGACGGAATCACCGCATACCCCAACTGCAAGGCCCAGGCCAGCGCCACCTGCGCCACCGTGGCGCCGTGCTTGGCTGCGATGCGGGCCAGCTGCGGATCCTGCAATACCTTGCCGTAGGCCAGGGTCATGTAGGAAGTCACGGCGATGCCCTGCTCCTTCAGGAAGGCCGTCAACTTGCGGTTCTGCAGATAGGGACTCAACTCGATCTGGTTGGTGGCGATCTCGCCACGGCCGACGGCGGCGATGGCCTTGCGCGTCAGGTCGATGTTGAAGTTGGATACGCCGATCTGACGGGTCAGGCCCAGGGCCTTGGCCTCGGCCAGCGCTTGCATGGTTTCGGACAGGTCCACGCCCTGGCCGGGCGCCGGCCAGTGGATCAGCGTCAGGTCCACGTAGTCGGTGCGCAGCTTCTCCAGGCTTTCACGCAGACTGGGCACCAGTTTGGTTCAGGAGGCGTTTTCGGTCCAGATCTTGGTGGTGAGGAAC
>JAEVZY010000160.1 GCA_023392035.1 Pseudomonadota bacterium | reverse complement strand
TCCGCGGGTTTCGCCCCCCCCCGTCCGCCCCCCCCGCGCGGGCGGCGGGGCGCGCGGCCAGCCAGCACCAGGCCAGCAGCAGCGCCGCCAGCAGCAGGATGGAGAGATTCCCGGCCAGCATATAGGGCGTTGCGCCCTGCATGCCCTGCACCGTGGCCGTGAGTACGCCGCGGGTGTAGGGCGGCAGCAGCGCGCTCACCTGGCCGCGCGCGTCCACCACCGCCGTCATGCCGGTATTGGTGGCGCGCAGCATGGGGCGGCCGGTTTCCAGGCTGCGCATGCGCGAAATCTGCAGATGCTGGGGCAGGGCGATGGTGTCGCCGAACCAGGCGATATTGGAAACATTGAGCAGGACGGTGGCCGGCATGCTGCCGCGCCGCCAGTCGTATAACAGCTGGGCCGCGATTTCCTCGCCAAACAAGTCTTCGTAGCAGATGTTGGGCAGCACTTTCTGGTCCTTGACCGGGAAAGCGCCCTGCAGCACCGGCGCCCGCTTGAAGTCGCCCAGTGGAATATTCATCATCGCCACGAACCAGCGTGCGCCAGGCGGAATGAATTCGCCAAAGGGCACCAGGTGGTGCTTGTCATAGCGATACAGCGGGCCGCCTTGTGGACTGATGCCGAGCACGCTGTTGGAATAGTCGTTGGGATTGTCGCTGAAGGGAATCCCGAGCGCGATGTGGGTGCCGCTGCGCTGAGCAAATTCCTGCAGGCTCGGCAGATAGTCCAGCGGCAGGCGCTGCGCCAGCATCGGCAGCGCGGTTTCCGGCGTGGCCACCAGGTCGGCCGGCTCGGCGGTGATGGCTTCGCGATACATGGCCAGCGCCGCCTGCACCTGCCCATACTCGAACTTCATCTCCTGCGGCACATTGCCTTGCAACAGGCGCACCTGCAAGGGCTGGCCATGGGGCGCGGTCCATTGCACTGGCTTGAGGCCGATGCCGGCCGCGACCACCAGGATGGCCAGCGCCAACGCCCGGCGCTCGAACAGCGCCAGGCAGGCCGCCAGCAGCGCGGCGACAAAGCCCACGCCATACACGCCGATCAGCGGCGCGAAGCCGGCCAGGACGCCATCGGTATGCGCATAGCCGGAAACCACCCAGGGGAAACCGGTGAAGATCCAGCCGCGGGTCCATTCGGACAGCATCCACAAGGATGGCAAGCCGCCCAGCGCCACCAGCGTGCGTGAGGTGCCGCGTTGCTGCAGCCATTCCGCCAGGCCCATGGCGATGCCCGCCAACAGGCCCAGCGCTGCCGCCAGCAAGGCCACGGCCAGCACCGCCATCCAGCCCGGCAAGCCGCCGAATTGATGCATGCTGACGTACAGCCACCAATACCCGCTGACTTGCCAGCCGAAGGAAAACAGCCAGCCATACAGGCCCGCGCGCTTGCGGTCAGGCGCCTGCAGCACGGCGGCAAACAGCAGCGACAGCGTGAGGATCTGCAATGGCCACCAGCCCCAGGGCGCGAAGGACAGGGTGGACAGCGCGCCGGCCGCCGGCATCAGCCAGGGCCACCAGGATTCAGGCAGGCGCTTGAGGAGCGAATTCACGCTCAGTGGGTTTCTTCCAGCGCCGGCTGCGGCACCTGATCAACCAGCAACACATGGATGCGGCGCGCATCGGCGCGCAGCACTTCAAAGCGCAAACCTTGCGTTTCAAACACTTCGCCGCGCTCGGGCACGCGGCCCATGCCGGTGGCGACCAGGCCGCCTATGGTATCGACCTCATCGTCGGGCAAGGCGGTGCCCAAGGCCCGATTGAATTGCTCGATACCGGTCTGCGCCTTGACCCGCCAGCGCGGACCATACTGGCCGGGGCGGGCCGGCAGGATATTGCCGGCGCGTTCATCGAAGTCGTACTCGTCTTCGATATCGCCGACGATCTGTTCCAGCACGTCTTCAATGGTCAGCAGGCCGGCCACGCCGCCGTATTCATCGACCACGATGGCGATGTGATTGCGATTGGCGCGAAAGTCGCGCAGCAGCACATTCAGGCGCTTGTATTCGGGAATGAAGACCGGCTTGCGCAAGACGCTGCGCACGTCGAAGGATTTGTCGCTGATCCAGCGCAGCAAGTCCTTGGCCAGCAGGATGCCGATCACGCGGTCGCGATCGCCATCGATCACGGGATAGCGCGAATGGCCATGGCGCAAGACTTTGGGCAGCCAGTCGGCCACGGGTTGGGCCAGGTCGATGGTGTCCATTTGCGCGCGCGGCACCATGATGTCGCGGGCGGAGAGATCGGAAACCTGGAATACGCCTTCGATCATCGACAGCGCATCGGCATCGATCAGGCCGCGCTCATGGGCGTCTTGCAGGGTTTCCAGCAGTTCACGACGGCTTTCCGGCTCGGGAGAAATCAGCGCGGACAGCCTTTCAAACAGGGAGCGGTGGGGTTTGTCGAGAGATTTCTCCCGACTGGGAGGTTCTTGCATAAACGGATTTCAGTGCGGGGACTGAGAGAAAAGAGTCCCGATAGGATACAACAAGCTGCGCCTGTGCCATTGATGCCTGACAGTCAACAAGGCGGCCCGCCGGCTGGACGATCAGCGTTCGAGATAGGGGTCGGGCAGGCCCAGGCCAGCCAGGATTTCGGTTTCCAGCTGTTCCATTTCGGCCGCTTCCTGGTCGTCCTCATGGTCATAACCTTGGGCGTGCAGCACGCCGTGCACCACCAGGTGGGCGGCATGCTGGGCGAGCGGGATGCCCTGCTCGGCCGCTTCGCGTTCCAGCACATCGGTGCACAGCACGATGTCGGCCTGCACCGGATCGTCTTCATTTTCGCTGTAGGCGAAGGTCAGCACATTGGTGGCATAGTCGCGCCCGCGATAGTCGCGGTTCAGCGCCTGGCCTTCCGCGGCATCGACCAAGCGGATCGAAAGCTCGGCCGGCGCCAGTTGCGCCGCCCGCACCCAGCGCCGGATCATGGGACGGGTGATGCTGTCCTTCAGGCGTGGGTCGGCATACTGCACCGAGAGCGAGAGAGCGGGCTTGTCAGACCTGGCCATCGGGTTTCCTGGCGGCGCCTTCGTAGGCATCGACGATGCGCGCCACCAGCGGATGGCGCACCACGTCGGCGCTGGTGAACTGGGTGAAGGCAATGCCGCGCACTTTTTTCAGCACTTTCATGGCATCGACCAGGCCGCTTTTCTGATTGCGCTGCAAATCGATCTGGGTGATGTCGCCGGTGATCACTGCCTTGCTGCCGAAGCCGATGCGGGTCAGCAGCATCTTCATCTGCTCGGGCGTGGTGTTCTGCGCTTCGTCCAGGATGATGAAGGCATGGTTCAGCGTGCGCCCGCGCATATAGGCCAGGGGCGCGATTTCGATCGCCTGCTTCTCGAACATCTTCTGGGTCTTGTCGAAGCCCATCAGGTCGTACAGGGCGTCATACAGCGGACGCAGGTAGGGATCGACCTTCTGCGCCAGATCGCCTGGCAAAAAGCCCAGGCGTTCGCCGGCTTCCACCGCGGGACGGGTCAGCACGATGCGCTTGACCGCATCGCGCTCCAGCGCATCCACCGCGCAGGCCACGGCGAGATAAGTCTTGCCGGTGCCGGCCGGGCCGATGCCGAAAGTAACATCGTGCTCAAGAATGGATTGCAGGTAGTTGTTCTGCTGCGGTGTGCGTCCGCGCAAATCGCTGCGCCGGGTTTTCAGCACCGGGCTCACGGCTTCGGCGGCTTCCACTTTCTTCGCCATGCGGCGCGCTTCTTCATGGTCGGCGGCGCTGACCTTGCCGGCGCGCTGTTCCACCAGGGCCAATTGCACATCGTCCACGTGCACCGGGCGATCGGCCTGTTCGTAGAACTGGCTCAGCAATTCCACCGCGCGTTCGGCCAGGTCACCATTGACGATGAATTTCTCGGCGCGGCGAATGATGGTGACGTCCAGCGCGGAAGAAATCTGGCGGATGTTTTCATCCATCGGCCCGCACAGGTTGGCAAGCCGCTTGTTGTCGACCGGATCGGGTTCGAAATGCAGGGAGTGGGTTCGGGTTTTCAAGCTGTGGTGGCGGTGTGGCGCAGGACCAGTTCTCCGCGCAAGGCAAAAGTGGTGGTGCCGGTGATGGTGACGTCGACCAGTTGCCCGATCAAACGCGCGCCATTGGGGCCGGCGGCGAAATTGACCACACGGTTGTTCTCGGTGCGGCCTTGCAGTTCGCTGGCGTCGCGCTTGGACGGACCTTCGACCAGGATGCGCTGCACGCTTCCCACCATCGCCTGGCCGATGGCCTGGGTGCGCTTGACCACCGCCGCCTGCAGGCGCTGCAGGCGCGCCTGCTTCACTTC
>JAEVZY010000110.1 GCA_023392035.1 Pseudomonadota bacterium | reverse complement strand
GACGCTCGCATTGCATTACGTGTTCAACACGCCGGAAGACCGCATCGTGTGGGACGTTGGCCATCAGACCTACCCGCACAAGATCCTCACCGGCCGCCGCGAGCAGATGGGTACGCTGCGCCAACAGGGTGGCATCTCGGGCTTTCCCAAGCGCGACGAAAGCCCTTACGACACTTTCGGCACCGCGCATTCCTCGACCTCCATTTCCGCCGCGCTCGGCATGGCCCTGGCGGCCCAAAGCCAGGGGCTGGATCGGCGCTGCATCGCCGTGATCGGCGACCGCGCCATGACCGCCGGCATGGCCTTCGAGGCGCTCAACAATGCCGGCGTGCATGAAGACGTCAACCTGCTGGTGATCCTGAACGACAATGACATGTCGATCTCGCCGCCGGTGGGGGCGCTGAACCGCTACCTGGCGCGCCTGATGTCAGGCAAGTTCTACGCCGCCGCCCGCAATATGGGCAAGACCATGTTGCCCGCGCCCATGCTGGAACTGGCCAAGCGCCTGGAAGAGCATGCCAAGGGCATGGTGATGCCTGCCACCATGTTCGAGGAATTCGGCTTCAATTACATCGGCCCGATCGACGGCCACGACCTCGACGCGCTGGTGCCGACGCTGCAAAACCTGCGTCAGCTGAAAGGTCCGCAGTTCCTGCATGTGGTCACGCGCAAGGGCCAGGGCTACAAGCTGGCCGAGGCCGACCCGGTGCTGTACCACGGACCCGGCAAATTCAATCCGGCCGAAGGCATCAAGCCGGGCAAGCCGGGCAAGCTGACCTATACGCAAGTTTTCGGCAACTGGCTGTGCGACATGGCCGAGCAGGACCATCGCCTGGTCGGCATCACGCCCGCCATGCGCGAAGGCTCGGGCCTGGTTCAATTCGAGCAGCGTTTCCCGGAGCGTTACTACGATGTCGGCATCGCCGAGCAGCATGCGGTGACCTTCGCCGCCGGCATGGCATGCGAAGGCATGAAGCCGGTGGTGGCGATTTATTCCACCTTCCTGCAGCGCGCCTATGATCAACTGATCCACGACGTTGCCCTGCAAAACCTGGACGTCACCTTCGCGCTGGATCGCGCCGGCCTGGTGGGCGCGGACGGCGCCACCCACGCCGGCAATTACGACCTGGCTTACCTGCGCTGCATTCCCAACATGGTGGTCATGGCGGCCTCGGACGAAGACGAATGCCGCAAGATGCTTTCCACCGCATTCGAATATCCGGGACCGGCGGCGGTGCGCTATCCGCGTGGTGCCGGCATCGGCGCCGCGATCGAGCCGGGCTTGGCCACGATTCCGCTGGGCACGGGCGAAGTGCGGCGCCAGGGGCGCGATATTGCCATACTGGCTTTCGGCACCATGGTCGCGCCTGCGTTGGGCGCCGGCGAGCAACTGGATGCCACGGTAGCCAACATGCGCTTCGTCAAGCCGCTGGATGCGGCGCTGGTCAAGCAACTGGCGCAAAGCCATGCCGCCATCGTCACCGTGGAAGAGGGCTGCCTGATGGGCGGCGCCGGTTCGGCGGTGGCGGAGTGCCTGGCCGAAGCCGGCATCGTCAAGCCCATCCTGCACCTGGGCCTGCCCGACAAATTCATCGACCATGGCGATGCCGGCGCGCTGCTGGCTGGCTGCGGCCTGGACGCGAGCGGTATCGTGGCGTCCATCCGCAAGCGCTTCGGCAAAGGCGAGCCGCGGCTGGTGGTCAACAACAACTGAAATCTTTTTTCCGGGGCAGCCTGCCCCGGCACCCTGCATGAATACTCGCGATCTCGATCTCGTCGCCATACCCGACGTGCAAAGCACTCCTGACACCCGCGCCATCGCCATCGGGCGGGTCGGCGTGAAAGGCGTGCGTTACCCGGTGACGGTGCGCTCGGGCGCCCAGCCGCAAAACACGGTCGGCACCTGGAATCTCTATGTCCATCTGCCGGCCGAGCAAAAGGGCACCCACATGTCGCGCTTCATCGCCTTGCTGGAAGAGCAAGGCGGCGCCATCGACGTGGCCGGCATGCGCGCCATGCTTTCACGCATGCTGCAACTGCTGGATGCCGACAGCGGCCGCATCGAAGTGAGCTTCCCCTACTTCATCAACAAGACCGCGCCGGTCTCGGGCGTGCAAAGCCTGATGGATTATGAAGTCGGCTACAGCGGTGAAATGCGCAATGGCCAGGCCGAGATCCGCATGAAGCTGCTGGTGCCGGTCACCAGCCTGTGCCCTTGTTCGAAAAAGATCTCGGCCTATGGCGCTCATAACCAGCGCTCGCACATCACGGTACAAGCGCTGCTGGCCGATGAATTGAATGCCGATGAGCTGATCGCCGCCATCGAGCAGCAAGCGTCATGCGAACTGTATGGCCTGCTCAAGCGTCCGGACGAGAAGTACGTCACCGAGCGTGCCTACGACAATCCCAAGTTCGTGGAAGACCTGGTGCGCGATGTGGCTGGCATGCTCAATGCCGATGCCCGGGTGCTGGCCTATACGCTGGAAGCGGAAAACTTCGAGTCGATCCACAACCATTCGGCCTACGCGCTGATCGAGAACGACAAGCGCGCCTGATCGAAGCGGCGTGCCTGCTCAGGCGCGCCTTTGCCATTGCACATCGCTGCCGCCACCGGCGCGATTGAGGGTGCGCGCCAGCACGAACAGCAAGTCGGACAGGCGGTTCACATACTGCAGGGGCTCCCGGTTCACCGCTTCCGAACGCGCCAGGGCGACGATGGCGCGTTCCGCGCGCCGGCAGACGGTGCGGCATACGTGGGCCAGCGCCGCCGCCCGCGTGCCGCCGGGCAGGATGAATTCCTGCAGCGCCGGCAGATCGGCGTTGTAGTGGGCCAGCAATTCGTCCAGGCGCAGCACCTGCGCTTCTTTCACCAGGCTGTAGCCCGGAATGCAGAGTTCGCCGCCAAGGTCGAACAAGTCATGCTGGATTTCGAGCAGGGCATCGTGCATGGCGCCCGGCAAGTCTTCACACAGCAGCAGGCCGAGGTGGGAGTTGAGCTCATCCACCTCGCCAATGGCAACGATGCGCAGCGCATCCTTGGGACTGCGGCTGCCGTCGCCCAGGCCCGTGCTGCCATCGTCCCCGGTGCGGGTGGCGATCTTGGAGAGGCGCTTGCCCATGTCTGCCCACATTTGAAAAAACGGAATTGGCCAAGAATAGGGCAAAATCCCCCTATGCGCAGCTTTTGAAGCTGCATCCCGGCCCCGAAGGAGACCCCATGAACCATCCCGCGCTGGCGGCCGCCGTGCGCCGTCCCTTGCCTGAAGCGTTTCTCGCCGCCCTGCAGGCGCTGTATGAGGATCGCCTGTCCACCAGCCAGGCCATCCGCGAGCATCACGGGCGCGACGAATCCTCCTACGATCCCATGCTGCCGGACGCCGTGGTGTTCGCGCAGTCGACCGAAGAAGTGGCGGCCACCGTCAAGCTGTGCCGGCATCACAAGGTGCCGGTGATTCCCTATGGCACCGGCACTTCGCTGGAAGGCCATATCCTGGCGCTTTCGGGCGGCATCAGCATCGACTTGTCGCAGATGAACAGCATCGTTGCCGTGCACCCGGAAGACCTGACCGTCACCGTGCAACCGGGCGTCACGCGCAAGCAGTTGAACCAGGAAATCAAGGACACGGGCCTGTTCTTTCCGATCGACCCGGGCGCGGACGCCTCGCTCGGCGGCATGACCGCCACCCGCGCCTCCGGCACCAATGCCGTGCGCTACGGCACCATGCGCGAAAACGTGCTGGCGCTGACCGTGGTGATGGCCGACGGCAGCATCATCAAGACCGGCACCCGCGCCAAGAAATCGTCGGCCGGCTATGACCTGACCCGCATGTTCGTCGGCAGCGAAGGCACGCTTGGCATCATCACCGAAATCACGGTCAAGCTGTATCCGCAGCCGGAATCGATCTCGGCCGCCATCTGCTCCTTTCCCGACATCGCCAGCGCGGTCAACACCGTGATCGTCGCCATCCAGACCGGCGTGG
>JAEVZY010000364.1 GCA_023392035.1 Pseudomonadota bacterium | reverse complement strand
GCCTTCGGCCGACACTCCGGCCGCGAATGGCGGCGCCGGCCCGGTCCCGGCCGCTGCGAGCGCGTCGGCGCCGGCGCAACAGACGGCCGGCGCCGCGCCCGAGGCCGGGGCTTCCTGCGTCAGCTATCTGCGGCGCCAGCGCCTGGGCTATATGCGCGAAGCGGCGCGCTGCCAGGCCAATGCGCAGTTCATGGCCTCGATGGAGAACGAGGCGGCCGACCCGCTACCCACTGTGCAGTGCGGCGGCAGCTACAACCAGATCAACCAGCGCATTGCGCAGGAAGCCTGCGGCCAGGTCTATGCCTGCGCCACCCTGGCCTACACGGTTGCCTTGAACGCAGCGAAAAATGGGGCCCAGTGCGAAGCGGCGGTGCGCGAAGGCTTGCGCCGCTATCCCATCCCCAGCGTCAATTAGTTCTGCCAAACCGGATCGAGGAGCGTTCATGAAGAGCATCCGACTCGCGGCATTCCTCGCAGGCGTCTTGCTGCTGGAACTTGCGCACGGCGCCGATCCGGCGCAACAGTTTTCCAGTTACCGCCAAGCGTGCGCGAACTATGCCGGCAATGTGCGCATGAGCGCCATGCTCGGCTGCGTCAACCTGAGTGCCGATCCGCAAGGCACGCGTGAAGATATCGCCGCAGTGGTGCAGGACAGTTGCCAGCACATCAGCCGCGAGTGCCGGATCGCAAACGAAGCCCGACGCCGCGAGCTGGAGGGCCTGGCGCGCAGCCTGTATTGCGCACAGGCCTCGCAAGACTGCGGTGGAACCGGGCTGGCCGAGACGCCTTCCTTCGACCTGTGCCAGGGACAGATCAAACTGAGCAGGTTCCTGCTCGCCCCCAACAGCAGCCGCTTCATGGCCACGCTGCAGATGCGCGACGGCGGTGCGATAAACATGGGCGAGAGCACCGCCATGCTGGACAATGCGCAGCCGGCCGGCATGGAAGGCCGCCAATGGATGAGCGTTGTTTCACGCAGCGGCGGCGAAGCGGCAACCGGGCAGCAATACCAGGACAAGCTGCGCAACTACATCAACGACAATTGCGATTTCTTCCTGCGCCCTTCGCGCGAAGAAGCCAGCCTGGTCGATACCCTGGGCGCGCGCTTGCGCGCCTGGATCTCAACCGAAATGAGCTGCCAGCCGAACGACAGCGCATGCCAGAAAAAAGCGGCCGAGCTGCGCAAGAAAGTACGCGTTCCCACCGCTGCTTTCGGCGTGCGAGGCTGAGGGCAGGGTTTCGAAGTCAAAGTCCCCGACCCAGCTCCACCAACTCATTCTTCTTGACCTTGCCCATGGGCGTGCGCGGCAGCGCGCTCAGGAACAGGTAGCGGCGCGGAATCTTGTAGCCGCCCAGGTGCGTCCGGCAAAAGCCGATCAGGTCGGCAGGCGCGGGCGCTGCACGGCCCGCGCGCACCACGACCGCGGCCAGCAAGGCTTCTCCAAACTGCGCATCGGGCACGCCCACCACCGCCACTTCGGCCAGATCGGGATGCAGTTGCAGCGCGTTCTCCACTTCCCGTGTGTAGACGTTTTCGCCGCCGGTGATGACCATGTCCTTCTTGCGGTCCAGCACGAACAGGTAGCCGTCTTCATCCAGGACGCCGATGTCGCCGGTGTGGAACCAGCCGTTTTTGAAGGCGGCCGCGTTGTCGGCCTCGCGCTTCCAATAGCCCTTGCTCACTTGCGGACCGCGCACCACGATTTCGCCCGGTTCGCCCGGCTTGACGTCATTGCCGGCATCGTCGACGAAGCGCATTTCCAGGTTCGGAAAAGGCCGGCCGGCGGCGCGCAAGAGGGAAGGCTTGTCCTGCAGCGCACGCCGATGCGCGGCCTCGTCCAGCAAGGCCAACAGCGGCGAGCATTCGGTCAAGCCATAGCATTGGTGAAAGCCGACGCCGGGAAAGGCTTGCATCGCGGCGCGCAAAGTCCCTTCGCCGATGGGTGAAGTGCCATAGCTGATCAAGCGCAGGGCCGACAAATCGCGCCGCGCCAGTTCGCCTTCCTGCAGCACGCGCACGATCATGGTCGGCACGATGGAAAGAATCGACACGCGCTCTTTTTCCACCGTGCTCAAGAGCGCATCGACCTTGAATTCCTTGTGGTAGATGTGGGCGCCGCCATACATGCTGACCACCGTCGCCTTCAAGTCGGTGGAGTGGAACATGGGCGAGACGTGCAGGTAGATATCGTACTCATCCGGCTTCATCACCCGCGCCAATTGAAAGGCATTGGTCAGCACATTGCGATGCGACAGGCGCACGCCCTTGCCCAGGCCGGTGGTGCCGCCGGTGTAGAGCATCAGCGCATCGTCGTCTTCATGCGCCTGCTGGCAGGGCAGGGGCTCGGCACTTTCCACCAGCAAGGGAAAGCTGCGCAGCGCCGGCGCGCTGCCGTCCACCGGCATCAGCACCGCCTTGTCGCGCCAGTGGGCGAAGGCGTCCTGCTCCAGCAGCGGCAAGAAGGCATTGTCGATGAACAGCAGCTCGCATTCGGCATCGTCCAGCAGGCCGAGAATCTCGGCCGGAGAAAGCCGGAAATTCAGGACCACCGGCACCACCCCGGCCCAATACGCGCCATACAGCAACTGGCCGTGGAACACGCTGTTGCGACAAAGCGTGGCGATGCGTTGTTGCGGCTGCAGTCCCAGTGCGCGCAGCGCGCCCGCCGTCCTGGCGATGCGCTCCACATACTGCGCCCAGTTCAGATTGCCGGCCGGATCGATGATGGCCGGCCGCTGCCCATATACCTGGCCAGTGCTCTTGAGCATGCTGGCCAGGGTCATCATCCCGCCAGCGCTCAAAGCTTGCGCTCCTTGGCGTTCCAGTGGCGTTCCAGGTTGTCGATCAATTGCTCGGAAAGAGAGCAGAAAGCCTGCTCGCGCGCATAGGTGGCCAGGTACTGGCGGAAGCGGTCGAAGGGCTCGGTCTGGATGCGCATGGTTTTCTTGTTGGAGCCGGCGCTGACCAGGCCGGAATCCACGCCCGCGTTCACCACGCGCGCAATCGCATCTTCGATTTCCTCGGGCGCCACCACTTCGTTGGCGATCATGCGGCCTTCCGGACTGTCGGCATCGAAGCGCTTGTCGAACAGCACCGCCTGCTTGGCCAGGCGCTCGCCGACAAAGCGCGGCAGGCGCATATTCGACACGCCCGGCACAAAGCCTTCCTTGCGCGCCGGCAGGCTGAACCACGAGCCCTTCTCGGCGATCACGTAATCGGCCACCAGCAGGAGTTGGCAACCGCCGCCGATGGCGAAGGTCTCCACCACCGCCAGCCACATTTTTTCCAGGGTGTTTTCCGGCTCGTCCAGCGGCGCGTCCAGGCTGTCCGGCTCATTGTCATGGATGATGCCGCGATAGATCTTGGCATGCATGCTCATGTTCCGGTACAGGAAGGAGACATAGCTTTGCCGGCCCTGGTAGATGCGGGTCAGGTTGATGCCGGAGCAGAAAATGCGGCGGCCCTTGTACTTGGGATGATCCACCCTACTACCGCGCAAGACGCCCATGCGCACCTCCGGATGCAGCAGCGCCAGGTCGAATGCCACTTCCAGCGGACCGACCGTGGTGTCGTCATCCGAATTCAGGTAGCGCTCATTGTGCAGCGTGATGTGGGCGGTGCCGCCTTCCACCTGCACCCGCACCGTGCCGAGGTCGGCCTGGCCGGTCCGGATGAATTCTTCGCGCAGTTGCAGCGCCTGGGCCGTGGGGCGCAGCATGGAGCGCACCAGGTGGCTGCCGGCATCGCGACAACTCAGCACGGCGGAGATGAACAGGCCTTGCACGATCTCCAGGCCGTCCTTGTCTTTCTGCGCCAGCTGCAATTCTTCGGCCAGCGCTTCGTCGTTGGGCAGAATGCCGGGCAAGAGCCGCGCCGCATCCGAGAGCAGCACATCGACCCGCGGCGAACGGGCGCCATCCGCCGTCAGCCGCGCATAAATCTCGCGCGCATGGCGCCGGAAAAAACGCACGCACAAATTCCAGCAGGGATGCTGCAAGACTTCGGCGGCGCGCTTTTGCGCGGCATTGCGCTGCGACTTGATCGGCAATTGCGCCAGCAGCGCGTTGCCCTGGCGGCAGGCATCGGCCAGCAGGCGCGCTTCGGCATCCAGTGCCGGCGTGCTGGCCAGGCGGGCCAGGCAATTTTCAACAACGGAAAGATAGGTTGCGCAGCTGGCAGCGGAAAGGCCGGCAGCAGACAGGCGCGCGGCACGCTCGCCTTGCGGGATATCGAGAATCATGCGGCTTGGTCTCCTTGTTCGCCGGGCGGACCCCGGTCTGGTGAGACCTGTCAGTATCGACGTGCCGCCATGCCGCGCCAAACGAAATATGCTGACATGGCATGTCAAAAACTCACAGCGCCAGCCGCCCGTGCCAGAGCATGGGCGGCGGCCGGGCCATGCCCGCGCTTCACCCGGCCGGAGCCGATTGGCGCGGCGGCGCGCTTCAGCGCGGCATGGGTGGCAGCGGCGCCTCGTCTCCCGGCAAGGGCGGCGTGCGGGCCACGTTCATCACCATGTTGACCAGCGCGAAGTAGCCGATCAGGGAAGTCAGCTCGACGATGCCGCGCTCATCCAGCAGGCCGCGCACGCGGGCGTAGGTGAGGTCGCTGACGCCGCGCTGCTGTTCCAGCTCCACGCAGAAGTCATACAGCGCGGCCAGGTCGTCCGGCATTTCGGCCGGTCGCGCGCCCTGGGCGATGGCGTCCAGCAGCGCGCGCGGCACGCCGGCTTTCTGCGCCAGCGGCAAGTGCATGCGCCACTCGAATTGATTGCACCAGAGGCGCGCCACCAGCAGGGTCACGAATTCGCTTTGGCGCGGCGTCAGCGTGCTGTTGAAGCGCAGGTATTCGCCCACCTTTTGCAGGCGATCCATCAGCTCCGGACTTTGCATGAGCGCGATGAAAGGACCGAACACGGCGCCGCGCGGTCCGGCAATCAAGGCTTGCGCGGCTTGCCTTTGCGCTTCGCTCATATCGGTTTCGGCCGGCAGCACGATGCGTTGCGGGCCGGGCATGCCGGTGGCGGGATCGAGAGTCGAACTCATGCGTTCTCCTGTGTTGTTCAAGGCTTGTTGGGGGAATCGGGGAAGGCCAGGGCGGCGGCGCTGACAAACAGCAGCAATGCGGCCAGGCCCAGCGCCAGGCTGAAATCGCCTTGGCGCGACAGGCCGAGGCTGATGCTCAAGGGACCGAGCACCTGGCCGGCGGCGAAGGCGGCGGTCATGGCCGCCATCAGCGGCGTGGCATTGCTGCCTTCCAGGCGCCGCGCCTCCTGCATGCCGCACACGGTGACCAGGATGAAAGTCAGGCCGACGAAAACCGCCGAGGCGAACACCGCCGGCCCGCTTTCGTGCCAAGCCGGCAGGGCGACGCCGATGCTCATCACCACATGCGCCGCGATCCACAGCCGGCGCGCACCGATGCGTTTGGACAGCGGCGCCGCGACCAGGGTGCCGATGGCGCCGGCCAGGCCGAACAGGGGCCAGGCCCAGCCCACCAGCGCCGGATCGGGCAAGGCGCGCTTGGCCATCACCGGCAAGAAGGTGGCGGGGATGATGTAGCCGAAGCCGTACAGTCCGTAGCACAGCACCAGGCGCAGGTTGGTGGCGTTCCAGCGCATGACCGCGCGCGGCGCATCGGGCCGGGCTTGCGGCGACGCGGCCGCTTGATTGCTCGCCTGATTGAGCGCCTGAGCGCCCGCTTCATGGCCCGCTTCACGGCCCGCTACATGGCCTGCCTGATCGCCCGCACCATCGCCCACGCCATAGCGCTGCCACAGCAGCAAGGGAATCAGCAGGGCCACCGCGCCGAGCGTGGCCCAGGCCACCCAGGAGTGCGCATGCATGGCGTCCAGCCCCAGGCACAGCAGCCCGGCCCCGGCCACGCCGGTGCCGACGCCGGTAAATACCACGCCGTTCCAGTGCGCCCGGCCATGTCGCACCAGGATAGCGAGCGACCATGAAGCCACCGCCACCAGCACCAGCGCGCTCGCCACCCCGGCGCCAAAGCGCAGGATGGCCATGGCAATCATGGGCAGCGGCAAGGCCATGGCCAGGGTCAGCAGGCCGGTGGCCAGCAGGCCATAACGGATGACGGCCGATTCGCGGCCGGCAGCGCGGTGCGCCAGCAGCGCCCCGGCCAGATAGCCCAGGTAGTTGGCCGCCGCCAGCCAGCCGCCGGCGCCGATGTCCAGGCCGCTGTCGCGCATCATCATCGGCATGATGGGTGTGAAGGCGAAGCGCCCTATGCCCATGGCCACCGCCAGCGCCAGCAATCCGGCCAGCAGGATGGGCAGCAGGGACGGCGCGTGGCCGGTGGCAAGGGCGGGGCTCGCCGCAACGGGGTCGGTCTCTCGCATGGCAGCTCGAATGGAAACTTGGACGCCAGTCTATCCCACTCCGCTTGCTCGCGAAAAATGAATAATCAAGAAGAACCGTTCTCGTTTTGAGAATACACTGTGGGCTGTGATTCGCGCTTGAACCGGAGCCAGCATGCGCAATATCGATCTCGATTCCCTGCAGATATTCAAGGCCGTGGTGGAACATGGGGGCGTCACCCACGCCGCCCGGCAATTGAACCGGGTGCAGTCCAACATCACCACCCGCATCAAGAACCTGGAACAGCGGCTGGAGGTGCAGCTGTTCGACCGCCACAAGGGGCAGTTGCGTCCTTCGGCCGAAGGCCGCCTGCTGCTGGCCTATGCCGAGCGCCTGCTGGCCTTGTCCAGCGAAGCCGAAGCCGCCATCAAAAGCGGCGCGCCGCGCGGCGTGCTGCGCCTGGGTACGCTGGAAAGCACCGCCGCCACCCGCTTGCCGAAAGTGCTGTCGGCCTATCACGGGCGCAATCCGGAAGTGAGGATAGAGCTGTCCACCGGCACCTCCGGGGCGCTGGTGTCGCGCGTGCTCGAGTTTCAACTGGAAGCGGCTTTCGTGGCCGAGCCCTTCAATCGCAGCGGCCTGGAATGCCTGCTGGCGTTCGAGGAAGAACTGGTGCTGGTCACGCCGCGCAGCTTTCCCGAAGCATTGACGCAGAAGGATTTGCGCGAGGCGACGGTGATCGCCTTTCCCCAGGGCTGTTCCTATCGGCGCTTGCTGGAAAGCTGGTTGGGCACGGCGCGCGTGGTGCCGCAACGGGTGCTGGAGCTGGCTTCCTACCACGCCATCGTGGCTTGCGTGGCGGCCGGCTCGGGCATTGCTTTCATGCCGCGTTCGGTGCTCAAAGTGGTGCAGCCGGAACGCGGGCTGCGGGTGCATGTCTTGCCGCCGCGCATAGCGCAGGCAAAAACCTTTCTGATCTGGCGTCGCGGATATGGCTCGCTGGGCCTGGACGCGCTGAAGAAGGAATTGCAGAACTAGGCGTCAACCAGAGTCGGCACGCAAGAGCAAGTCGGCGGCAATCGGCCGCGCCGCTTGCTGTCGCCAAGCTTGCAGCGACAGTGGCGCAAAAGACTTGTTGGGTGCGAAGCAAGCACATCATCGGCCGCCTTGCGTTCCATCACACCAATTGCCAAAACCCGGGCAGCGCTTCGCGCCTCTGACAGGCATGGATATCTCCCGGGCGCGTCTTTGGCAGTTGGCATGTCTTGCCGTGGTGCTGGCTTTGCCGCTGGCCTGGACGGCCTGCGGTGGCGGCTCCGGCAATGGCGGCAGCAGCGCCGCCGGCGCGAGTGCGATTTCCGGCAATTCGGTCTCGGAGCCAGTGCAAGTGCCGACGGCGCTGGCATCCACCGGTTTGCAGGGGCGCAGCCTGCAGGTGCCGGCAGGTTTCGGCATCCGGGTCTGGGCCAGCGTGCCGCAAGCCCGCTTCATGCGTCTGGCGCCCAATGGCGATGTGCTGGTTTCGCTGCCGTCGGACGGGCGCATCATTCTGCTGCGCCCGAATGGCAATCAGCCGCCGCAAAGTTTTGAATTTGCCAGCGGCTTGCGCCAGCCGCAGGGCATGCTGTTTCGAACCATAGGCAGCGTCACCTGGTTTTACTTCGCCGAATCGAACCGCGTCTCGCGCGTGGCCTGGCAGGCCGGCCAGACCAGCATGGGAACGGCCAGCGTAGTGGTGGACAATCTGCCCGACGCCAGCACCCCCGGCTTGGGCGGCGCCTACGGCCATGAACTGAAGAATATTGCGATCGGACCGGACAACAAGCTGTACGTGGATATCGCATCCAGCTGCAATGCCTGCGCCGAGGACGCCAACGCCAATCCAGTGCGCGGCGCGATCTACCAGTACGATGCCGATGGCAGCAATGGACGTTTGTTCGCACGCGGCATACGCAACGCCGAAGGCCTGGACTTCCTGCCCGGCACCAACACCCTGTGGGCGGTGGTCAACAACCGCGACGAGATCCGCGTGCCCTTCGATCAGGACGTGGATGGCGACGGCATCAGCGACCTGGGCAAGATCGTGCCGAGTTTTGTCGACAACAATCCGCCCGAACCTTTCATTGCGGTGCGGGACGGCGGTAATTTCGGCTGGCCCTTCTGCAATATCCTGCCCAATGACAGCATGAGCAATCTGGTGTCGGCGCCCGACTTCGAGACCAATCCCAATGGCAGCGTGGTCAACTGCGCCACGGTCACGCCGAGCAATCGGGCGTTCAAGGCGCATTCGGCGCCGCTGGGTTTTTCTTTTCTCCAGGCCAGCGCCGTGGCCCCGGCCCTGCGCAATGGCGCGGTGGCGGCCCTGCATGGCTGCTGGAACTGCACCAGCCTGCGCGCCGGTTTCAAGGTGATCTTCATTCCCTTTGACTCCAGCGGCAGTCCGGGTCCGGAAGTGGATTTGATCAGCGGCTTCGTCACCAACCCGGATACGCGGGAAGTGTGGGGCCGGCCGGTGGATGCGATTGCCGATGCCAGCGGCAACCTGCTGGTGTCGGACGACATGGCCGGCGTGATCTACCAGCTGTTTCCGAAGTAAGCCCCGGAGCAGACTCCTACCCCAGGCGCAGGCTGCGCACGGCTTGCCAGCGTTGGGCTTTGTGCGCCAGCTTTTCAATGCAGGCGGCGCCCGCCAAAGCCAAGCCCATGATCACCATGGGGCCGAACACCACGAGTATGCCGGGGAGGAATTCCATTTCTAGCGCTCCTGAAAATACTGTATGGACGTACAGTAGCAGGCAATTTTCAGGAAGGCAAGTCTTCCGGCAGGCCTTGCACCGTGACCGCCACTTCCAACTGGTGGCGGGCGCCGCCGCGAATCACGCCGCGCAGGGGCGAGACATCGGAATAGTCGCGGCCCCAGGCCAGGGTGATGTAGTCCGCGCCCGGGGCGCCGACGCCCCAGCGATCATTGGTGGGATCGAGATCGACCCAGATGCCCGCGCCCGCCGGCTCGCCCTCCGGCAGCGGCAACCATACCGCTACCCACGCATGCGAGGCATCGGCGCCGAGCAGCCGCGCCTGGCCGGGCGGCGGCGTGGTCAGCAGATAGCCGCTGACATAGCGCGCCGCCAATCCCAGCTGGCGCAGGCAGGAAAGGAAGATGTGGGCAAAGTCCTGGCACACGCCCTCGCCGCGCTGCAGCGCATGCTGCGCCGGGGTATGCACATCGGTGCTCTGGCTGACATAGCGCATGTCGCGGTGAATGCGCCGCATCAGCGCACAGCTGGCATCCAGCAGCGCGCGCCCGGGCAAAAAATCCTTCTGTGCCAAGGCAGCGAAGGCGGGATCGGCCTGCACATGGGGCGAGGCAAAGCTGAACTCGACCGCGGCGTCGTAGGGCGCACCGGCGCGAAAGCGGAAATGCTCGCGCACCTGTTCCCAGCCCACGCTGGCGGCGGCAGCGGGCAACGGCGGCGCTTGCTCGCGGGTGCGCACGCGGCTGGCCGCTCGCAGCTGCAGGGTCTGGTGCCGGCCTTCGATGGTGAAGTAGCTGCGCAGATTGCCGAAGGCGTCGCGCTGCTCCTGCAGGGTGGCCGGCATCGGCTCGATCGCCAGCCCGGTTTCAAGCACGTGCTGGGCCGGCGTGTCGCGCAATTTCAGATGCGCCATGTGCTGCGCCAGCTCGACCGCAGGCGCATAGCGATAGGTGGTTTGGTGCAGGACGGAGAGCAGCATCGCTTGCGCTTCGTTCAGGAACCGACGCTGCGGTCCAGGGTATGGGCGAAGTGGCGCGCGCCGAGGGCATCGGCAATGCGCCAGGCGGCTTGCTCGCATGCGCCCAGCTGCGCGTGCAGCCTGGACAAGTGGCCGCAGGCGTCGGGGCGGCACAGCTCGGCCAGTTGCCAGTTGCCGGCATCCGGCACGCTTTGCGCCAGGGCGTCGGGCGTGTCCTGCTTTGCGTCCCGATCGGCGCCGGCCAGCCGGGCCAGGCGGCGCCGCAGCTTGCGGGCGACCCAGGCCAGCGCGCGCGGATTTTCATCGTCCAGCACCAGCAGGTCG
>JAEVZY010000332.1 GCA_023392035.1 Pseudomonadota bacterium | reverse complement strand
TATCAGTATGACCTGGTCGGCAATGTCGTCATCAAGCGCAAACAGCGCAGCAATGCGGATGGCGTGAAGGTGGTCGACAGCACGAGCTATCGCTATGACGAGGACAATCGGCAGATAGAGCAGACAGACTCCGGCACCGGCATGAGCCAGCAGACCCGCTACAACGCGTATGGCGAGGTGATCGCCAAAGGAAGCAATGGCGGATGGCAGGAATTCTCCGAATACGACGCGGCCGGGCGACTCATCAAGGGGAATTCCGGCGATGGCGCAACCCGTGCTTGGGCCTACGACGCTGCGGGCAACGCCACCTTGCAGATTGATTCTTCCGGCGCGGATTTGCGTGGCATGAGCCTGGAGCAGATGCTGCAGGCCTCCAATGGAGATGTGGTCTCTGGAACGCCGGATGCGGCTGCCATACATTTGACCATCTCGGCGTATGACAGGCGCAATCAGTTGACCGATACCTGGCAGCCCAGCATGGTGACCAGCCGGGCGGCGGCGGAACTGCAGTCGAGTACTTCAAGTGTGGAAGTTGAGCAGGGCAATTTCAACGGGGTGACGGTTTCGGCAGCGGCCAGTAATGTGAATGTGACGGCGGCGGGCGTTACGGGTACGACCGAAGCAGGGCGCGGCATTTTGGCTCAGATGGGGTATGGCAGCACGATAGTACTGCCGGGGACCTACGGCTCCGGAGGCAAGCCCCTTAATATTCCAGCCGTTTCGGCTGCCACCTTGACTCTCCCCAACGCAGATGCATGGGGTCTCGGAAATTTCACCGTCGAAGTCAAGGTCTTCAACAGCTTCAACAATCCAGGCCCTGTCGTCACGACCTACTCATACGCCCCGAACGTACGGACTGCTGTGCTCAGCAGTACATACCAGCTGTACCCACCTTCCACAATTCGGTTTGAGGTTCGCGTATTCAAGGCGATGGACGGCGGAAACACGTTGCTGTCGCTGACATCCTGGAGCGGCGTCTCCTCGGCTCCAACGTCCATCGTTACCCCACTCCCGAAACTGGCGCTGTTCAAGAACGCCACGGGCAAGCCTGCGTCGCTCACTCTCTACTACCGCCCAGGCGGTACCAGTGGAGCTTTCCAGTCCCTCCGGGTTCCGGCCTATGTCGCCAGCACGGGTACGGCCGACGCTACTTACGCATTCGACTGGAGCACCCTGCCGCGCGGAAGCTATGACCTGCGGTTGCTGGCCGTCGGTCTCGACGGCGTGGCTCAGGACTTCCAGACCGGGAGCATGCTCCTCGGCGCTGACAGCGCCAGCATCAACATGAGTCCCGCCAAGTATGGCCCAGCGGTGGCGGCATCCCTGCTTTTTGAAACCGGGAACCAGCTGCAGCTGACCGCCCAAGGAAGCACTGCCGCTTCCCTGCTGGTGCGCTACCGGCCCGCCGGTTCGAATGGAGAGTGGAGTAGCGCCACCGTACTCGGACCATCGAGCGCATCGGGCGCCGCCACGCCCGGCTGGTTTACCTGGAATTTTGGCCAGCTCAGCGGCGACTATGAAGCGATCTTCGAGACGCGAACCGGTGCGAATGGTGATGGCGATCTGGTCAACAAGCTCTACAGCACGCTCAGGCTTGGAAGCACTCCGTCCGTCCTCTCCAATCCGGTTCCATACCAGACCAGGCCAAGCACCATTCGCTTCGACGGCAATCCCCTCGATGCCAACACCTTGACCGTGCATTATCGAATATTGGGAAGCAATGGCGTCTGGAGCAGCGTCAGTTTGGTGCCTACGGCAGGGGGCAGCGGCTCCTTTATTTGGGACGCGTCGCAGCTCGTCCCATTGGACCAGACCAGCTATCGCTACGAATTCGAATATGAAGCGACCAATGCAAGCGGATTGGTCGTGAACAAGGGCGGCGGCAGTCTGCAACTGGGAAGCAGCACCGCCATTCTTTCCCAGTACGTGGCGCCGCCGCAAACGGTATTGCGCTTCACGCCGCAAGATGCTGCATCGCAGATGCGCTTCTACTACCGCCTGCGCAACAGCAGTGACAGCTTCGCCGGCCCGATCACTCTGACCCGCGCTGCCGATGGCGGTTTTACCTGGGATGCAAGTGCACTCAAGCCCACGGCGGGCACAGCGGACTTCGAGTATTTCTATGAGTTGATCACCACACAAGGCGAACCGCTCGACCGTACTGCCGGAGTATTCAGCCTTGGCGCGAGCAACACTGCAACCGCCCTGCAATGGGTGATCAACGGTGTCAGCACCGGCAGCAATGTCATCCATCGCCAGCAGAGCACCAACGCCTTCGGCGAAATCACGCAAGAGACCGACGGCTTGGGCCGCGTCACCAACTTCAGCTACAACACGCTCGGCCTGCTCACGCAAAAGCTGCAGCCCACCACCAGTGCCACGCTGGAGAACGGCTTCGTCAAAACCCTGCGCCCGGAAACCGATTACACCTACGATCTGGCCGGACACGCCATCGCGCAGAAAGACGCGAACGGCATGCTCAACACCCAGGCCTGGCTGCCGGGCGACTTGCGAAAGAACACTCTTGTGCGCCAGGCAGACGGCAGTCTGGTCCTGTATGGCTACGATATCTTCGGCAATCTGCGTACCGCGCGCGATGCGCTGGGTCGTGTGACCAGCTACTACTACGACCAGGACAATCGGCTAACGCGAGTCGTGCGACCGATGCGTGATGCCGGCAGTCCAAGCGCCCTGGCGAATGCCAGCGAAGACCGCTACGAATACGACGAGGCAGGAAACCGCATCGCCCACACCAATGCCCTCGGGCAGCGCGAGCGCACCTATTACGACAGCCTGGGACGAGTCATTCGTACCCTCAGCTTCGAGTCACGCTCCACCAGCTACAGCTATCAATATTCCTCAAGCCTTACCGGACTGGGTGGCGTGCAAACCGGCGGCATCATCAAGACCACCACCGACGCCAACGGCCGCACCATGGTCGACAGCACGGATATCTTCGGTCACTTGCTGGCCCACATCGATCTTGGCGGCCACAGCTTCACCTATCGCTACAACAATGCCGGCTGGCTGACTTCGCAAACCGGCTCCACCGGCCAGAACATCAGCTACGAGTACTACGCCAACGGCATGCTGCGCGGCATACGCGACCTGGCCGCCCACACGCTGAGCACCTATGAGTACGACGCCGAAGGCAACAAGACCTTCGAAGGCTACGCCTTGCTCGGCACGGACAACCAGAGCGTGCGCGACTTCGCGCAGCAAGCCAGCATCCAGTACGACGAGCTGAACCGGGTCAGGACCATCACCGATCCGCGCTACAGCATCAGCTACGAATACGACGCCGTCGGCAATCGACGCCACATGCTGGCCAGCTATCACGACGGCATCAACGGCAGCGTTCAAACCCAGGACTATTGGTATGCCTACGACGCAGTGAACCGCTTCACGCTCAGCATGGGTAGCCTGTCCGGCGCGCGTGCCACGCGGGAGGATGACAAGTCGATCAGCATTGTGCGTGGCGCGGATGGCGTTCAACTGGCTTACGACCTGGCTGGCCAACGGCGCCAAGCCACGTACCAGAGCGCCGATGGCGCGGTGCATAGCGAGCGCTACACCTACACCGCCGACGGCTACCTGGAAGACACCACCATCGACAACGTGCTGCGCGCGCGACGCAAGAGCGATGCCTTGGGACGGGTATTCACGTACAGCGAATACACGGCAGGCGGAGCACTCAGCGCGCAGCGCAATTCCAGCTATGACGGCGACAGCCTGGTCAAACGCGAAACCACCTTGAGCGGGAGCGTCACCGATTACTACCGCCTGGCAGACGGAACGCTCAGCTATGTCAGCTCAGTCGATTCAGGCACCACCACGTCCACTTGGTACGGCTACGAATGGTGGGACAGCGCCAGGCAATCGACCATCACTTCGCAACCCTACAACGCCGATGCACCGGGGTGGACTGCCGGCACTTCGCACCTGCTGTACGACGTCAACGGTCATCTGAAAGAGGCGCGTGACGAAGCCGGAAAGACCGGCTTTCGCTACACCACCAACGCCGAAGGCTTGATCCTCACCCGCGAGGAGTACATGCCCAATGCCTTGCGCCTGCAGAAGTACTACTACCTCGACGGCAAGCGTGTGGGTGATGTGGGCAATGGCGGCCCTTCGCGCGTGGACTACGTGCAAGCGTTGGCGCAGGGCGGTGTCAACAAGACCGGTGCCAGAAATTTCCAGCCGATCAGCTCAGCGGATTTTGATCAGAACTATGAGCCGATCAATGCGGCTTATCCCGGTTCCACGCCAGTGGCCTACATCGTGAGGGCTGGGGATACGCTACGCTCGATCGCGGCCCAACTTTGGGGTGACGCTTCGCTCTGGTATCTGATCGCCGACGCCAATGGCTTGACCGGGAGTGAGGCCCTCACGGCCGGCATCAGCCTGACGATTCCCAACAAGGTCGCCAACTTCCACAACTCCAGCGAAACCTTCCGCCCTTACAACCCGGGCGAGGCGATAGGAGATGTCACGCCCAACCTGCCGGTTCCGCCGCCGCCACCGATGCAAGACGATGGCTGCGGAATATTTGCCACCATCGTGGTGATCGCAATCGCCGCCGTGGCCACGGTCGTTACCGCAGGAACCATGACGGCACCGGTCGGTTCGAGCCTGAGCGCCATCATGTCTGCCGGCGCCACCGCATTGGGCGCCAACATCGGGGTTAGCCTGGTCGCGGGCGCGGTGGGCGGAGCGGTGTCGCAAATGGCGGGAATGGCCTTGGGAATCCAGGACATTTTTTCCTGGACTGGTGTGGCCATCTCTTCCATTGGCGCTGGTGTAGGGGCGGGAGTAGGCACCAGTGGAGCGGGTGCCGCCGTGGCCAAGGCAATCGGAATGAGCAGCCAGGTCGCCATTGCAGCGACCAGTCAATTCCTGGGCAATACCCTGACCCAAGGCCTGGCCACGGCGACCGGCCTGCAGCAGAAATTCGACTGGCGCGCCGTGGCCGCCGGCACCTTGGGCGTAATAGCCGGCTCGGTGATAGGCGACGCCTTGAAAAGTGCCGGGCCGACTTCCGCAATGATCGGCGCTCGCTTGGCAGGCGGTGTGGTGCGCGGGGCCATGGCGGGAAGTTGGGCTGCGGTGGCGGGCGAGACGATTGGTAATGCGGTAGCAGCCAACATGGCCCAGTACAACGGGAATGAAACGGCGAAAGGCAGTGTGACGGCGCGGGAGGATTTCAGAAGTTCCGAGATCAACGCGATGAATGAGGATGCGCGGACTGAAAAAGCGCTTGCAATGTCAGGGCCCGGGATGACGGAGGAGGATTACTGGAATCGGCAACAGACTGTGGCCAACCGCTATGCGGATACCTATGGCGGTAGCGTGATCCGCACGAGTAATTCACGCTACATCGAAGCCTCCGGCCCCTCTGGCCAAGGATGGACTGATTCAGACGGAACCAAACGGTTGCCCGAATTCGTTGTGGTATCCAATCGGGACGATGGCGGATATGGTGACGGAGCACTGCTCGGCGCGTCGGACAACTCACCCTTGCGGATCATAGGTCAGAGCAGCGATGGCGGCCTACTTTGGAATACAGGGTCGGTATCCTATCCGGTACCCACGCCCCAAATTGACGTAAGACCGCTTGCGGACAGCACTGTACCCGGCACCGGCTTGATGCTGCCTGAATCGACTTGGCAAAGCGACTTCTTGATCGGGTATCGAGGGGATTACCGCAGCGTGATGGCAGGGCCAGCTTCGACGGCCGAGACCCTGGGACGGTACACCGGCCAAGTTGTGGATTCCTTCGAAAACTTTGCCTTGAATGCGATTGGGGCGCGAAGCATGAGCGCGGGTATCGCCAATTTCAAGGTGGGGAATTACGGCACGGCCGCATTACAGACGGCGCAGGCGTTTGCCGAGGCGGGTACGACAGTTTTCGGGTTTGGTGCAGGGGCAATCACTCGCTACGGCGCAGTTGCGACCACAGAGGAATTGGCGGCAGTCAGGAAGACGTATGAGACATCCGTCGCCCATCCGCTGGAAGGCATGGCTCCTTCCGAGGTGATCAAGCACGCACAATCACTCGGCTTGCGAACCGGCCCAGACGAATTGCTGTTGTGGTCGGGATTGGGGAGGGAAGGCACACTTCGTTCGCAAGCCTACGCACTGCAAAACGGTGGCCGCACGCTGGAGATGACACCCGGCGGGCAGTGGCTTGACTCGATGGATTTGTACGGGGCAAACTCCCCATTCACTCAAGTGGAAGCGGATCACATCTGGAGCGAAGTTTCGCGTTCGCTGGCACAGCAGGCGACTGGTCAAGTGCGCGTATTGCAGGGTTCAGTGCGGCCTACCAGTATCTACCGCAGCATCGAATTGCCAATGCTGCAGGCGAATCCCGCTGTGACCGGCATTGAACCGCTGTACTTGAAGCCGCGCTATATCTTTGGAGGTCAATGAGATGTTCACTTGGATTAACAAGCAAGGTGTTCGTAGCGATAACGGCTTCGTAGTCCAGCGCACTAGCCGATTCGGTGCCGAATACCAAGAAGGTGATGCAGTGATTTCACTGTATGTGGAAAGCGGGGTACAAGGTGGGCTGCCATGCATCATCATTGATCCCTCGGCGTTTAAGCGTTGGGACGATGGTCGGGCAATTGCGCCGGAGAAGCAGAGGCACATTCTGCAGAATTTCACCGAGGCGATGACGTTCCAGGATCTGAAGACAGTGGTTGAAAAGGGCGAGTGATCTCGGCGGCAATTTGCTACACAAAACTACTCCCAAATTCTCTACCCAGCGCGGGCCCGTGTTGCGCTCATAGTGAGCGCCAAGAGAAGCGACGACAACTCGATGAAACCAGCTAAAGGCAGGAGCGCCGGCGTTCTGCGCCATTTGAAACCGGATCCTCGGTACACCGACGCGCAATCGCTGAATGACACGGTCGAACAGCGTCGGGTGAAATTCGATGCGAATGACAATTGCCTGAGGGCGGAGGTGAGTATGGATCACAGCCTGCCAACGAGGCAATTGTCCGGACCTGACTGAGGTCGGACGGACCACCACTCCCTCGTTAATTCACATACCCCCGCCGTGGCCTCTGCAAGGCCAAATCGATCAACACGTCCCCGGCGGCTGCTCCTCCCGCAACGGCGTAGTGATGTTCACCGCAGAGCTGCCGCTCTTCTTGTGCCTGTCCGTGACAGTCAATTTCACCGTATAGAGGAAGCGGTTGCCCACCATGCGCAGAGTCTGCAGGGGTGTGGGCGAGCTCGCCTGCCCGCCGGGCAATCCTGGCCCGGTCATCCAGGTCCATTCATAATTTACGATGGGCCCGTGAGGGGAAGAAGATTCGGAGCCGTCCACCGTCACATCCCACGCCGGCAGGCAACCCATGTTGGGCACCGCGGTCCAGCCGGCAAACAGAAAGCTGCTCGATGAACTGATGACCGCCACCGGGCCCGCCTGCCGCGTCGCGTTCAGTGCAGCCTTTTCCTGCTCGGCACTGAGCCGGCCAAACGGCGAGCCTCCTGACCAGGATGAGCCGCTGCTCTGTGCGGCCGCGAACAACGGGCAAACCAGCGTGGCAGCCAACAGCAGGGCAGGAGTCGGGTTCAATACGCGCTTCATTACAGTTCTCCTTGAGTGCGGAACTGTGAGGATGAAGGCTTTACCCCCGGCACCGGTTTGCCCTCGCTCAAACCCAGCAGGTGAGCGGATTTAACAGATGCTTCGAACGGTAAGAATTGGCCTGTGACCGATCATGCGGTTCATGTGTAGAGTGCTGGCCGAGCATAGAAGCAAGCCTGTGACGTGACTGACGCCTTCGATCGCGCCCAAGCCCTGGAAGGAATGCGTGCGCCTTGATGAAATCTCAGCGATTCACTCACCGATTCCAATACCCTTCCGCCCCATAAACCCCCTTCAAATACTCCACAAAAAACCTCACCTTGGCCGGCACGTGTCTCTGCTGCGGATACACCGCCATGATCGTGTAGTCGGGCAGGGCGTAGTCATCCAGCACCGTCACCAGCGCGCCCGAATTCAACTCGCGCTGAATCTCCCAGGTGGAACGCCAGGCCAAGCCCAGCCCCTCCACCGACCAGCGGTGCAGCAACTCGCCGTCATTGCAGTCCAGATTGCCATCCACCCGCACCGCCACCTGCTTGCCGCCTTTCTGGAAATACCAGCCGCGCTGCTGACCGCCTTGCAGGTTGAAGGACAGGCAGTTGTGCTTCTGCAGATCGTCCAGGCTCTTGGGCACACCATGCCGCGCCAGATAATCCGGCGCCGCGCAGACCACGCGCCGGTTCGGCCATAGCTTGATCGCCACGAAATTGGGATCGATCACGCCGCCGATGCGAATGCCCATGTCATAGCCTTCGCGCACCAGGTCCACCACCTGGTCGGTCAGATTGAAGGACATGCGCAATTCGGGATTGGTGGCCAGAAAGGCCGGGGCGTGCGGCGCCACATGGCGGCGGCCGAAAGAAGCGGGGGCGGAAACGATCAAGTGCCCGGTGGCCTTGTGCTGGCCTTCGGAAAGCGCTTTCTCAGCCCCGTTCAGCTCGGCCAGCAGCTTGCGGCAATGCTCCAGATAAACCACGCCCTGCTCGGTCAGCGTCAGGTGCCGCGTGCTGCGATGCATCAGCTTCACGCCCAGACGTTTTTCCAGGGCATCGATGCGCCGCCCCAACATAACGGGGGTGATTTTCTGCGAAAGCGCGGCCTTGGCCAGGCTGCCTTTGTCGGCCACTTCCACAAAGGCTTCGATTTGAGTGAGCTTGTCCATACGTCCGATTATTCCATACTCTAAGTATCGAATAAAGCGACCGATCCTCTTCTTATCAAACCAAAGCTGCGCCTATAGCATCACCCCATCTTCAAAAATTCCATTCTCATTGCAGGAGAAACAAGATGGCCAAGATGACCGCAGCCCAAGCCGCCGTGTACGTGTTGCAGAAAGAGGGTGCCAATGTCGCCTTCGGCGTGCCGGGCGCAGCAATCAATCCCTTCTACGCCGCCATGAAAAAAGACGGCGGCATGCGCCACATCCTGGCGCGCCACGTGGAAGGCGCCTCGCACATGGCTGAAGGCTATACCCGCGCCAAGGCCGGCAACATCGGCGTGTGCATCGGCACCTCGGGTCCTGCCGGCACCGACATGATCACCGGCCTGTACTCGGCGCAAGCGGATTCGATTCCCATCCTGTGCATCACTGGCCAGGCGCCGCGCTCGCGCATTTTCAAGGAAGACTTCCAGGCGGTGGATATCGAATCCATCGCCAAGCCGGTTACCAAGTGGGCCGTCACCGTGCGAGAGCCGGCGCTGGTGCCGCGCGTGTTCCAGCAGGCATTCCACATCATGCGTTCCGGCCGTCCCGGCCCGGTGCTGATCGATCTGCCGTTCGACGTGCAAGTGACCGAGATCGAATTCGATCCCGACACCTACGAGCCGCTGCCGGTCTACAAGCCCGCCGCCAGCCGCAAGCAGATCGAAAAAGCCCTCACCATGTTCAACGAGGCCGAGCGTCCGCTGATCACCGCCGGCGGCGGCATCATCAATGCCGATGCATCGGATCTGTTGGTGAAGTTCGCCGAGATCGTCGGCGTGCCGGTCATCCCCACGCTCATGGGTTGGGGCGCCATCGCTGACGACCATCCGCTGATGGCCGGCATGGTTGGCCTGCAGACCAGCCACAAGTACGGCAATGCCACCATGCTGGCTTCCGACTTCGTGCTGGGCATCGGCAACCGCTGGGCCAATCGCCATACCGGCTCGGTGGATGTGTTCACCAAGGGCCGCAAGTTCGTGCACGTGGATATCGAGCCGACCCAGATCGGCCGCGTGTTTGGCCCCGACTACGGCATCGTGTCGGACGCCAAGGCCGCGCTGCAGTTGTTCGTTGAAGTGGCGCAGGAATGGAAAGCCGCCGGCAAGCTGAAGAACCGCAGCCAGTGGGTGGAAGAGTGCCAGGCGCGCAAGGCCACCATGCTGCGCAAGTCGGATTACGAAGACAAGCCGATCAAGCCTTTCCGCGTCTATCACGAGATGAACCGCTTCTTCGGCCGCAATGTGCGCTATGTGTCGTCGATCGGCAATTCGCAGATCGCCGCCGCCCAATTCCTGCACGTGAACCATCCGCGCCACTGGGTCAACTGCGGCCAGGCCGGTCCGCTCGGCTGGACCATTCCGGCTGCCCTCGGCGTGCGCGCATCCGACCCCAACAGCGAGATCGTCGGCGTCTCGGGCGACTATGACTTCCAGTTCCTGATCGAAGAACTGGCCGTGGGCGCGCAATTCAAACTGCCGTATATTCACGTGCTGGTGAACAACTCCTACCTCGGCCTGATCCGCCAGGCGCAACGCAATTTCGACATGGACTATTGCGTGCAGCTCGGCTTTGAAAACATCAATGCCGAGAAAGACGGCCCGCAAGGCTATGGCGTGGACCACGTCGCCGTGGTGGAAGGCCTGGGTTGCAAGGCGATCCGCGTCACCGATCCGGAACAACTGGTGTCGGCCTTCGAGCAGGCCCGCGGCCTGGCCCGCCAGCACAGCGTGCCGGTGGTGGTGGAAGTGATCCTGGAACGCGTGACCAATATCGCCATGGGCACTGAAATCGACAACGTCAATGAGTTTGCCGAAGTGCAGGCCATTCGCTAAGCAAGAGGACCACGCATTATGACCAAGCTGGCAGCCAACTTGACCATGCTTTTCACGGAAGTGGTTTTTATGGATCGTTTCGAAGCGGCCGCCAAGGCCGGCTTCAAGGCGGTGGAATTCCTTTTCCCCTATGACTATCCGCCGGCCCAGATCGCCGAAAAGCTCCAGGCCAACAAGCTGGAGCTGGTGCTGCACAATCTCCCGGCCGGCAACTGGGCCGCGGGCGAACGCGGCATTGCCTGCCACCCTGACCGGGTGGCCGAATTCAAGGATGGCGTCGGTCGCGCCATCGAGTACGCGAGCGCGCTCAAGGTGAAACAGGTGAACTGCCTGGCCGGCATCGTGCCCAAGGGCGTTTCGCGGGAAGAGGCGCACAAGACTTTCGTCGCCAACCTCAGCTACGCCGCCGAGCGCCTGCAGGCAGCCGGTATCAAGCTCTTGATCGAGCCTATCAATACCTTCGATATTCCCGGTTTCTTCCTGTCGGGCACGCAGCAGGCGCTGGACATCATTGCCGAAACCGGCAGCGTCAATGTCTTCGTGCAGTACGACATCTATCACATGCAGCGCATGGAAGGCGAGCTGGCCAACACCATCAAGGCCAATCTGGGCCGCATCGCGCATCTGCAGCTGGCGGACAACCCCGGCCGCTTCGAGCCGGGCACCGGCGAGATCAACTACGGGTATCTGTTCCGCTTCCTGGATGAGATCGGCTACCAGGGCTGGATTGGTTGCGAGTACAAGCCCAAGGCCGGCACGGTGCAAGGCCTGGGCTGGCGTGCTGCCCACGGCCTGCAATAAGCCGTAATATAGGCCCGCATCACATCACATATAAAAACACTTATCCGGACATCGAGAGGAAAAACATGGCAAACGTAGGTTTCATCGGCACCGGCATCATGGGCGCGCCGATGGCTGCTCACCTGATCACTGGCGGCCACAAGTTGTATGTCTATGACCGCAAGGCGCCCACCGCGCTGATCGAGCAGGGCGCCACCCTGTGCGCCAATGCCACCGAAGTGGCGCAAAAGGCCGACATCATCATCACCATGGTGCCCGACACGCCCGACGTCGAAGCGGTGCTGTTCGGCGAAGGCGGTGTGGCCGCCGGCCTGTCCAAGGGCAAGATCGTGGTCGACATGAGCTCGATTTCGCCGATCGCCACCAAGGAATTCGCCCGCCGCATCAATGAGCTTGGCTGCGATTACCTGGACGCCCCCGTTTCGGGCGGTGAAGTCGGTGCCAAGGCCGCTTCGCTCACCATCATGGTCGGCGGACCGGACGGCGCCTTCGAAAAGGTCAAGCCGCTGTTCGAGTTGATGGGCAAGAACATCACCCTGGTCGGCGGCAATGGCGATGGCCAGACCACCAAGGTCGCCAACCAGATCATCGTCGCCCTCAACATCCAGGCCGTGGCCGAAGCGCTGCTGTTCGCCTCCAAGGCCGGCGCCGATCCGGCCAAGGTGCGCCAGGCCCTGATGGGCGGCTTTGCCTCTTCGCGCATCCTGGAAGTGCACGGCGAGCGCATGGTCAAGCGCACTTTCAATCCGGGCTTCCGCATCTCCCTGCACCAGAAGGACTTGAACCTGGCCCTGCAAGGCGCCAAGGCCTTGGGCCTGTCGCTGCCCAACACCTCGGCCGTGCAGGAGCTGATGAATTCCATGGCCGCGCATGACGGTTCCGGCCTGGATCACTCGGCCCTGTGCCAGGCGGTGGAGCGCATGTCGAATCACCAGATCGCCAAAGAGTAAGCAGTGTGCCGGCGCTTCAGGGCCGGCGCTGCAGGCTAGCCAGCAGGGGTGACTTGCGTGTGAGCGCAAGTCACCCTTGTTGCGTTTGAGGCATGCCATGCCGCGCCTGCTGTGGCATCATCGCGCCATGTCTTCCTCCCGCCGTCTGTCCCGCTTCTTCCCCTTTCTCAACTGGCCTCGCCCCAGCCTGCCCGAACTGCGGGCCGATGCCTGGGCCGGCATCAGCGTCGGCCTGATCATGATTCCGCAGGCGATCGCCTATGCCACGCTGGCCGGCATGCCGCCGGAAACCGGCCTGTATGCGGCACTGGTGCCGGCCGTCATCGGCATCCTGTTCGGCTCATCTCCCCTGTTGTCGGTGGGGCCGGTGGCGCTCACCAGCATGCTGGTGTTCGGCTCGCTGACACCCATGTCCACGCCGAACACCCCGCACTGGACCACGCTGGCGATATGGCTGGCCATCTATTCCGGGCTGGTGCAGTTCGCGCTCGGCGCGTTTTCGCTGGGACGCATTGCCAACCTGGTGTCGCAGCCGGTGCTGACCGGCTTCATCAATGCGGCGGCGGTATTGATCATCGCTTCCCAATTGCCGGCCCTGATCGGGCTGGACATGGAAGGCAGTTGGTCGCTGATCCTGCAGCGGGCGCTGCAATCCGAATCGGTGCGCGTTTCCAGCCTGATGGGCATCGGCTGCGTGCTGGCCCTGGTTCTTTTCAAGCGCTATCTGCCGCGCTGGCCGGGCATACTCATCGTCACCATCCTGGCCATCGTTGCCAGCATGCTGACCGGCTATCACGCAGCCGGCGGCGCGGTGGTGGGGCGCATTCCCTCCGGCTTGCCGCTGCCGTCCTGGCCGACCGCGATTTCCTTCGAACGGCATCAGGAACTGTGGCCGGCGGCGCTGGTGCTGGCCCTGATCAGTTTCACCGAAGCCATGACCAGTTGCCGCGTCATCGCCAGAAAGCGCAAGGAATTGTGGGATGAAGACCAGGAACTGATCGGCCAGGGCCTGGCCAAGATCTCCAGCGGCTTGTTCGGCGCCTTTCCGGTGAGCGGCTCTTTCTCGCGCTCGGCGCTCAATTTGTATGCTGGCGCGGTGTCGGGCTGGTCCACGCTGTTTTCCGTGCTGTGCGTGGCGGGCGGCCTGATGTACCTGATCGAGTGGGTGGCGCAATTGCCGCGCGCGGCGCTGGCGGCGATGATCATCGTGCCCGTCTTCGGCTTGATCGACATTGCCGGCATGCGCCGCCTGATTGCGCTCTCGCGCGACGACGCGGCGGTGGCGCTGGTGACCTTCGGCGCCACGCTGTTTTCGGCGCCGCGCCTGCACTGGGGTGTGTTTGCCGGCGTCGGCCTGTCGATGGGCTCCTATCTGTACCACCACACCCGGCCGCGCATCATCACCGTCAGCCTGCATGAGGACGGCACTCTGCGCGACGACCAGCGCTTCAAGCTGCCGCCGCTGGCGCCGGACCTGCTGGCGGTACGGGTCGATGCGGCCCTGAATTTCCTCTCGTCTTCGTCGCTGGAACGCTTTGTCGGCGGCCTGTTGCGACAGCACCCGCACACCCGCCGCTTCCTGCTGTGCGCGGGCGCCATCAACAGCATCGACGCCACCGGCGTGGACTGCCTGCAGAACCTGCATTCGCAGTTGGCCGGGGCCGGCATTGAACTGTACGTGTCCAACATCAAGAAGCAGGTCTGGGATGTGCTCGACACGGCGGGCGTGCTGGCCAGCCTGCACCCCGACCACATCTTCCACACCGATCGCCAGGCGGTCGAAACCCTGGCGCCCACGCTTACCCATCAAAACAACAATGGAGACAACAATGAACGGCGCGGACCTCCTGTGTGACACGCTGCTGGCCAACGGCATCGATGTCTGCTTTGCCAATCCGGGCACATCGGAAATGCATTTCGTGGCGGCGCTGGACCGCAAGCCGCAGATGCGTTGCGTGCTGGGCCTGTTCGAAGGCGTGGTGACGGGCGCGGCCGACGGCTATGCGCGCATGGCCGGCCGGCCAGCCGCCACCTTGCTGCACCTGGGACCGGGGCTGGCCAATGGCCTGGCCAACCTGCACAATGCGCGCCGCGCCCGCTCGCCCATCGTCAACGTGGTGGGCGAACATGCCAGTTACCACATCGCCCACGATGCGCCGCTGACCACCGATATCGAAGGCGTGGCGCGGCCGATGTCGGACTGGGTGGGGCGGGTGGCCAATGCCGACCAGGTCGGCAACGCCGCCGCGGCGGCGATCGGCGCCGCCAACAGCGCGCCGGGGCAGATTGCCACCCTGATCCTGCCGGCCGACGCCGCCTGGAATGAAAGCCGCGGCAGCGTCGTCATGGCGCAGGCGCAAGCGGCGGCGGCGGTGGACAGCGCGCGCATCGAGCGCATTGCGCAAGCCCTGCGGCAAGACGGTGAATCGGTGCTGCTGCTGTCCGGCGCCGGATTGACGGAATCCGCCTTGCGCGATGCCGCCCGCATTCAGCAGGCCTGCGGCGCACGCTTGATGGCGCAGCAATCGAATGGCCGCATGGCGCGCGGCCGCGGACGCGCGAGCGTGGATCGCGTGCCCTACAGCGTGGACCGGGCACTGGCCGCGTTTGCGTCCACGCGCCGCATGGTGCTGGCCGGCGCCAAGGCGCCGGTGGCGTTCTTTGCCTATCCCGGCAAACCCAGCAGCATGCTGCCGCCCGAATGCGAAGTGCTGGAACTGGCGCGTCCGGGTGAAGATGTGGCGCAAGCGCTGGCGCAACTGGCCGAGGCCCTGGGCGCGGGTCCGCTGCTGGCGCTGCCCGATTCGCCTTTGCTGCCAAAGCTGAACGGCGCGCTGACGCCCGATGCGGTGATACGCGCCGTTGCCCAGGCATTGCCCGAAAACGCGATTCTTTGCGATGAAAGCGTGAGCAGCGGCCGCGATTTCTTCGCGCCCACCTTCGGCGCCGCGCCGCATGATTTCCTGCAGATTACCGGTGGCGCCATTGGAGTCGGACTGCCGATGGCGGCCGGCGCCGCCATCGCTTGTCCGGACCGCAAAGTGGTCGCGCTGCAGGCCGATGGCAGCGCCATGTACACCCCGCAGGCCTTGTGGACCATGGCCCGCGAAAATCTCGACGTGCTGGTGGTGCTGCTGTCCAACCGCAGCTACGCCATTCTCAAGAACGAACTGAAAATGGTGGGCGCCGGCACGCCGGGTCGCAACGCCATGCGCATGCTCAATCTTGACCAGCCCGACCTGGACTGGGTACAACTTTCACGTTCCATGGGCGTGGAAGCCGCGCGTGCCGACACGGCAGAAGGCTTTGCCAACCTGCTGGATGCGGCCATGTCGCGGCGCGGACCTTTCCTGATCGAAGCCTGCCTGTAGGGGCCTGCGCAGCGAGCAGCCCGGGGTGCGGCAAGGGCTCGTGGTGTGCCCGGCAAACATTGATTTGCCGGTCCTTACTCATGGTTTGTTCCGCGCAACACTGGTGCTACACTGCGCGGCTCAGGGCGATCACGTTACAAGAATGGCCCGATTCCGTATCCAAAGGAGAAAACATGAAATCCATTTTCCGTTCCATGGGCGTGGCGATGTTGTGCGCCGTGTCGGTCTCGGCGTTTGCCGCCGATGACTACCCGAGCAAGCCGATCACCCTGGTGATTCCGTTCTCGGCTGGCGGCCCGACCGACGTCGTGGGCCGTGTCGTGGCCCAGTCCATGAGCCAGACCCTCAAGAAGCAGGTGATCGTCGAGAACACCGTGGGTGCGGGTGGCACGATTGCCGCGGCGCGCGTGGCGCGTTCGGCCCCGGACGGCTACACCCTGTTCCTGCATCACATCGGCCACTCCACCGCTCCGGCGCTGTATCGCTCGCTGCCCTACAACTCGATCGACAGTTTCGAGCCGATCGGTTTGGTGACCGATGTTCCGATGACCCTGATCGCCCGCAAGGACTTTCCGGCCAAGGACCTGAAAGAGCTGATCGCCAAACTCAAGGCCGATCGCACCAAGATTTCGCTGGCCAATGCCGGCATCGGTTCGGCCTCGCACCTGTGCGGCATGCTGTTCATGAGCGCCATCGATACCGACCTCAATACCATCCCCTACAAGGGCACGGCGCCGGCCATGAATGACTTGATGGGCGGCCAGGTCGACATCATGTGCGACCAGACCACCAACACCACCTCGCAGATCAAGGGCGGTCGCGTGAAGGCCTATGGCCTCACCACCAGCAAGCGCAATACAGCCCTGCCGGATGTGCCGACCATGGCCGAAGCCGGTTTGCCGAAGTTCGAAATCGCGGTGTGGCACGGCATGTACGCTCCCAAGGGCACGCCCAAGCCCGTGATCGACAAACTGTCGCACGCCCTGCAAGCGGCGCTGAAGGACCCGATGGTGGTCGACAAGTTCTCCGGCCTGGGCACCGAGCCGGTGGCACAGAATCGCGCCACGCCGGAAGCCCTGCGCGCGCACCTGAAATCGGAAATCGACAAGTGGACCCCGATCATCAAGAAGGCTGGCGTCTACGCCGACTGATGTTGTCGTAATCCCGCAAGACCGAAAAACCGCCGCTTCGCCGGCGGTTTTTTTTCGCCCGGCTTGGCCATGGTCAATGCCATCAGGCAGCGCACTTGCGCGCCAATCAAGACAAATTCCGTCCGCACACTGCGCTTATTTACAAACCCAAGGTAAGGCTTACCTTGCCGCGGCAATCTCTCCTGCCGCATACATCCTGGCTTGAGCCGACGCTTCTTTCTTGCCGGGCGAGAGCAGGCGACCTGGCGCGGCCGTTCTTGGAAGCAGATCAAACCAGGCAATTCCATCGCCCTGAACAAACGCGGACGACGCCTGTCGCCGGCCGCCGGGCACGGTCGCTGCAACGCATGGCGCTGCGCGGCATGGCGAGGTTTGTCCATGCCGCAAAGCCATGGATGGCCCGGCCATGAAGTATGGCCACAGGTCGCCGGAGACAGTGAACCGGCGCCATCCCTTCCAGTGATTGTGATCAGGAGAAAAACGATGCAGTCCATTTACACCCGTCCCTGGGGACGATTGGCCATTTCCGCGGCCTCCGCCTTGTTGCTGGCCTCATGCGGCGGTGGTGACAACAATCCCGCCCCAAGTACTGGCGCCTCATCGACGCCCTTGACTTCGAACGCGGCGTTTTCATCGTTGCCGTTCCCGAATATTGCGCTGCCCAGCAATGCCTTCAGCGCGATATTGACCGGCTCGCAGGAAGTACCGCCCAACAACAGCACCGCCACCGGTACCGGCGTGGTGGTGATTGATCCCGCCACGCGTTTGATGCGCGCCACCATTACCACTTCCGGCATTGTCGGCACGGCAGCACATATCCATACCGGTCAGCCCGGCGTTGCGGGCGCGATCGTGGTGCCGATGACGGAGACCGTCAGCGGCAGTGGCGTATGGATCGCGGAAGCGGTATTGACCAGCGACCAGATGGCTGCACTGCAGGCGGGCAATTACTACGTCAACGTCCACTCAAGCGCACATCCTGATGGGGAAATCCGCGGACAGCTCCTGACGCGCAGCACGGCGGCCAGCGCCAGCACGGCGACCACTGGCACTGGCACTACGACGACGGGCACCGGCACCACCGGAACCACCACTGGCACCATTGGCACCACTGGCACGACCGGTACCACTGGAACGACAGGTACTGGCACCACGACGAC